>NZ_VHSY01000059.1:0-724 GCF_013048625.1 Vibrio sp. 11-4(1) | reverse complement strand
TAACGCCGCATTAAGGTGTGAGCGACGCTTGGCTATACTTGAGCGAAGCGAAACCGCCAAGCGTTGCGAATCACTCTTAAATGCTTTGTTAGCTGAATTTTTCAAGGGGTTCTAGTAACTTATAGGACTCACCTAATAATCTAGCGCGTTCATCAATGTCTGATACAAGATTTAAGAGCATGTGGATTTCAATGTAACGTGTCCGCGCTTTTATAAAAGCCTCTGAATTATAACAACGGGAAATCCATTCAAACTCCTGCTCTGATATGCTTTCTAGAACCCTCTCTGGTACATACTCACAGTGATCAACCATTTGGAAGTTAGATGTATGCCACATATCAAAAGGCTCTACTTTTTCATTTAGTAGCCATGGCAATAAGTACACATTTGAAAGCATGGTTTCAGCTAATTCGTAAGAAGCTTGATCAATATTGCCTATACGATACGTTAGTATTGAACGACACAGCATCTGAATAGGCTCTCCCATATCATCAGGAAACTGTGAATCATGCCACCCTACATATTCTTCTGCTTTCTTTAGATCATTTAGAACAAGCAACAACGGAAACATTAAGTATCTCTTGCCATAACCATCAGAGATATACCCATAATCTCTCAGTTCACGGTTAAACGCCGATTTGTAGCTAGAGATCTTCGCCCGTATTTTCTTATCAGTATCTGGAATTACAAACATAATCAAAGTTGCCTCTATTCAGCTAACGCC
>NZ_VHSY01000058.1:0-756 GCF_013048625.1 Vibrio sp. 11-4(1) | reverse complement strand
TTGTTATGTGAGTTTACCGCAACAGTATTTATACTTATCACCACTATCACATGGACAAAGTGTATTTCTCGAAGGTTCAATCGATGTGTTTGTATGTAAGTCACCTTTGACGTTCACATCAGATAACAGTACGTCGGAAGTAGAATGAAGCGCATTAATTTTAATCAAATATTCCTCACCCAAAACGAAAGGAATGTAGAACAAGTCTGAATTGATTTTTTCTATATCTTTAATGTACGGTTTTCCATCTATTTCCTTTGCCAAAAACTTTTCTTTTTCATTAAAAATAATTATTGACGAATCAACTAATAAATAATTATCTAGCACAAGCCAAGTATGTAATCCCATTCCTGGTGATGATGCCCCTAATTGGGAAACAATATATTTCTCTGATACGTTATACATTGGGTCGCCATGAAAAACATAGTCACCAGTAACTAATATAGACTTTATACCGTTCTTCTTTAATTCAACTTGCAATTCATAGGATAACCTTGTGCAATCTAACCTTGTAATCTCACGACTAACGCCATCTTGATCTCTTTTTTTAATAATTTTAGTGAAGATATCTTCAATTAAAGAAATTGTTCCTTGAATCTTTTCTAAAGGTACATCTTTGAACTCAAACTCTGGTCCAAACGATGGATTTAAATTTAAACCAAGAGTTCTCAAAAGTGACTCGTTCCATAGTCTCCAATATTCTTCTGTATTCATTATATTTTCCTTAACTCTGACCCCACCAACTCACATAACGCC
>NZ_VHSY01000057.1:0-759 GCF_013048625.1 Vibrio sp. 11-4(1) | reverse complement strand
GCTTTGCTTTCCGGAATTGAACGATAGTCAGCCATGAGTTTCGGAAATATTGAGTTTATAGCCAACTCCAATTCATCCTTATTTCTTGGCACAGAAGACATTTTGACCTCCATTCACATAACGCCCAGTTAAGGGGTGAAGCACGCAATACCGATGTTACTGCATGCCACTTCAACACAAAAACCACCGCATACCAAAAATGCCACGCGTGCTGAATCCCACTTGAACTGTTTGTTATGTGCGTACATTTAACAAAAGTACATCCCTTACATCACGAGAGTCAGACTCTTTCCAACGAGTTACTGTTTTACCTTGTGAAGTAGTGTCTACAAGCACTTCGATCGTGTAGTTTGATTTATATTTTCGTTTTTCGAACTGTTGATGCAAAAAGGCTGCAAACTGTTCTGCTAACTCTATTGAGTCAAGGTAAATGCTCTTTCCACGCAATCGTCCCGCAGGTGAAACACCGACAGTAATCATTGAATTATCATCATGCTCCCAATGATAAGAGCGCAGGTTTTGAGGTAGAAGATCATTTCTCACGCGAATAAGTACTGTCGCATACTCTACGACACTCCTATTCGGAAAGTCTCCCAGCTTTCTAAGCATGTTACTTTTTCTCCCTAAGCACATAACGCCTTGTTAAGGGGTGAGCAACGCAATACAAATGTCACCGCATACCACCTTAATCGCTGAAACTAACGCATAGTAAAAATGCCATGCGTTGCGAATCCCTCTTTAACAACTTGTTAGCAATTT
>NZ_VHSY01000056.1:0-762 GCF_013048625.1 Vibrio sp. 11-4(1) | reverse complement strand
GACAATAAGTCTTGCAAGGCAATCATATCTGAATTGAGCATTGAAGTTTTTAACTTCTCCTCTGCTTCAATTATTTCTTTAACTACATTACTTTCCATACTATCAACTTTCTCATATCGCATAACGCTAAGCTAAGTAGTGAGCAACGTAATACGAAGCCACCGCATAACACCTTAAACGCATAAATCAACGCATACTAAAAATGCTACGCGTTGCGAATCTGCCTTAAGCGCTTTGTTAGTTTGCCACCGCGATGAAGCCAAAGGTTTAGCGCCAAGGTGCTGAATTAGCTATGAAACTAATGGTTTTAAACGCAAAAGTAAAACGGGCAGCTCAGAATTTAAACCCAACCAACAAAACGCACTTGGCTAAGAAGACTTTCGTAGATGCCGACGGCCACAAATACCATCTTTCAATGTTCCCGCTTAACGTTCAAAACCAAAGAAGCAGCGTGCAAGAATATTGAGAAATGAACCTTACTAACACGGAAGAAATGAATAACACGAAAGCCAATTAACCGAAAAACTGGCTACGCGAGATGCCTATTTCGATGAAAAGTCTTTGGGAAATAACAGGTGAATAGCTAGAACGCAGAACAAGGCTTTTAGACCATAAACGTTTTTCTGCCCTTTGCAAACTAACGCCGCATTAAGGTGTGAGCGACGCTTGGCTATACTTGAGCGAAGCGAAACCGCCAAGCGTTGCGAATCACTCTTAAATGCTTTGTTAGCTGAATTTTTCAAGGGGTTCTAGTAACTTATA
>NZ_VHSY01000055.1:0-777 GCF_013048625.1 Vibrio sp. 11-4(1) | reverse complement strand
ACCATCTTTCTCATGCAGGCAACAATGGCAACTTTTTTCGGTTTTCCTGCCGTAAGTAGTCGTTCATAAGTTGCTCTGAAAACAGGGTTGCATTGGATAGCCGACATCATCGCCATGTACATAACGGTCCTAACTTGAGTCCGCCCTCCTTGTATCAGCCGCTTACCTTTAAAGCGGCCACTTTCTCTTGTTATCGGTGCGACACCAATGAGAGAAGAAGCTTGTTTGTTAGTGATAAAGCCCAACTCGGGTACATTACTAATTAGGGATGCCGCAAGGACTTTACCAACACCAGGCATGCTTTGGAGAATAGTATTTTTGGCTTGATACTCAGGACAACTCTCAATCAGTTTCGCTATCTTTGCTTCTACTTTTTCAATCTGATTTTTCAGGGCGGTAAGGATAGGGGTAATCGTAGACGAGATATTCTTAGGTAATATTTGTAGTCGGTTTCTTTCCATGGTTTGCATGGTGAGTAGTTGGTTACGCCTTGTGACTAAGTCACTCATAAGACGTATGTTTTCGCTTTTTAGTTTGGTCAGTCCTGGCTGAACACGTTCAGCATAATGTGCGATGAGAGCGGCATCTAAACGGTCGTTCTTAGCTCGTTGACCAATGGCACCAGCAAACCTTTTAATACGTAGTGGGTTGGCAATAACATAAGGTAATTTGGCTTTGTCACAGGCGAGTATAAAAGGCATTTCTAATCGACCTGTAGCTTCGATGACGACACGTTGAGGTTTGTGTTTCTTAATGGTTTTTATGGCATCGCTGATG
>NZ_VHSY01000054.1:0-789 GCF_013048625.1 Vibrio sp. 11-4(1) | reverse complement strand
TCGTCTTAAAAGGTAAGTCAGAGCGGGTCATGATTTTGCTCATTCTTACGTTGAGCGACTCGCTTGTTCTATCGTCCATTTGCCCAATAAAAGTGTAGCCAGTCATTCTGTCGACTAAAGTCACGATACAGTGCTTGGTTCCGCGGCCAACGACGGTATCAATTTCCCAGTGACCAGGCTCTTTTCGATGCTCAGCTTTTGCAGGTCTTTCGGTAATATGGCGCTTTGTTGCTAGCCGCCCTCGGCTGTCTTTTGAGTTATACCTTTTACGTCTTTTCTTGGTGGATTGTCGTAGGTGTTTCCATAGTGTTCCACCGAGAGTTTTGTCGTTCCAAACATGCTGATAAATGAGCTCGTGACTCATTGTTGGGTAGCCTCTTACGTTTAGGTATCCGACGATTTGGTCAGGGCTCCAATCCAGTCTTAACAAGGCTTCAGGTAACCTGAAGTCGATTTCGCTATAGCGCTTATTTCTGCGCGATCGGCTCAATCGGTTGCGAGCCATTTGTTGGGCTCTCCATGCCTGATAGGAGTACCTTTTAAAGTGTCTGTTATATCGGGAGTTGCGTTCAATTTCTCGATAGATAGTGGCTTTGTGACGACCCAGTTGTTTAGCTATTTTAGCGGTACTAATTCCTTGCTTTCTGAGTGCAGAAATCATATACCTTTCGTTCTCAGTGAGGTGTGTGTATTTCATGTTTTTTACTTCTTGGCGGGAGCAAACTTCATGATTATCGCATCTCACTGTTTTTATGTTCAGAGGTGTCGCACTTCGTACTTGAATCCAAG
>NZ_VHSY01000053.1:0-807 GCF_013048625.1 Vibrio sp. 11-4(1) | reverse complement strand
TGTCAATCCCATTTTAAAATGTCCTGTCCTCAGCAAAGTAGAAATGTCCTGTTTGTCTGCTGATCTATACTTATAAGCACTTAGCATCATACAGGTGTTTGGAGAAAGTTATGGGGAGCATCAACACAGAGTCTTGGCCTCAGTTCATCTTACTGAAAAATGAGGAAACCCAAGCTAATGAAGCTTACGATAAGACTGTAGAAGAGTTTAGGTCCGGGAGTGTCTCTAAAGACGAATTGACTCAAGCTTGGATACGAAAGCAACAAGCGTACGATCGTTTTAAAGCGTTTAGAGATGATATGTTCTCTTGAGAATGAAACGAATTATAACGCCTTTTTGCTCTGATTTTTTAACTGCATATGAACAACGCACAGACTTTGATGCTTGTGTGAGTATTGGTCAGACATGGTTAGGAAGCAGGGCATCAGTGATAAACAGTCTGAACAAGGCGCAATTCACTACACTATTAGCTGTATTAGTTCCGAGTGTCGTTTATCTAAATAGGTTTTTAACCGTTTTTGCTGTAACTCACCTTAAAACTATCAGGGGCAGCCAGTACTGGGTTTAATGCTCTTAACTGAGCCATAGCACGCTTCTGAGCTGTTCGTTTAGGCGCGCTTTGACTTCTTTCCCTAAGTTGGGCTTTATCAAATTCTTTCTGCTTCTCTTTGGCAAATTGGAGGACTTTACCCAGTCTTTTATTGTCGACGACTTGAGTTTGGTCCACTTTAGCCAGCTTATCAAAGGTTCTGAAACTTAACTTTCTCTCGCCATACTGAACGGCAATCCGACCATCTGGATAGTCGA
>NZ_VHSY01000052.1:0-822 GCF_013048625.1 Vibrio sp. 11-4(1) | reverse complement strand
TAACGCCTTGTTAAGGGGTGAGCAACGCAATACAAATGTCACCGCATACCACCTTAATCGCTGAAACTAACGCATAGTAAAAATGCCATGCGTTGCGAATCCCTCTTTAACAACTTGTTAGCAATTTGTCCATGTGAGGCTTAACTTCCTCCCTCAGCATATGTGGTCCCATTGAATCTACAAAAGTGAGTGGTAACTGAGATAACTTAGTTCTACTGCTGCCTTTGTTCAAAATTGCCATACCTTTACACATTTTAAGGTATTCTTTTTGAAGTTCTCGTTTTCGAACTCTTGACATATTGGGGCTAAAACTAACAACGTGAAACACAAGAGCACCAATAACGATTTGTTTAACTGAAATATCATTTGGTAGATTTTGAGCCCAAGAGACCCTTGAAAAAAATGGGTTAACATAACCAGAAGAATCAGCAAATAATGATTGACCATGGTCAATTTTTTGTTGTTTGGTTAATTTATAGGGTTTTAGTAATCCACCAGTAATTATAAAACTGGAGTAATTTTTATTTTTATCGAGAATTAAATCTTTATATTGATCGAAAACTCCTAGATGTTTTCCACTAGCCCTAGATGAATTGAATGCTACTTTAAGCAACCAACGTGCATACTGATTAAAATCATACTCAAAATCTACGGTGCTTTTATTAAAATTCGGAGTAAATGCTCCAGCCTTTTCAAGCGCAGACTTAGCGTGAGCATCAAGCGTACCGAGAACTACATTATTACAGTGATCACATACGTCTTTGATTACAGCTTCACCTTGTAATACTTTTTGCGCTTTTTCTCTCCAACCAATTGATTTAC
>NZ_VHSY01000051.1:0-830 GCF_013048625.1 Vibrio sp. 11-4(1) | reverse complement strand
TGAAGTATTTGCAACAACAATAGGGTTTGGGACTAACTCAGCTAATTTAGGATTATTACTAAATAAAACCTGAATACTTTTTGGTAAATCTAACATTGTTTACTCCTTTCATCATGAACTCTAACGCTGCGTTAAGGTGTGACAAGCGCTTGCCATACTGTGAGCGAAGCGAAACCGGCAAGCGTTTGGAATCACTCTTAAACGCTTTGTTATGCGATTTTTGCGCACATTATGTATTGAGGACCCGCTAGACCACCCAAATACTGTTCAAAACAGTTTTCAAAACCACCTTTTTCGTAACACACTTTTGCTCCTGGATTTTTGCAATTAACTGTCAGGTAAATCCAATTGAACGCTGAGTAGTGGGCTTTTAAGTAGGGAAAGAGAGCTTTGACCGCCTTCGTGCCTAACCCTTTACCTTGCTGACTAGTGTCGATAGCAAAAGCTCTTAATCCTAGCCCATCTGGCGGACAAAACTCATAGTTAGAAGAATAATCAACATCCAATTTGAAGAAACCGACTACTGAACCGTTGTTTTTTATGACATGTAAATGAGTTGTCTCACTTGCACTTGATATGAATTCATCAGCTGTACCAGCAAACTTAACTTGTTCATCAGCTAAACGAATAAGCTTAATTGCCCCAATATTTGATTCGTTAATCTTCTCTATTTCTACCATTTTGCTTCCATATTATTGAATCGCATAACGCCTTGCTAAGGTGTGAGTAACGCAATACAAAAGCTACCGCACAGCGCCTTAATCACATAAGCCACCGCAAAGTAAAAATGCCACGCGTTACGAATCACTCTTAAGCAATTTGTTAGTACA
>NZ_VHSY01000050.1:0-1024 GCF_013048625.1 Vibrio sp. 11-4(1) | reverse complement strand
TTGGAGGATGGTCCCCCCATATTCAGACAGGATATCACGTGTCCCGCCCTACTCGATTTCACTGAATATGCGTCGTCAGTTACGGGGCTATCACCCTGTATCGCCAAGCTTTCCAGCTTGTTCACCTAACGCCTATAAAGCTTAAGGGCTAGTCCAATTTCGCTCGCCGCTACTTTCGGAATCTCGGTTGATTTCTTTTCCTCGGGGTACTTAGATGTTTCAGTTCCCCCGGTTCGCCTCGTTATGCTATGTATTCACATAACGATACTTACTTATGTAAGTGGGTTTCCCCATTCGGAAATCCCAGACTCAAGTGGTTTTTACTACCTAATCTGGGCTTATCGCAAGTTAATACGTCCTTCATCGCCTCTGACTGCCAAGGCATCCACCGTGTACGCTTAGTCACTTAACCATACAACCCGAAGGAGTTTCGAATTGATGTTAAACAACCAAAGTTGTCTCTCATTATTTGAATGAGCGAGAGACATTCGATTTTGCCGGACTCAAATTCCAAGAACACTTGAATGTGTTTTTAGTTGTATTCCATCAGGAATACTTTGAGAACTTTACAAACAACAATAAATTGTTGTTTTGTCAGCTTTCCAAATTGTTAAAGAGCTAGATTTTCTGATGAAAACCATTTTTAAAGATTCTTTTTCAAGAACACTTAAAGATGGTGGAGCTATGCGGGATCGAACCGCAGACCTCCTGCGTGCAAGGCAGGCGCTCTCCCAGCTGAGCTATAGCCCCATCAAGGTGTCGATACTGTCGCCAATTCCTTGAAAAAGAAATTGGTGGGTCTGAGTGGACTCGAACCACCGACCTCTCGCTTATCAGGCGAACGCTCTAACCACCTGAGCTACAGACCCAGTATCGTCTCTTTACTTTATAAACCGTATCAATCTGTGTGAACACTCATCGCAATAATCATCGTATAAGGAGGTGATCCAGCGCCAGGTTCCCCTAGCGCTACCTTGTTACGACTTCACCCCAGTCATGAACCACAAAGTGGTAAGCGTCCCCC
>NZ_VHSY01000004.1:0-477821 GCF_013048625.1 Vibrio sp. 11-4(1) | reverse complement strand
TACCTTTCGTTCTCAGTGAGGTGTGTGTATTTCATGTTTTTTACTTCTTGGCGGGAGCAAACTTCATGATTATCGCATCTCACTGTTTTTATGTTCAGAGGTGTCGCACTTCGTACTTGAATCCAAGATCAACAACAGAGAACAACAATGGATTTTGTCGCGTTACTACAACAAGGTAATGGGTGGTTCTTTATTCCCAGCGCCATTTTATTAGGAGCGTTACATGGATTAGAGCCAGGACATTCAAAAACGATGATGGCGGCGTTTATTGTGGCCGTAAAAGGAACAGTGAAGCAGGCGGTGATGTTGGGGCTGGCTGCAACGCTTTCCCATACGGCGATCGTATGGATAATTGCTGCGGGTGGGATGTATATAAGCCAAAGATTTACTGCAGAAGCTGCGGAGCCATGGATGCAGCTTATCTCTGGGGTGATTATCGTCTCGACGGGTTTATGGATGTTCTGGAGAACGTGGAGCGATGAGCGAGCTTGGCACAAAGCTCATAAGCAAGCTCGAGACTGGAGAACGCAAGTTGTCGATACTGGTCATGGGCATCTATCGCTTTCTATCGTAGATGAAGGGCATCACTGCCGTTTTCAGTTACGCACACTTAACGGTAAGCCTTTAACGGCTGAAAACGTTAAACTAGTGCTACCCAACGCAATCAGACAGCCTTCTGATATTTATCACTTTATTTATCGCGATGGCTATTTGGAATCCGCCTCCTGTGTTGAAGCCTCTGATGATTTTTTCGTCACGTTGATGGTCGGGCACCATGATCACACCCACGATTTCGAGGTGCATTTTCATGCGGATTCCCACTCGGAAGGTGAGAATAAAGAGTACCAAGACGCTCATGAGCGTGCTCACGCTCTAGATATTCAAAAGCGCTTTGGCGATCGAGATGTTACCAATGGACAAATACTTCTGTTTGGTTTGACTGGTGGGTTAATACCATGCCCGGCGGCGGTCACTGTTTTACTCATTTGTTTGCAACTTAAGGCCATGACACTTGGTGCAACCTTGGTGGTGTCGTTCAGTATTGGTCTAGCGTTAACTTTAGTTGCGGTTGGTGTTGTCGCGGCAGTGGGCGTTCAAAAAGCAACATCGAAGTGGAGTGGTTTGAACGATGTGGCTCGTCGTGCACCTTATCTATCGGGGATCTTGATTAGTGCCGTTGGTGTATATATGGGCATGCACGGGTTTACGACGTTAATGAGCTAAGCTCTGTTGTAATTATTACGTCGCTTTTTGTTTATTAAAGGTAGCTCTTTCATGTTGTGGATGATTACTAAGTACGCGTTAACCGCAGGAATAGTGGTGCTGATATCTGAAGTTGCCAAGAGAAGTGATAAAGCGGGAGCGCTGATTGCAGCGCTCCCGACGGTCACTATTTTAGCTTTGATTTGGATGTATATTGAAGGGCAAGGTCAGGAAAAGCTCGCGAACCACGCGTTTTATACTTTTTGGTATGTACTGCCTACATTGCCGATGTTTCTAGTTTTTCCTTTCTTACTGAGCCGATACTCATTTTGGTTCTCTTTGGGAATTTGCGCCATTATTTCAATCGTTTGTTTCTTCATTGTGACCATCGTTATCAAAGAGTTTGGAATAGAATTAACTTAGTTGAGCAAAGGAGAATTGTAAGAATATAGGTCGAAGCGTTCGCTTATTTATATTTTCAAGGCTCTAACTAGAACTCTTTTTTAACTCTCGATGCTAGTGTGGCCGCTTACTTGAAGTTAGCGATTGCTCTCTTGTCTTTCAGCCAAACCTCGTAGAAATGTGACGTTTTGAAGACTTTTCTTCCTTCATTCTAAAGTTATCGGTAATCAGGCAGATACAGTGGCTACAAAGTTACGTCTAGCTTTGCCAGACAGGCTAAAAATACAGTTTGTGTTGGTTATAAGAGGCGAAAGGCTTAACGCTCTGTCGTGAGCATCACATTGAATTGTACCGAGACAATTAAAATGAAAAGAATCATCTTATTAGCCGTTTGCGCCATGTTTGGTATTGCTGTCGTGGCAAGTATGGCATCAACGTACCTAATTTCGAGTCAGAAAATCGATGACATCATCTTAAACAAATCCCAAGTTCAAGCTGAGTTTTTAGCAGGAAATGCAAGTTATATTTTGGAGAACTCAGCCAACCCAATGCAAGACTTACAATCGCTCGTTGAGGGTTTGAAACAACGTTCAGACGTAAGCTATGCAGTCGTAATTGATCGCAATGTGACGGCGGTTGCTCACAGTGATAAGCAAAAGCTAAATAAAACCTACAATGATAACTACACCGTTGAAGGTGCAACCAAGGGGGTACAACAGTATTCAAAGTGGTATGCCGATGTCCAGAAAGTGTGGGTGTTTGATATCATGGCGCCGATCTACGTGAATGGTCAGTTGTACGGCACGTTTGATATTGGTATTCCTATTACAGAAGTAAGCCAAGCGACGAATGGAATTATTACTTCCCAACTGATTTCCATGGTGGTGATCTTCGTTCTGTGTGTGTTGGCTCTATCGCTGCTACTCAACAAGCTGATGCGACCGCTCTCTGCGCTTAAGGAGGCGTTGCAAGACATTTCGAAAGGTGACGGAGACTTAACGGTTCGTTTACCAGCAAAAGGTAATGACGAAGTTGCACAAATTTCTTCGGCGTTCAACGTGTTTGTTGGCAAGGTACATGAAATCATTACACAAGTTGTAAATACTGGTGTGGATCTGAATGGTTCTGCTGTTGCGCTGCGTGGACAATCTCAACAAGCGCTTGCAAGAGGGCAGGAGCAGAATGAGCAAACCATGTTGGTTGTCACGTCTATGAACGAAATGATCGCGACCGTCAACGAAATTGCGTCAAATGCTGCTGGTGCAGCGAGTGCTGCGAGCACGGCAAGTAATGAGACTCAAGATGGCTATAAGACGCTAGAAAGAACCAAGACGGCAATGACGAACCTTGAAAACGAGATGAACAGTACTTCCAATATTATCGTAAGTCTTGCGGACAACACTCAGTCGATTGGTAGTATTCTCGAAGTCATTAGAGGGATCTCTGAGCAAACGAACCTATTGGCGTTAAATGCCGCTATTGAAGCAGCGCGCGCCGGTGATGCCGGACGAGGTTTCGCCGTAGTGGCAGACGAGGTCCGTAATCTTGCCACTAAAACGGCTCAGTCCACTGATGAAATTGACAATATGATCCATCAGTTGCAAACCGAAGCCCAAAGTGCGGTTAATTCAATGAGTAATAGTAGAACCCTTATTGAAGAAGGCACTGCAGAAACGGAGCTGGCTCGACAAGCACTAGAGGCAATTGCTGATCAAGTTACTACTATTTTGGATATCAATACTCAAGTGGCAACGGCAACAGAACAGCAATCGACGGTAGCAAATGAAATTAACATGAATATGGATACCGTCAGTCACTCCGTGAAAAACGCGCTAACGGCGAGTGAGCAATTGGAAGAATCAAGTCAACAACTTGCGGAATTATCGAGAACTCTCGATCGCCACGTAGGAGCGTTTAGAATTTAAACGCCAACGGAAATCCTTTTGCAAAAGCCAGTAAATCTCGATTGCTGGCTTTTTTATTTGAGAAAATCGAATGTCGATTTGCTCTACTATGCCAGTTTTTATAGTTATTGGGATAAATGGTTAGTGCTTAACTAGGCGTTAAGCTTCGCGTGTTGTTTTAAGTGCTCAACAAACATAGAGATTTTCTTGGCTAAGTGCTTTCTAGAAGAGTAAAACGCATAAAGCACTAAATCTTCAGGTTCGTATTCTAGAGGGATGACTTCAAGCTTGCCGCTCTCGATCTCATCTTTGCATGATTCTATTGGAAGTATTGCGTATCCAAGCCCTGATAACGCGCCAGATTTAGCGAGATGGCCACTGTTTACTTTGAACGAGGATTGTACTGTTTGCGTAATATGACCTCCGTCGGGGTTTTTAAACACCCAGGGAGCACCATTTACTGCGGTAAGTGTCGTGATACAGGGAACATGATTTAAATCCGTAATTTTGTAAGGGCTGGCGTACTTATTAAGCAGTTGAGGCGCAGCTAAAATAGCACTGGGCCAGCGTTTGATTTCCCTTGCTACCCAATTGCTGTCAGACAAAGTCCCTCTATGAAAACTCAAAATGACATCAAAGCTATCAATAACATCATCTTTAGGGTTTAGCGTTGTATCGCAAGACAAAGAGATTGACGGGTATTGCGTGCAAAAGGTGACAACCGCTTTGGCCAGTACAGGTGTGTCTGGCATAAGAATACGTAGCTCTCCCGTTACGGTGTGCGAGTGGCGAGTCACGGTTTCTAGCGCGTTGTTGAGTTGTTCTAATAGTGGACGAGTGCTGCTATAGAGCTCTTCTCCAGCCTCGGTAGGCGTCATTCGCCTTGTCGTTCTATTGAACAACCTGATGTTTAACTTTTCTTCAAGCAGGGCAATATGTCGGCTGACATTCGATGTTGGTATATTCAAACACTCAGCGGCTCGCTTAAAGCTGTTGTTTTCATACACACAGTGAAAACTTTTTAACCAGATTTGGTCGACGTTATCAAACATTCTATTGTCCCACTTTGTTGGATTATCAAGCCAGCATATTGCACTTTATCCTCAGACTGAGTTGCATACAATTTTATTTAACAGTCAGAGCGGGCAAACGATGCAGATGTCCTGCTACGAGGTGATAAATAATGAGGTACTCATGAGTTGGCTAGAAAGGTTATTTGAGAATAAAAATATAATAGGTTCGCGCAAAGCGTCTATTCCTGAGGGCGTTTGGACAAAATGCCCTGAATGTGAACAAATACTTTATCGCGCGGCATTAAAAGAGAATTTGGAAGTATGTCCTAGGTGCTCTCATCACATGAGAATGGCTGCACGTCAAAGGTTGAACACTTTCCTGGATCATGGAACACAGCAAGAGTTGGCAAGTGAGTTGGAACCGCAGGATATTTTGGGTTTTAAAGACTTAAAACGATATAAAGAGCGAATTGCCATCGCGCAGAAAACAACTGGAGAAAAAGATGCCTTGGTTGTGATGCAGGGGAAGTTACTAGGCTTGCCTGTTGTAGCCTGTGCGTTTGAATTCTCTTTCATGGCTGGCTCGATGGGGGCGGTGGTTGGCGAGAAATTTGTCCGCGCCGTTGAAACTGCGATTAATACAAAATCTGGGCTAGTGTGTTTTTCTGCTTGCGGAGGGGCGCGCATGCAAGAGTCTTTGGTAGCACTAATGCAAATGTCAAAAACCAGCGCCGCGTTAAACCACTTATCTGAGCACAGATTACCCTATATCTCAGTATTGACGGACCAAACTTATGGTGGTGTCTCGGCGAGTTTAGCCATGTTGGGAGACATCAATATTGGTGAGCCTAAAGCAAGCATCGGCTTTGCGGGAAGGCGTGTTATTGAACAAACGGTACGTGAAAAGCTACCAGACGAGTTTCAAAGAAGTGAGTTTTTATTGGCACATGGTGCATTAGATATGATTGTGGACAGACGTGAAATGCGTGATCGCGTTGGCGGCTTATTGGCTAAGTTAACCAACGCGAGGGTGGTCTCAGAATAGGTTGTATTAAAGTTAGACTTAGTACTTGCGTTTATTGAGCCGTAATCATTACAAACCGTTCATTTTGGCCCCATCTTGGTTCCGCATTCATTAGGCTGAGATCCAACGCCGTTTGGTATGGGTCAACAGCAAAATAGTCGCTTACTAAACCCCAGAGCATCCAGTTGATTGCGGTTTCATTCTCGGTAAGCTCTTCGAGTGGCGCTTGGAGGAAAAAGTACTCATCTTCGCCATCGTAACCGATCCGATCATAGATAATGTTGCGTAGCTCTCGATCCAAATCATGTTGGAGGTTGATTGAGTCGTACAGTTGCTCTTCTGTTGGGCTATTCTCATGGTGATAAACATTGCGTTTTGACTCTTTGCGTAAAGTACCTGCGCCAGTTTCAATGCTTACTTTCTTTTGCGAGTGTTGCTCAAGAACTTGAATGATTTCATCCTCTAGTTGATCGAGTTTACTCAGCAAAACTTGATTGTTTATGTCACCAGCGGGGGAGGCCATCGTTTGGAAGGCTTTCACTCTCTCGTAGACTGCTTTCCCGTGAGGAAGGGCTGCAAAACACTGTTCTCGGAGCGCTTCATTGGCTTGCCAAATGCCCGAGTAGAGCTCGTAATCATGTGTATATGGTGGAAGATCTTCAGTATCTTCCCCTAATAATTCTCGCCAGCGCTTTTGCCATTGTTCTTCTTTTGCGTGTTTTACACGCGCGTATTGCTTAACCCAGCGGTTACGAAGTTTTACCCCAAAAATGGCAAGTCCCCATGGAGCGAGCAAATAAAAATAATAGTGAGAAGAGTTATCCCAAAAGTAACCGTAAACGTAAACACCAAAAGCAAGCACCCAAGTTCCAATAGTACAAGCAATAACCCCGGACATTATTGATGACTGGCGCTTTGTTTCTCTTAATGTATTACCTTCAGCACATAACCAAAAAATGCCGCCAAAAACAAAGGCAAACGTTGTCATGAAGTAGGCAATCCCCGCTCCCAAAAATCCCCAAAGTGACATGTATTATCCCTAGCCAAATATCTGCTTTATTCACTCATCAATGACTCGAGGAGTAAATGTGTTTGATTGGGCGGAGAATTTACCACTAATGCCAACCTTTTGATATGCACTCGATGACTTATTGGGAATGAGTCACAAATAAAAATAGATGGTATCAAGCATCAAAATTTAATTTAGAACCTTTGATTGTCGTGAACTCTATCTGGAAGAGTTAAGGGTGGAGTTTAAGGGCAATTTTCCTCATAAAGTCGTTATTTAGAAAAAGGTAAATTAATGTTTTTATTGATAATTGTGAGAAATCTTGGGTTGGGATTGATCCCATAAATTTAGAGTAAAAAGCCTATTTTTGGGAGCGATTTCATAAATTTTATGATACTGATTTCACTGTTTGAGCTGTAAAGAATATAAACCCCCACTCAATGTATGTTAATAATCAATGAGTGTTGTTATGTCTCATATCCGTTTTTTCCCGCGCCATCGTTTGGCGCTTGCTTGTATGCTAGCGAGTGTGTCTAGCTTCTCTTTTGCACAAAACCAGTGCGCTGTTGCTGATTTACAACAATCGAGAGACTTGGCTGCTGCCGTTTCTGGTGCAGAGTATGATTGCTACCACGCTTGGTTTTCAGCTCCTTCCGCAACGCTGAACGATATTTACAGCGAAGCGAGCTTAAGCCGTATCCAAGTCGCGTTGGATCAAGAAATTGCCCGCTATCGTGGAGAAGCAGAGCAAGCTCGTGTTCTAGAAAATCTGGGCGAGTTTATTCGTGCTGCATACTACGTTCGTTACAATGCTGGCACAGGTACACCTGAGTTTTCAGAAGCGTTGAGTCAGCGTTTTGCTCAGTCGACGAACCTATTCCTTAACAACCCTCATGCTTTGGATCAAGGCCGTGAACAAGTTGGCGCAATGAAGAGCTTGACTTTGATGGTTGATAACGTGAAGCAGTTGCCGCTGACCATGGATAGCATGATGGCCGCGTTGATGCACTTTAACCGTGAAACCGCGCAGGACACGCAATGGGTCGATGGTTTAAACAACCTGTTCCGTTCTATGGCAGGTCATGTAGCAAACGATGAGTTCTACCGCTACATGGCAAACAATACTCACCATATTGATACATTAGCGAGATTCGCATCTGATAACGCTTGGGCATTGGATACGGATGCGAGCTTTATTGTTTTCAATGCATTACGTGAAACTGGTCGTTTGCTTGCGAGCCCAGATCAGGAGACCAAACGCAAAGCCTTGGCTGTGATGCAACAAGTGATGCAGCGTTACCCATTGGGCAGTGAGCATGACAAACTGTGGCTTGCTGCCGTAGAGATGATGAGCTACTACGCACCTGAAGGTTTAAACGGTCTGGACCTAGATCAAGCGAAGCAAGATCTAGCAGCGCGCGTGATGCCAAATCGTTTTGAGTGTCAGGGGCCTGCCATCATTCGCTCTGAAGATCTAACCGATGCTCAAGCTGCAAAAGCGTGTGAAGTACTGGCTGCGAAAGAAGCCGACTTCCATCAAGTGGCGAATACGGGCAATCAACCTGTCGCTGATGACTTGAATGATCGTGTTGAGGTGGCGGTGTTTGCTAGTAACGACAGCTACGTTGATTATTCTTCGTTCCTGTTTGGTAATACAACGGACAACGGTGGTCAGTACCTTGAGGGGAATCCATCAAAAGCGGACAATACCGCCCGTTTCGTGGCTTATCGCTATGCGAATGGCGAAGATTTATCGATCTTGAATCTAGAGCATGAGTACACGCACTATTTGGACGCGCGATTTAACCAGTACGGCTCGTTCAGTGATAACTTGGCTCATGGTCATATTGTTTGGTGGCTAGAAGGTTTTGCGGAATACATGCATTACAAACAAGGCTACCAAGCGGCGATCGAACTGATTGCAGGCGGTAAACTGAGCCTTTCAACTGTGTTTGATACCACATATTCTCACGACACTAATCGTATCTATCGTTGGGGTTACTTGGCCGTTCGATTCATGCTAGAAAATCATCCGCAAGACGTAGAAAGCTTGTTGGCGTTGTCGCGCACTGGTCAGTTTGAACAGTGGGCGCAACAGGTGACGACATTAGGTCAACAATATGACGCAGAGTTTGAGCGCTGGTTGGATACGTTAGAAGTGGAGCCAGAGCAACCAGGTACTGACCCAGAAGAGCCAACAGAACCTGAAGCACAAGTGACTGAATTGACGGCGAACCAAAGCCTTCAACTCAGTGGCGAAGCGTACAGCGAAAAACTGTTCTACGTTGACGTACCAGCCAACACCGTGCGCTTTAATGTATCTATTGAAGGTGCGGGGGATGCGGATCTTTACATGAGCTACAACAAAGTTGCGCATTACTACGACTTTGAAATGAGCCAGTATGGCGATGGCAGCAATGAAGAGATTGTATTTGAGCCAGAGCAGGATGGTTACGTGAAAGCAGGTCGTTACTACATCAGTTTAACTGGCCGTGATAGCTATGACTCTGTGAATCTTGTGGCAGCTTTAGACGTTGAAGCGCAAACACCGCCAACACAAGTGCAAGACGATTTGGCACCGGTGGTACTAGAGTCTGGTGAAGCAAAAATGCTGACCGTTCACAAGCAGCGTTATGCGGCAGTGTATGTACCTGAAGGTGTTGAAGAGGTTCGTGTATGGCTAACGGCTCACTCTCAAACTGGTAATGTCGATCTATACGCCAGCAGAGAGCATTGGCCTACGGTTGAGCAACACGAGTACGTGTCCAACTATGCAGGTAGCAACGAATACCTTGCGATTCCTGTTACTGAAGCGGGCTATGTGCACTTCTCTCTTCAAGCACCAGAACAAGGTGATGACGTTGAAATGTTAGTGCACTTCAACTAAAACATGCTCGATTAGCTGAAATCGAGATAAAAAACGTCGCTCATAGAGCGGCGTTTTTGTTTGTATCGGATGCCATTGTGATCAAACAGCGGCGAATGCCAGTTAATAGGCTGATTTATCGAGTTATCCTTTGCTCTTCTTCTAAACGGCTTTAGGTTTGTATTACAATTTACCGCGCACATAAACTTTTTTAGCGACGCGTTCTGTGACCTAGCTTCTGATTTGTGCTTTCCAAACGGATACAATATATATGCACCCCGTGCAATAAAGTGAAAAGGGAAAGACATGAAAACGCTTATTTATGAAACGTTGATTAGCCTTGCTAACCAAGAACCTGAACAACATGCAAGAATCCGACAAAATCTATATGAACAGTTGGATCTGCCGTTCGATAAGCAGCTGGCTTTGTATTCTTGTGCCCTTGGTCCTGCAAGTTCAGGCAAGTTGGAGAGTAGTCAAGGCATTAACAACGCGGTAGATTGCGCGGTTAAACTGCTTGAAACCCCTGAGCGCTAATTCACTCGTTGTTTAAATCACGGCCCGATCCCCAAGGGCCGTTTTTAATTGCCTTTAAATTGATTTCAACGTCGTGATTACTCTGCTCTTTCCGCCAGCACTTCTTTGAAGGCAAACATGCCGTTTAATGCCGCTGGAAACCCTGCGTAGACGGACATCTGTAAGATGACTTCCTTAATTTCAGCCTCGCTGCAGCCTACATTAAGTGCTGCATTGAGATGTACTTTCAGTTGTGGCGCACAATTCCCCATTGCCGTTAGCGCGGCGACGGTTGCGATTTCTCTCGATTTTAGGTCTAAGCCTGGGCGAGCATAAATATCGCCAAACGGATACTCAATGGTGTACTGAGCTAAATCTGGGCAAATATCTTGTAAGCTTTCGATGACGTTATGACCAGCGTCGCCATCAATGTGAGAGAGTAGTTCTAATCCTTTGTTAAAGCGTGATTGTTCCATTGATATGTTCCTAGTGAATAAATGCAAACATACCTTAATCCTTAGAGTTAACTCTAAGTCAACGAACTTTTCCGCTTTTATACAAGGCAATTTTTTCTTCTAGAGCCGTTAAGTGCTTCTGCTGCTGTTCAATGTGGATCTTGAGGTTTTCTTGATGTTGCTCTAGCAAGGCTTGGCGTTGTCGTACAGACTCTGAGCCGACTTCCCTTAATTTTGCATATTCCAGAATCTCTTCAAGTGGCATTGCAGTTTCTTTTAATCGCTTTACGAAGCTAATCCAGCTTAGATCTTTCGCACTATACACTCGATGCCCACTCGCGTTTCTATGGACATGTTTAAGTAAGCCAATTTTTTCATAGTATCGAAGTGTATGAGCAGACAAGCCGACGAGGCTAGAAAACTCTTTGATATTCATGATTACCCTCCAAGGTAATTCATACCAATAGGCATAAGCTAAGTTCCGCATTTTGAAGTCATTTCGGGATAGATACAAACGGTAATCTTCCATGTTTTAAGGTGGGATACGCAGAAGGGGGCTATTTTGAATACGCGCCAAACGTGATCCACCTGCCAGTTTCACTTTATTAAAAATTAGTTACTCAATAGAGTGGTTTGGCTGTTTTTAGTCTTTGGCCTCCTTTAGGGCGTACCCGGGCATTTTCTTTCATATATTTTGAATGCAATCTTTTGCAATACAAAACAATGACTTAGTTTGTTTTGTGTGCGGTGTGCTTGAATGTCATCTACTCGTTTACGTCCAGAACCGTTTCTACTTGGGCAATGGAGGAGTCACTACGCCTTCATTTTCAGCCTTGAGTTAGGGCGAAAAGGGTGAGGGCGTCTGATGAATAGCTCTTATAATTTCGACTATTGAATTCACTCACAAAAAAATGCAAACAAGTAATCGTGAGTGAAAACGAGTAGGAGAACAACATGAGTGGCTCACAGGAAATACAATCATTCGGTGCGAATGTTATCTTACATGCGTTTGATTGGAAGTATGCTGACATTGCCCAACGAGCAAAAGAAATCCACGAGCTAGGTTACGGCTCCGTGTTGGTTTCGCCACCAATGAAAAGCGCCCACGATGATCGCTGGTGGCAGCGCTATCAACCTCAAGATTACCGTGTCATCGACAATGCGTTGGGTGATACCAAAGACTTTATCCGTATGGTTCGTGAACTGGAGCAAGTTGGCGTGTGGGTTTACGCTGACGTGGTGTTTAACCATATGGCAAATGAGGCCCACCTTCGCCGAGACCTCCAATACCCAAGGCAAGAGGTCTTGGAGGAATACCAACAAAACAAACAGAAATATCAGTCGCTAACGTTATTTGGCGACTTATCTCAACCGCTTTTTGATGAAGAGGACTTTGTTGAAGCGTTCGGTATTAAAGACTGGAAAGATAAATGGCAGGTACAAAATGGACGCATCACAGGTGGACCAACCGATCCTGGCTTGCCAACCCTCCGTGTTTGTGACCATGTCGTTGAGCAGCAACGCGCTTACCTAAAAGCACTGAAAGCCATTGGTGTGAAAGGTTTTCGTATTGATGCCGCGAAACACATGACGCTAGAGCACCTTAAACGTGTTTGGACAGACGACATCACGCGCGATGTGCATATATTTGGCGAAATTATTACCGATGGCGGTGCGACAGAGGAAGAGTATCAGTTGTTTCTTGAGCCGTATTTACAGGAAACTCGCTTAGGCGCTTATGATTTCCCGTTGTTCTCGACCATTTTTAAGGCGTTCGCTAAAAAGGGCAGTTTCAAGTCCTTGATTGACCCATACTGTTTCGGTCAGGCCCTTTCGCCCGGTCGCGCGATTACATTTGTTGTCACGCATGACATTCCTAACAATGACGTTTTTCTTGATCTGATCATGGATGAGGAAAATGAATGGTTAGCTTATGCCTACATTCTAGGCCGCGATGGTGGTGTGCCATTGGTTTATACCGACTTAAACACTAGCGGTATTACAGATAAAAATGGCAAGCCAAGATGGCAAGGCGCATGGAACGATCCGCGAATGGCGAAAATGATCCAATTCCATAATATGACGCATGGCGAGTCGATGAGTGTTCTTGAAGGTAACGATGATATGCTGGTATTTAAGCGAGGGAGCAAAGGCGTTGTCGTGCTTAATAAATCGCAGCGTCAGCAGTCTTTGACATTGAAAATGGATGGTGACTGGGTGGATTTGATGACGGATCAGGACGTTCCATCTGACGGTAAGTTAATTGTGCCACCTAAAGCCTCAATGTTGCTCGTCGAAAACTAAAAAATAAAACACCGAGCTTAGCGAGCTCGGTGTTTTATTTTTGTCGGCGGTCATTCAAGAACGGGTAAAGTCTAATGTAAAACCGAAGTCTTTCGCGTCTGCTATGAAGTTATGAGCACTCATTAACGCAACATTCAGCCTTTAAAAAGCCGATCACATCATCTAAACATTGGTACTCTGCAACGCAAAAAAGGGTTCGCCCCTCACGACGTTGGGTGAGAAGCCCGGCTGAGGCTAGACTAGAAATATGATGAGAGAGAGTGGATGCAGGAATGCCAAGCTTTTCTTGTACGCCGCCTACCGCGATACCTTTGTATCCCGCTTTGACAACTTCTTTGTAAATACTTAAACGAGTAGGATGACCTAACTCTTTTAGTGCTTTAGCGACGGCTTCAAGCTCCATACTGACCTCTAAAGAATGACTACAGTAAATTTGTTTCGATAATAGGGAAAGTCTCGGTAAATGCCAACTCTTGTGATCTAGGAACGATTTAAATCAGATGAGATTCATACCGGCTCATACCAGCACAACAATAATTGTCTACTCCAATGAGACAGATCAATCTTCATTATTATTTCACCCCACGTTCAAACTCCCTCGTCTACACTCATGGGTGAGTTGTCAGTTGGCAGACCAAGGAGGCGGCCATGATTGCGGTTCATAGAGATTATTGTTTGTCTAACAGTTCAGATTTACATGCTCACGTTAAAGTTAACCCTGTCGGTAAATTAGAAGTTGAGATTGTAGAACTTCAAGAGCGCCATACCACAGAGTTTGATGATTTGTCTTTTGAGAGCCGTGGGTGTGAAACTCGAATCTGTGGTAAAGAAGACACAACTCCGTGGCAGTTCAATCTTGCAGTTACTGATGCGTTAGAGCTTTCTCACTTAGTGGAAGAAGCAAACGAAGAGTATGAGATTTTAATGAATGATCTTATGTAATCTCGTGAGAAGATCATTTTATCCTGCACGGCATGTGACTCGGTACTGAAAAAGAAAAACCTCCCAAACGGGAGGTTTTTAATATTGAGCAAGTTACCGTCAGATCGGCTCTTCTCTCGGCGGTGTTAGTTCTTGAACGTTATCTTCATTGAAGTCATCGGCGTAACCTTTCGGCGGTGGCGTCCAACCACGTTCTGAGCGCGAGAGTTTATCATGGCGATCTTTTTGCATCTCTTCCGCCATTTTTTCCTCTAACTGAATAAACAGTTGTCGGAAATTGTTGTCATAACGTTCGCCTTCAGAATCATCTTCCCAAGCTTTGTAGAGTATCTCGGACTTGCGTGCTTCAACACGCTTGTATGTCGCTTTTTGCTGCTCAACAAAGAAGGGATGAATACCGAGTGCTTTCATCGTGTGACCACCCATCTCCAATGCGGAATGGTAGGTTTCCGATTCAATAATATCAGCCCCAGCTTGACGCAAAAGATAGCCGTGACCACGGTCAAAGGCGCGTGCGATCACCGTTACTTTGGGGTACGTGTGTTTGACGTACTTCACCAGTTCCACACTCGATTCTTGGTTATCAATTGCGACGACCAACGCAGCCGCATGCTCGATGCCTGCAGTGTGCAGCATATCTGGTCGAGTCGCATCGCCAAAATAAGCGCGAGTGCCAATCTGGCGCATGTTATCGACTTGGTTGGCTTGGTGATCGAGCACCACGGTTGTTACACCATTAGAAACAAGCAAGCGGTTAACAATCTGACCAAAACGGCCGATACCAGCGATGATTACTGTGCCTTTTTCTTCAATCGTATCGCTTTCCCTTTCGTTTGATTGAGTTTCAAAACGCGGCAGTATTAATTTGTCAAATAGAATGAACAAACCTGGCGTTAAGAACATTGAGATAGCAACAACCAGCGCAAGAGTTTGCGAGAGTTCAAACGGAATGACGTGGTTTTGCACAGAGAAGCTTAGCAACACAAAACCAAATTCACCCGCTTGAGCCAAGCTTAAGGTAAACAGCCAGCGGTTGCTGCCTTTCACTCTAAATATCAGCGCGAGAATAAACAGCACCAAGGCTTTCAATACCATCACGCTAATGGTCAGTGCCATGATCAACCAGAAGTCACCAAATAGAACCGAGAAATTGATCCCTGCGCCGACGGTGATGAAGAACAGACCCAGCAACAACCCTTTAAATGGTTCGATATTGGATTCTAACTCGTGACGGAATTCGCTGTTCGCCAATACAACGCCAGCCAAGAAAGTTCCTAATGCAGGAGATAAGCCAACCAAACTCATCAGTGCTGCGATGCCGATCACCAGCATCAATGCGGTGGCGGTAAAAATCTCACGCAGCCCAGAGCTAGCAACATAGCTCAGCAGAGGTCGACTTAAAAAGTGACCACCAACGACAACAATCGCTATCGATGCTGTGATGACTATTCCGTACGCCCAGCCTGGTAAATCGGCCACGAGGTTTAAATCGTCATGATGCTGCGCGGCCGTTTGAACAGCATTTTGTGCTTGTTCGACTAACTCCGGCAGGGCCAGCAATGGAATAAAGGCCAACATCGGGATAACAGCGATATCTTGGAAAAGCAAAACAGAGAACGCGTTTTGTCCGCCTTCTGTCTTCGTTAACCCTTTTTCGCTAAAAGTTTGCAAAACAATCGCGGTAGAAGAAAGGGCGAAAATCAAACCGATGGCTAAGGCAATAGTCCAAGGCTGCTCAAAGTACAGGGCAATACCCATAATCGCCGCGATGGTACCGCCAACTTGAAGACCGCCTAAGCCCATTAAACGATTTCGCATTGACCAGAGCATTTTAGGCTCTAGCTCTAACCCCACTAGGAATAGCATCATCACCACGCCAAATTCGGCAAAGTGCTGAATTGTCGTTGTTTCCTCACCGACTAAACCGATAATTGGACCAATTACCACACCAGCGATGAGGTAACCTAAAACGGAACCGAGCCCTAAACGCTTGGCAAGTGGTACCGCAATCACAGCGGCAATCAAATACACGAAGGCTTGTAAGAATATCCCTGTCATGAAGCCTCCTTGATGAGCTTCGGAAGTGCGCTGTTGAGTTTGATTAATGACGCAGCTGCTTCAACATCCAGTCTATCTTCGACTAATGCTGTTAGCAGGCTTTTGTACCGTTCGACATGACGGGGAATTCGTCCTTCCTCTTCGGCTGTACGTGCGCCGAACAAAGCAAGAGGCGCAATGTAGTGCATGCCCGTGAGCGCTGACATTTGCTCGATAGGAGCGAGCAGTTCCCGAATCGTAAAATGGTTGTAGCCTTCGGCTTTATAGGCTTCTTCTTTGCCGCCGGCAGAAAGCACGCACAGCATGGTTTTACCTTGTAGTTCGGTTCCTTCAGTGCCGTAAGCAAAGCCATACTCCAAAACCAGATCTTGCCACTCTTTTAAAATTGCTGGGGTTGAATACCAATATAGTGGGAATTGAAAAACCACCACATCATGCTCGCGCAAGCGTTGTTGTTCACGGTCGATATTGATATCGAAACGAGGGTATTCACCATAGAGATCAACACATGTCACGCCTTCAATTTTTTGAGCTTCTTTGAAAAGTGGAGTATTCACTTCTGAACGATGCTGGGAAGGATGAGCAAAGAGAATTAATACTTTTTTATTCGCCATAAGGATCCTTGCTATCTAAATAACCATGCCCGGTAGGAGCGCAGGTTGGTTAGAAAATGTAACTCATAAATGGCCGTCAAGCTAGCTTGGAAAAGTGCTTAAGCTGTTTCAATATCAATAAAAAACCACCAAATAAGTTGGTGGTTTTGGCAAGCGTCAAATTTTAATTAATCATGAATAGGAACGACTAAAATATCGACTGGTGACTTGTTGATTAGATGTCTTGAGTAGGAAATGATTTTGCTCCAGAAATCTTGGTGATGGCCACAAATCAGCAAGTCCACTTCTTGCTCTTTGATGGTAATTTCGAGCTTATCGGCTAAATCACCAGTACCCACGAAGAAGTGTTTGAGTGGATAATCCATGTACTCACTGAATGTTCTCAAACATTCCATAGAGTGCTCATTCAGCGGCCTTTGGTCTGGGTTCTCTTTAATGTCTACGAGCTCACGATAAATTTCCCCGTGAGTTCCATCAATATGGATGAATGAAATATCGGAGTCGAGATAGTTAGCCATCGCTACGGCTCTGTCGATCAGAACAGTGCTCTCATCGGACAGTTCGAGTGCAACAAGGATATGTTTGTATTTCATTACCACGCCCTTATGTGGATTAGCTTTACTGTAAGCATAGTATGGCTTGGGCAAAATTTGTGTAGATAAGATCTCGAAATCGTTCAAAGTTTTGATAAATAATGCTGCTTGCTTTTTAGTCAGAAAACCCGCTAAACTTCGCAAATCATTTCTCTAGGAGATTACGCCAACATGAAGAACTAAACCTGTCATCCATATTTTTTACTTATTTTTTGGATCTGCAGGGTTAGTAGGCGTAGCTCACTTTCCGATATTTCTTTGCAACAAGACAAATTTTTGATTTGACGTTTATCGTCGAGCTTTACATAAAGCTTAATGCGTTTGTGCACGCGTTTTGTTGCAATCTCAAATCATAGCTACGGCTGTTGTCCCTGTCATACAGGAGGCAAATTATGCCAGTTTTACAAGCTTTTAATGTTAGCCATCAGTTTGATAATGGCGAGACGCTATTCCAGTCTATTTCTTGTTCCATGACTAAACGACGTGTTGGTTTGGTTGGGCGCAATGGCATCGGTAAGTCGCTTTTGGCTTCCATTTTGGCGGGCGAAACTCAGCCTTCCAGCGGTGTAGTGACTTTTCCCTCTTCTTTCATGATGTATCGCCAGCCGCCGTCTGATTTGCTTTCAGGTCAGCAATCGATCGCCCAGTTTCTGGGAACTGACTCGGTCTTGCATGCTTTAAAGCAGATTGAACAAGGTGATGTTTCTGAGCATTGGTTCGAACTGGTTGGCGAACAGTGGGATATTGAACTGAAACTCAAACAGCAGCTTGCTGCGATGGGATTGCCGCAAGACCCTGATTTCTCTTGTGCTCGGCTCAGTGGTGGTCAGTTGGCGCGTTTGCAGTTATGGCAGTTGTTTGAAAACGAAACGGAACTTTTGATTCTCGATGAGCCATCCAATCACCTCGATACCGAGGCGAAACAATGGCTGATAGAGTCTATGACTCATTTCGGCGGCGCGATTTTACTCATTAGTCACGATCGTGAGCTGCTTCGAGCAATGGAGGAAATTTGGGAACTATCGGCCCTAGGTTTACAGGTTTTTGGTGGAGATTACGATGTGTATGCCGAGCAAAAACGCACTGAACTGCAAGCGGTCGAGAGGCAGTTAGCGCAAGTCGATAAACAGAAAAAACGATTAGCCGAGCAAGCCCAGAAAAATCGCGAAAAAGCAGACCAACGCGCCGCGCAAGGGAACAAACTGCGCAAAGACGGCAGTCAGCCCAAAATTTTGCTTGATGGAAAAAAGGATAGCGCGACCGCCAGCGCCTCAAATCGCAATAAGAATGAGCAACTCAGACAAGCGCATTTACAAGCCAAAGAACAGGCGTTGCTATCGCGACATGAGCAGCTCAAAGCGCAAAAGCTTTATCTTGCAGATAATCCGAACCGTTCGCGAAAAGTGTTGTCGATACAAGAAGGTATATTGCCTTTTGGGGATTCTACTCCTATCACTTTGCAGATTTTTGCGAACGATAAAGTCCATCTCAAAGGGAAAAATGGCTGCGGAAAGTCAACCTTGTTAAAGACGTTGCTTGGCGAGTTGTCGTTGCTGAGAGGTGAGCTGAAAGTGAATACGCCTTTGTATTATCTCGACCAACATTTTGGCGCAGTGAATCCAAATCTTTCGTTACTTGAAAACGTAATGGAGAGCTGCCAAGAGATGACGGAAAGTGAAGCGAGGACCTTATTGGCCGGGATCGGTTTTCGTCGAGATGCTGTGTTTCGATTGGGGCGCCTACTGAGCGGTGGCGAGAAGATGAAGCTCGCAATGCTGATCGTCAGCCATCAACACTCCCAGCCTTTGCTGCTGCTTGATGAGCCAGATAACCATCTCGATCTCGATTCAAAAATAATGCTTAGTCAGGCGTTAAATTCATACAAAGGTGGATTTGTTCTGATTAGTCACGACCAAGATTTCGCTTCTGAGTCTGGGGTTTTGCGTCAAATCGAACTGAATTAAACGAAAGAGAGTAAACGCCATCGTAGCTCTCCAGCGTTGTTCCTAAGCTCTACACTTCCACTTACCGATATGTAGAATTCGCAGGAAATGAGGGAGTTAGGATGGCTTTCACAACTCGTTTAATGAAATTAGATTCATTTTGTCGATATATAGTAGAGTTCTGATGTATTGCACAAAAAGACAACAGAAAAATAAAAAGGAATTTCATGAAAAAGAACACCCTAGCATTCGCAACGGCTCTCGCACTCGGAAGTGTGTTGTCTGTGGCGCATGCAAATGAAGCGGCGCAGTCGTCGGTTGAACAAGTAACCCCGAAAGCCATCACGTATCCAACCACACAAAAAGTGGATGTTGTCGATGACTACTTTGGTACAAAAGTGAGTGATCCTTATCGCTGGTTGGAAGACGATCTCAGCCCAGAAACCGCAGAATGGGTGAAGGCACAAAATGCAGTGACGTTCGATTATCTGTCGAAAATCCCTTACCGCGAGCAGATTGAAGAGCGCATCACTAAGCTCATGGACTACGAAAAGCGAAGCCAACCGTTCAAAGAGGGTAAGTTCACTTATTTCTATAAAAATGACGGGTTACAAAACCAAGACGTGCTTTATCGGCAGCTAGGTGATGGTGAAGCAGAAATTTTTCTCGATCCAAATACTTTTAGTGAGGATGGCACCACATCGTTAGCGGGAGTGAGCTTTTCACGAGACGGTTCTTTGGTCGCATACAGCATTTCGGAAGGCGGTAGCGATTGGCGCAAAGTCATTGTGTTAGACACAGAAACCAAAAAGCCAGTCGGTGAAACGCTGGTGGATATTAAGTTCAGCGGCATCAGTTGGCTCGGCAATCAAGGTTTCTATTACTCAAGTTATGACAAGCTACAAGGGAGTGAACTCTCCGCGAAGACAGATCAACACAAGCTCTACTTTCATAAACTTGGAACGAAGCAAAGTGAAGACCAGCTGATTTTCGGCGGCTTTGAGGAAGAGAAATACCGTTATGTTGGCGGCTATACGTCAGATGATGAACGCTACTTGTTTATCTCAGCCAGCGTATCGACATCGGGTAACAAACTGTTCTTTAAAGATCTGAGTAAGCCAAACAGCCCGCTTAAAACCATTTTAGATAACACCAGTTCTGATACTTGGGTGATAGACAACCAAGGCACGAAGCTGTACTTGGTTACGAACCTTAACGCGCCGAACAAACGCGTCGTGACGGTGGATGCGAGTCAGCCGCAGCCCAAAAACTGGAAAGATTTGATTCCTGAAACAAAGAATGTGTTACGCGTTTCTACCGCGGGTGGCAATTTGTTTGCGAGTTATATTGTTGATGCGATCTCGATGGTGAAGCAATACGACATGAACGGCAAACTCATCCGAGAAATCAAATTGCCTGATATTGGCAGCGCATACGGTTTCTCGGGTAAAAAAGATGAAACCGAAGTCTACTATTCTTTCACCAACTACAAGATGCCAAGCACTACGTATCATCTGAACATCAAAGATGGTGATAGCGAGGTGTACTACAAATCTAAAGCGCCATTTGATCCAGCTTTGTATGACTCTCGCCAGGTGTTTTACACCTCAAAAGACGGAACAAAAGTGCCGATGATCATCACCTATAAAAAAGGGACACCGATGGACGGCAGTGCACCAACCATCCTATATGGTTATGGTGGTTTCAACATCAGCCTCACACCATCTTTTAACCCGACACGTGCGGCTTGGTTGGAGCTTGGTGGTGTTTACGCGGTAGCGAACATTCGTGGCGGTGGGGAGTATGGTAAAGAGTGGCACAACGCTGGCATTCAAATGCAAAAGCAAAATGTGTTTGATGACTTTATTGCGGCGGCTGAATACCTAATTGATGAAAAGGTAACGTCATCAAACAAGTTAGCCATTAACGGTGGATCGAATGGTGGCTTGTTAGTGGGGGCAGTTATGACGCAACGTCCAGAGCTGTTTAAAGTGGCGCTGCCAGCAGTTGGCGTACTGGACATGCTGCGTTATCATACTTTTACCGCAGGTGCTGGTTGGGCGTATGACTACGGTACGGCAGAGCAAAGTAAAGAGATGTTCCAATATCTGAAAGGTTATTCGCCAGTGCACAATGTAAAAGCGGGGCTGGAATACCCAGCAACATTGATTACAACGGGTGATCATGATGATCGTGTTGTTCCTGCTCACTCTTACAAATTTGCTGCTGAGTTGCAGTCAAAACAGGCGGGTTCAAATCCGACCTTGATTCGCATCGAAACCAATGCAGGACATGGTGCTGGCACACCAACGCGTAAAATAATTGAGACAAATGCAGATATTTATAGCTTTGCACTGTTCAATATGGGGATAGAGAAACTGCAATAGTGCGAATCGTTTGCGTTTTTAGTTAACGAAATGCATCGGTGCTTTTGCACTCGAAAATAAAAGGAGATCACAGAGTGTGATTTCCTTTCAATTTATTGTGGAGTAACTATTCTAAATTGACCGCAAGGCTAATTAAATTAAGGTATTTGCAATTTATTACAACTCTCTTCTTTACCTGAAGAGTAATATACGATACAAATAAAACTTGATCGCGATCACCTAACACCATTGCACTCCTAATTTATATGGTAAATTTAATTAATCATTTGTTCTAATGATAATTTAATTTTCATAATTTTTAATATTACCTTCTTCGTAAAGCTTACCAAATTTCAAGTTATATAAGATATAAGTAGCAGTGATTGAACTTTTACGACGCTTTATTTTATTTTAATTAAAACGTCTAATGTTTCGTCATTATTAAATTTGCTTTGATAATTTATATTATCCAAAGCGAGTTGTGTTGCTTGCTATTTATGATGACCTCATGACGTGAATAATTTTATAATCATTAAAATGGATACAGTTTTATGAATTTAGTGAAACCGTCTGTTGTTATCATGGCAGCAGCCCTTCAACTCGCGTCTTCTGCTTATGCTCAGACAAATAATGACGAAGAACTACAAGATATGTCTGACCCACTTGCGGTTTACACCCAAGCGGGCTTTGGTATTACTGACAAAGGCACGAACATCAAAATCGGTCAAACTTACCAATCTAGCCAGCCTGGCACCATGGCGATGAACATCATCGAAATGAAAGGCATTGGTGGTGAGCTATTTGGCATTCGCGACAATGACGATCCAATGTATGCCAATGTTGATGACAGCATTGACTCTTTCCGACTACGTAATTTCCAAGTAGAAGTCGCAAAAGGTCTAGGCCGTCAATTGGATGTAAACTACGATGTTGATAACGATAAATTAGATGCATCTTATAGCTTTATTCAAGGCCTACCTAAGTTTGGCATGTTGCAGTTATTTCCTTTGGCTGGTGCGGGTGTCACTATTGCTAATGATTTTAGTGGTGATGGCAAAGGTTATGAAATTCCAGGTACTTTCACTGTTGTCGGTATGTACTCAAAAATTGAATTAACCGATAAAATCTGGATTAACTACAACCCAATGTATATGCATACATTATCAGGGTCTAGTCAATATAAAGATACTTATTACGCGGGTGAAGATAATATCTTAACTCATGAGTTTGCGTTGTCTTATCAAATTAATCCTCGCGCAAATATTCGTTACTTTGCAAACTGGAATGAGCACGTTAATTTCGGTGATGGTGATCACCGTATCGAATTTAACTACCAATTCTAACTCCCTCGTTTATTTCCAGAATAGAAAGTGCGTTTATCCATATATTTAAATATTTAGGCTAGGGCACTTTCTACATAAAGTAGGTTTATCATGAAAGCCAAATATAAATTTGCGTTGGTATCTATTGCTATATCTTCTGCATTACTATCAGGATGCAAAACTGGCGATATCGCAACGAAAACTGCCCAAGCACCCTCTGTTGAAACCGTTACCCTAACCGAAACAAAAATCACTCCTTATCATACTTTTATCGGTCGAACTGAAGCGGTAAATGACGTTGATATTATGCCTCGAGTCGGTGGCGAATTAACCGCGATTCATTTTAAAGATGGCGATATGGTCGAAAAAGGCCAATTGCTGTTTGAAATCGACGACCGTCCTTACAAAGCGGCACTGGCGTATGCAAAAGCGTCGTTGCAAAAAGTAAAAGCACAACTCGTTCAAACTACGCGTGATGCAGAACGTGTGAAGAAACTCATCAAAGATAAAAGCATCAGTGAGCAGCAATACGATGACGCCATTGCCGCGCACGCCGCAGCGATTGCTTCGGTAGAAGAGGCGAAAGCGACGCTGGTTTCAGCAAGGCTCGATCTTGAGTTTAGCTCTGTGCGTGCTCCTTTCTCTGGCCGCGTGGGTTTCAGCAACTTCCGAGTGGGTGACCGTATTTCGAAAATTCAACTCGTTCCTCTTGTTTCGATCACTCAAATCGACCCAATTCGCTTTGGCTTTGATGTGGATGAGAAGCTCTACCGCCGAGTAAGAAGTGCCATTGATGTGGCTCATCGTAACGATGACAAACTGGATGTTGATTTAACACTGACGCTTTCAGACGGCTCATTGTATCCACTTGATGGCAAGATCTACGCCGTTGGCAACAAGATCGATTTAGAAACAGGCTCAATTCGAGCAGAAGCACAATTCGATAACCCAACTTACGCGCTTATGCCGGGTGAATATGGCAACTTGACCATCAAGCTGCGCAACAAAACCATTAATGGTTTGCTTATCCCATCGGCGGCTGTTCAGCAAGACCAAGCGGGTGACTACGTCATGGTGGTTGGTGATGATCACGTGGTGTCTCGTCGTAACGTTGAACTCGGTCAGACCTACGGTGTGAAACGTGCTGTGCTGACTGGCTTGGCGGCTAACGAAAAAGTCATCGTCAATGGTCTACAAAAAGTGCGTCCGGGTGCAACGGTGAAAGACGTTGAACTACAGAGTGAACAAGGCTGAGTGAGTACTGATGTTAAGTAAATTTTTCATTCACCGGCCGAAGTTTGCTTTGGTGATCTCACTGGCGATGACATTGATGGGTATGATCGCCCTGAAAGTCTTGCCAATTTCTGAGTATCCTCAAATCTCTCCGACGGTAATTACGGTGAGCACCATGTATCCGGGTGCAAACGCGAACGTGGTTAAAAAGACGGTTGCACAGCCGATAGAAGCCAAAGTCAACGGCGTTGAAGACATGATTTACATGTCTTCTGTGATTGGTAACGATGGCTCATACACACTACGTATCTATTTCCGAGTGGGCGCAGATGGCGATATGGCGCAGGTTCGTGTGAACAACTTGGTGGCGCAAGCGACGTCTTCTCTCCCACAAGAAGTAAACCAAATCGGTGTGACGGTTAAGAAGAAATCTTCCGACATGTTGGGCGTTATTACACTGCGTTCTCCGAAACAGTCTCACGATAGTATCTACCTCTCCAACTATGCGGATCTCAATATTGTTGAGCGTCTAAAACGTATCGAAGGTATGAGTGACATTACGCTGCTGGGTAAGAAAGACTACTCAATGCGTATTTGGTTGAACCCAAATAAACTGGCCACCTTGAAGCTTTCCGCTAGTGATGTTATTGGCGCAATTAAAACGCAAAACATCCAAGTGGCGGCGGGTAAGATCGGTGGTATGCCAGCTCCGGGTGACCAGCAATATCAATATGTTTTGCAAACCAAAGGTCGCCTTACTTCTGCGAAAGAGTTCGAGAACATCATCATCCGTGCGAGCAAGAAAGGTTCTTTGATTCGCTTGAAAGATGTGGCTCGTGTCGAAGTTGGCGCACAAGGTTACGAAGCTGATGGTCGTATGAATAACGAACCAGCCGCCGTTCTGGCCTTGTACCAGTTGCCGACAGCGAACGCGCTAGACGTGATGGAACGCGTGAAAGAGGCCATGAAAGAGTACGAGAAATCGTTCCCAGATGATTTGGTCTACGACATCGCTTATGACTCTACCGAATATGTAGAGACATCGATTGATGAAGTGTACGAGACGCTGGTGATTGCGGTACTTCTTGTAACCTTCGTTGCGTACGTTTTCTTGCAGAACTGGCGAGCGACCATCATTCCAACCTTAGCGATTCCGGTTTCCATCATTGCGACGTTCGCAATTATGGGCGTGATGGGCATGACCATTAACACCATCTCGTTGTTTGGCTTGATCCTCGCCATCGGTATCGTGGTGGACGATGCGATCATCGTGGTGGAGAACGTGGAGCGGGTTATTCATGAAGAGCATTTAGACCCGATTCCGGCCACGATCCAAGCTATGAAAGAAGTGACGGGGCCAGTATTGGCAACAACGCTTATTTTGTTGGCGGTATTCGTACCGGTTGCGCTATTGCCGGGTATTTCTGGTCGAATGTTCAACCAGTTCGCGGTCACCATCTGTGTGTCGGTGCTGATCTCTGCGATCAACGCATTAACGTTAACGCCAGCGCTTTGTGCGTTGATGTTGAAATCTACTCACTCGCAACCTATTGCGCCTTTGCGTGCGTTTAACCGCGGTTTTGAAGCAATAACGCGCAAATATCAAGGCTTAGTTGGCTTCTTGAGCCGCCGCATTGTGCTGAGTGTCGGTGTTTATGGCGTGCTTATTGCGGGGCTGGCATTTGCGTTCATGACCGTACCTTCTTCTTTCGTACCGAACGAAGATAAAGGCGTGTTCATGGTCGAAATGCGTTTGCCAGACGCAGCTGCATTGCAGCGTACGGCACCATTAATGAAGAAGTACGTTGATGAGCTAAAACAGATGGAAGGTGTGGAGAACGTGGTTTCGGTTGCGGGCTTCTCGGTAATTAACATGGCGTCGATTCCAAACTCGGGCATGTTGATCATCAAATTGGATAACTGGAGCAAACGTAAAGACCCTGAGCTACACCAACGCGCGTTGATGAATAAAGTTAACCAAATGCTGAACTCAACGCCAGATGCCGCTTCGTTCGTTTTCGCGACGCCGGCAATCAAGGGCATGGGTGCGGTGGATGGTTTCAACCTTGTGTTGCAAGACAACTTGGGTCGTTCTCCACAAGAGTTGGCAAAAACAACCGCTGATTTTGTTGCCCAAATCAATCAACTGCCTGAAGTGGCGCGTGCGTTCTCGATTTTCCGTGCGAACATTCCGCAACGTTACATCGATATTGACCGCGATAAAGCGATTTCGATGGGCGTACCGTTGAATGAAATCTTCAGCACACTGCAAGCACAGTTGGGCGGCGCCTACATTTCTGACTTCAACTTGTTTGGGCGTTCGTACCAAGTGAAAGTGCAAGCAGAAGAGCAATATCGTGACAACATCGACGACATCGACCATCTGTTTGTTCGTTCAAGCTCTGGAAAAATGGTTTCACTGGCAACGCTAGTGAAAGTGAAGCCGATCTTCGGCCCTGATACCTTATCGAACTACAACATGTTCAGTTCTGCAACCGTGAACGGTGCGCCAGCGCCAGGCTACAGCTCGGGTGATGTTGTAAAAGCCATTGAAAAACTGGCTGCAGAATCTTTGCCAAGTGGTTACTCGTACGAGTGGTCAGGCATGACTTACCAAGAGATGAAAGCAGGCAACATGGCACCAATCGCGTTCGCATTGTCTTTGCTGTTCACCTACTTGTTCTTGGTGGCTCAGTACGAAAGTTGGACCATTCCTGCTGCGGTAATGATGGCGGTTCCAGTCGCGATTCTCGGCGCAATGGGCACGCTACTGCTGGTGGGACAACCGTTCGACTTGTACGTGCAGATTGGTGTGGTCATCTTGATCGGTATGTCCGCCAAAGTGGCGATTCTTATCGTGGAATTTGCCAAAGTTCTGCGAGAAGAAAAGGGCTTATCCATCATTGATTCTGCCAAAGAAGCTGCTCGAATCCGTTTCCGTGCAGTACAGATGACCGCATTCGCCTTCATCTGGGGGGTATTCCCGTTGGTGATTGCATCGGGTGCCGGTGCGGCATCTCGTCACTCACTGGGCTTTGCGGTATTCGGCGGCATGATTCTCTCTACGTTTGTAGGCACGTTACTGACACCAGTGTTCTTCGTGATGATGCAATCTCTGCGCGAGAAGTTTAAGCGAAAGAAACCCACTGAACTTGAGGTGAGCGAGCAATAACGCTGATTTCAACCGACTGACTCCACAACACCCCCACGCTGTATGCGATTGGCCAATGCCTTTCATTGATATACAACCACCGTTGCAGCGTGGGTTCCCCAAACAATAATAGGTTTTAGCATGAAAAATCTTTCAAAAATCGTCTTAGCGAGCTCTCTACTGACGTGTGCTGCTGCGCAAGCGGGTGGGTTATACCTTTACGAAACTACAGCATCGGATATTGGTTTGGCATCCGCTGGTATGGCGGCTCGTGCGCAAGATGCCTCAGTAATGGCAGCAAACCCGGCTGGTCTGGCGAATGTTTCTGGTAAATCTTTCTCTGGTAACCTGATTGGCCTTTACGGTGACGCGCAACTAGACACGATGACTGGCGATGCTGGCAACGTGATTGGTTTTGTTCCTATGGCGTCGGCATTTTACAGCCAACAAGTAAACGACAAATGGACGCTGGGTATTGGTCTGTATGGCAACTACGGTCTTGGCCTCGAGTACGAAGGTCTTTTGGATAATCATTTAGATATTCCTACAGCAACGACGCAAGCCTTGACCATTCAACCTTCCGCTTCTTACCGCATCAATGATCACTGGTCTGTGGGTGCGGCGCTTGGCATTCAGTACGGTATGTATGAAGTAGAAGCTGAAGGGACGTTGGCTAGCTCTGGCATGCATAAAAAATACTTAGACGAAGACCAAGACACACAGGTCAACGGCCGAGTAGGTGTACTTTATGAGGCAACACCAGGCACGCGTCTTGGCCTGTCTTACTCTTCTGAAACCGAATTTGAATTCGACAATAGTAACACCATTGCTCCACAACAACTGATCTTCAGTGCTTACCACGAAGTGAATGATGACCTAGCGGTGATGTTGAACGTGAACTGGCAAGACTGGAGCGAATACACAACCACGCTGAACGTAGAGACACAAGACACTTACCAAATCGCATTGGGTACTCAGTACAAACTGAATGAAAAAATGATGTGGAATGCCGGTTTTGCATTCGATACCAGCATGTATGAAAGCCAATCAAACGGTGACATTACCGTTCCTACTGGCAAGGCGTACCGCATTGGTACAGGCATTGATTACACATTGGATTCAGAAAACTCAATTGGTTTCGCGTTTGAAGCGGTCTTGATGGAATCGTCGGAAACGCCACGCTTACAAGTTGGCTTTGATGAGCCTGCTCTGTACTTCATGAGCATGAGCTACAACTGGAAAAACTAATCATTCCTAATCGCTAAAACGCCTTCCTTACAGGCCATTCTACCCTAACTACCTGCACTGGATGCTGTAACGCTATCTAAGGTAGTTAGGGCGCTTCTGTCACACCCAGTGAGTGATGATTTAAAAAGTATCTGCGCGGCTAAGTGCGGGTATTTAACATCTCAAAGGACTAAAAATGAAAAACAAACTAGCGTTAGTGTGTACGACGTTGTTGGTCAGTACGCTGGCTCATGGTGCCGAGCATCGAGTAAAAGACAATAAAAACAAGTTGGCGGATGACCCAACAAAAGTCATCACTAAATTTGGCGCGTCGTACGCAAACAACTACGATTTTGATGATCAAAACATCTCATTCTCGGGCTCACTTGCGCTTGACCAAGCGCGCAAAATCAACCTGCGTATCAATGATGATGCGAGCGAGTGGCGTATTGGTGGTTCGTGGTTGTTTCCGGTCGGTATCGTGAATTTCAATTTTGGTAAAAATGAATACGTAAACGGCGCGGATCAAACCAACTACAGCGTTGGTACCTTTATGCCGTTAAGTTATTTCGGGATTGAGCCAGCAGGCTTCCAAATTTTCCCAATGGCAGGCTATACGTACAACACTGGTGATGTTCCCGTATGTGACGGTACAGAAAGTAGCCACTGTAGCGAGCCTAATTTTACGGGCACTCCAAGTGCAGAGAATGGCTTCAATCTGATGAGCTCTTCTGGCAGCAGTGGTTACGTTGGTGCATTTGCGCTGAAATCGTTTACCAAAGAGCTGACGTTAATCAGCTTCACAGCAGGCACTTACGGCTCAGAAAACAGTGAAGGAGAGAACTACAAAGGCTTCTTTGGTGGTATCGGCCTTGGTTATCTCGTGAATAAACGTCACTCGTTTAACGTAATGACGTTTGTCATGGACAACAACACGTATTTAGATGAGGCAGATAGGCGCGTCGCATTATCTTACCAATATCAATTTGAGTAAATTGAAAACGCAGCAACGATGGCTGCGTTTTTACTTTGATGGAATAAATTAGTGAATCGCGTTCTTTTCTTCGATCTTTTTCTGATATTGGTGTTTTAATATATACATGCGCTTAACATCGCTATAGGCTCCGTTAATAAAGTATTCTTCTACTAAATGGCCTTCTTCAATAAAACCACATTTCTTATATAAATGAATAGCGACTTCATTATCCACTGCGACCAATAAGTATATTTTACGTAGATTAAGAATCGAGAAGGAGTAATCCAATGCACGATTAATCATCTCTGTCGCATAACCTCGTCCTTGATGCTCTGGGGCGATGATTATCTGAAACTCAGCGCTTCGGTGAATGTAGTTGATCTCAATAAGTTCGACCAATCCAATCACTATGCCGTCTTCATCTTCAACCACAAAGCGTCTTTCTGCGTCATCATGTATATGTTTTCGGTACAGTTCTTCGAGCTCATCATAAGATTCATAAGGCTCTTCGAACCAGTAGGCCATGATATTTCGGTTGTTATTTAGTTCGTGAATAAAGCGCAAATCAGAGCGTTCTAGTGCACGCATTTTTAGGCCTTTCTTCATCATTTATCTCCAATTAGGCGGAGTAAACCTCCGCAATTGATGCTAGAAAATCTTAACGTATTTAACAAGAATAGCGCATCTGTTTTTGGGAAATATTGTGGTTTTTTCAATATGGAAACTTAGAGTTCACGCCAAATAAAAATTAATCTTTACGATAAAAAATTCAATTAGGTGGTTTGCCTAATATCATATTAAATACCGCGCAACGACTTAGTGTCTTAATCTAAATAAACAAGGTATTCAATATGTTTTCAATCGGTGACGTAGTAGTAGCGACTAAAGGTATCGATCTTGGCGAAATGGTTGTTACAGGTTTAAGCAGTGGCGGTTTTTACACACACGTAAAAGCAGGCGAGAAAACGCTAACTTACCCAGCTAAAGATCTTAAGAAAGCATAATTAAATTTGCTCACTCTTATTTCTAAACTGGCTTAAAGTTCGTATTACTTATTTTAGGCGGGTTAGAATTTATAAAAGGTAGCGCAACAAGTCGCTACCTTTTTATCACTCTCTTTTCTAGTTTTCTTCTGTTTTATGAACCTCAACACGGTTTCTACCGGTTTCTTTGGCTTTGTAAAGGGCTAAGTCGGCGCGTTTTACGAGTGGTTCAAACGAGTCATCCAAGCTACAGACTTGAGTTACACCAATACTAGCGGTAAAGCTCATATCACGACCTGAGTGTTGAATCGTCGTAGTTTCTAGCGCATTGCGAATCGTTTCTAATGTGTTTAGGGCTTCTTGCGATGAACGGCTTCTTAGTACGATGGCAAACTCTTCACCGCCAACTCTGGCAAGTAAGTCACAGTCAAGTAGATGACTTTGAATGGTGTTGACTGCATGGATCAGCGATTTATCGCCAGCATCATGACCAAACCGATCGTTAAGGCTCTTAAAGTTGTCTAAATCTAGAATAGCAACATGGAAGTCAATGCCTTGGGTACGATATTCAGTCAAGCGGCTTTCGATTTGTCGCATGAATTCTCTGCGGTTTGGAATGCCAGTCAGATCATCCGTTGTGGCAAGATGCTCCATTTTCATAATTTGTATATGAAGAGCAATGTTTAAAGCAATCCAGTTAGCAATGCACTGAAGCTGTGCCGCTTGTTCGTTTGTATAAGTGTGCGTTTGGTGATGTGCAACATTAAGCGTGCCCAAACAGACTTTACCGTGCATTAAAGGCGCATCCATACACGTCCCCATGCCATTGGATGCCAGCATCACACAATCGACCTCATCAGATTGAGTGACATCGTCACAGATCATCAGTTGTTGTTTTTTGAACACTCGGCCAACAAAAGCTTGGTGAATAGGTACCAAGAATTCAGCCGGAATCGCTTTATTACCAGAGAAAGAGTAGACCTTTAGATGATCATCATTTTCATAAAGCGTGATACTCGCGCGGTCAGAATTGAATATACGATTTATCCATTCTGCGACCGTATCAAGCACCTGCTGCAATGTTTCCGATTGAGCTAAAAAGTGAACAAACCCTATCGGCATACAGATCGGACTTTCCATGTTCTGCATCGATAAGTCATCAGGGTTAAAAGTTCTTTCAAGTCTCAATAGACATCTCCTTGCGATGTTGCAAATACCAACAATAAGTTACACGAAGCTATTTTCAAGAAAAATGCGTTTCTACGTAAGATTATGGTTTATTTATCGCCATCTATGTGTGTTCAATTGCTTAATGTGGGCGTTAACTCACGCCTAAATGAATAAATGTTATACCTATTTATAAGTAAGTCATTACTCAATAAGGGGTGTTTTTGAGGTAGAACCAAAGAATAGGAAAGCCCTTCAGGGAAGAGAAGGGCAAAGAGGGTAAACTTAGGAAAGTAAATATGTACGCAGTGAATTAATTATCTTTGTATTTCTGTAAAATCAACTGACTGATTTGCGCGATGAGCTGGTCTCTGGCTTGCAGTGATAGCTCGGTTTCTGTGACATAGATACTAATGTAAACAGGACGATGGTTTTCCTTCCATATGATTGCGTTAATACCACGCGAACCGTGACCACCCGCACCAGAGCGGTCGGCGATAGACCAACCTGTTGGTAATACTGAACGCATTAACGAGTCTGAAACCTTGTTGTCCTGCATCCAGATTTTTAATTGCACGCGAGACTCGTAAGACAACGTTTCTCCTTCAATCAAGGTTCGCAGAGTGTTTACCATGGCGTTAGGTGTGGTTGTGTCGCGGTTGTCTCCCGGTGTCGCTTCGTTCAAACGTGGTTCTAATCTATCTAGGCGCGTCGCTTTATCACCAATAGTTCGCAGAAACATTGTCACGGCCTTAGGGCCGCCGATTTCATTCAATACTAAGTTGGCAGCAGTATTATCACTCATCAACATCGCAGCTTCACAAGCGTGTTCTACGCGTGTGTTTTGGCCTGCGAGTTTGTCCATCACTGGAGACCACACAACGATGCTGCGCTCATCGACTTTCGCGGTCGCATTTTTACTTAGCTTACCGCTGTCCATATCACTTAGCATTGTGGCGCAAGCCAAGGTTTTGAATGTGCTCATGAGTGGGAAGCGCTCATCGCCGCGGTAATCCCAGCGCTCATCGGTTTGCGTATCCCAAACCGAGACTCCAATTCTGCTTGAGGTTTGTTGTTCGATGAGAGAAATGTCTTCATTCAGTTGGGATGCGTAACTTAGGGTTGAGCAAACCATTAGCCCAGCTAACAAAAATAACTTTTTCATGCGTCGTGTTCTTCATTTTGGTTTTGGTTCGCACTGTGGCGATGTTACGCAAACTATAACGAGCGAATACTCTAACCACTGTTAAATCCATGTCGATTTTTTGTAGGATTCTGCGCAATACCTCCAAGCTTGTTATTGACCTTAGGTATATTGTGGGTTTACTCAACTTTACGAATATTGACGTTGCATTACGCTAGAAAAACTAAACTAGAGTTGTCGTCAATTTGAGAGTGATGTTCATGAAAACTGTACGAAATTTTGTATGGATGATAATTGCCGCCGTGTCTGTGTTGTGGTGGATGAGTGAACCGCAACTGCTGTCCTCGACCCAATTCTTCCAATGGCGCTCCGCGCTTATTCAATATTCTGGTGTTTTGTCGTTAGCTTTGATGTCTATTGCGATGGTGCTGGCGCTGCGCTTACCTGTGATAGAGCAATGGGTTCATGGCATGGACAAGGCATATCGAGTACACAAGTGGTTAGGTATAGCAGGCGTCAGTTTGGGTGTGATCCATTGGCTTATGTATAAAGTGCCGAAGTGGCTCGTTGCTGCTGGTTGGTTGGAAAAACCAGTAAAACACACTGGAGCAGGGCCATCAGGCAATAACTTCGTTGGTTTGGAGTTATGGGTTAAAGAACTGCGTGATGTAGGCTTGGATTTAGGTGAGTGGGGCTTTTATTTGCTATTGGCATTGCTGGTAGTGTCACTCTGGACGGTTGTTAAATACAAACCGTTTAAGTTATCCCATCGTTTAATGGCTGTGGTGTATTTGATGGTTGCTGTTCACTCCGTTTTGCTGATCAAGCACGCGTACTGGGGCGGTCCCATTCATTTTATCGCTTTTGGTTTTGCATTGATGGGCTCTGCGGCTGCCGTTTATAGCTTGTTTGGCTTTGTCGGACGAGCGAATCGCTATCCCGCCAAAGTGGTGTCGACTCGCTACTTCCCTCAAGCACGCGTTATGGAGCTGGTTTTAGCGCCAGGCATCAACGACCAAGGGAAGCCTTGGCAAGAGCACAAAGCCGGACAGTTTGCTTATGTTCGCTTTGGTAATGAAGATCCGCATCCGTTTACGATTGTTTCAGGTGAGCACGATCCAGAGATTCGCTTTTTGATCAAAGAGCTAGGCGATTTCACGACCAATTTGTACCAGCGCGTGACAGCGGGTAATGAGGTTGTTGTTGAAGGGCCGTATGGGCGTTTAGAGTTTGATGTCAACAAGCCGCAAGTTTGGATTGCTGGTGGTGTCGGGATAGCGTCGTTCTTTGCTATCTTATCTTCATTGAAAGCGTTAAAAAGACATCCGCCAGTGCATTTGTTTTATTGCACACGTGGCTTAGATAGTCATTTAGTGGATGAACTGTGGAATGCCGCGCGTCAGGCACAAGTGAAACTGAACGTGATAGATACTGCGATTTCACCTCGACTTAATGTTGAACAAATTGCGAAGGAATGCGGCGATTTATCGCGTTATGAGTTTTATTTCTGTGGACCGGAGGTATTTTCTCGAACCCTGAAAAAAGAGTTAGAGGCATATCGTTTTGATACAGAACATTACTATCATGAAGAGCTGTTTTTGATGCGATAATCTAGTATTTGGGGTGAAATAAAAAGGAGCTGAATCAGCTCCTTTTGTATTTACATTTAACGTCTATGAACCGTGTTAATGCGTTAATCCGGTTTCACTACAGTTCCACTTTTTTGACCATGCCGGCTTCTGCATGACCGGGGATATTACACGCGAACTCTACATTTTTATCGCCATGGAAGTGCCACAGGAGTTGTTTCGCTTTGCCTGGTTCAACTGTGACCGCATTGCCGGAGTCATGCATGTGATTGCCAGACATGGTTTTCATCATTTCACGGTGTTTAAGCTGTTCTTCTGCTGAGCCAATGGTAAATTCGTGATTGATTTTTCCAGTATTCATTACCACAAATTGAACCACATCATCCGGTTCAATTGTCACGTCTTTTTTGAATGTAATTTTCATATCATCCGTTAAGAGTACATGAACGACTTTGTCTGGTTTTGCGCCATTTGCAGGCATACCAACCGCTGACATGCCTGACATGCCTGGCATGCCGCTCATACCAGAATGATCCATTTTACCGTGGTCCATTTTTCCATGATCCATCGGCATTTTATCCATGTTCATGGAACCGTGATCCATTTGACCATGCTCCATATTTTCGTGGTTCATGTTTGAGTTATCCATTTGAGCAAATACGCCACTCGATACCATGGTTAGAGCAAGAGTGATAAGAGTCTTTTTCATGTTGATTTCCTTTACTATCAATTAGATATCGCGCCATTATTCTTCTGAATAATGGCGCTCGTTGTTATTTATCTTGGTGTTGAGTTGATTTCACTTCACGCTGTTTCCACAGCTTGAAGATGGCAGGTAACACAAGCAGCGTTAACAGCAGGGCAGAGGCCATGCCACCAATCATCGGTGCAGCGATGCGTTGCATCACTTCAGAGCCTGTCCCCTCGCCGTACATGATTGGAATAAGACCAATGATTACCGTTAATACGGTCATCATGACAGGCCGCACACGCAAGCCAGCGCCTTCGCGAATTGCGTCTGTAAGATCCCGTGCTTGAAGCGGTCGTTGTTTCTCTTCTGCATCCAGTTTTCGGTGGTGCCACGCTTGGTTGAGATACACCAGCATGATGACGCCTATCTCCACCGCAACGCCGGCGAGGGCGATAAACCCAACCCCCACGGCAATAGAGAAGTTGTAGTTCAGATAATGCATCAGCCATAAGCCACCAACCATTGCTAAAGGCAGCGTCAGCATGATGATCAGCACCTCACCTACACGGCGAAAGCTGAAGTAAAGTAGCATCATGATGATCGCAATAGTGATTGGTACTACGACACTTAAGCGGTCTTTGGCGCGTTCCATGTATTCGTACTGACCTGACCAAGCCAGCGAATAACCCGCAGGTAATTCAAGTTGATCTGCTACTACTTGTTGTGCTTCCACGACGTATGAGCCTAGGTCACGACCTTCGATATCCACGAAAACCCAACCGTTTGGACGCGCGTTTTCGGTTTTGATCATCGGTGGGCCATCCTCATAACGAATATCTGCCACGTCTGCGAGTGCGATGCGTGCGCCGTTGGGGGTTACCAGTGGTAGGTTTTGCAGTTTAACCACAGAGTCACGGTAATCTTGCGGATAGCGGACGTTAATCGGGTAGCGTTCCAAGCCTTCAATGGTTTCTCCAACATTCATACCCCCAACAGCGGTTGAGATAACTTGCTGAACGTCTTTGATGCTCAATCCATATCTCGCAGCTGCGCGGCGTTTGATATCAATCGTTACGTAACGGCCACCCGCGACACGCTCCGCATATACAGATGAGGTGCCGTGAACGCTATTAAGAATAGGTTCCAGCTGAGCACCAATTTTTTCGATCTCTTTCAGGTCTGGGCCTGCAATCTTGATCCCAATCGGCGTTTTAATACCGGTCGCCAGCATGTCGATACGCGTTTTGATCGGCATTACCCAAGCGTTGGTGAGTCCCGGGAACTGAATCAGTTCATCGAACTCTTTGCGTAACGACTCTGTCGTCACGCCTTCACGCCATTGATCGTGAGGTTTTAGCTGAATAACAGTTTCAATCATAGTGAGTGGCGCAGGGTCGGTAGCCGTTTCTGCACGGCCAATCTTGCCCCAAACCGTTTTGACTTCCGGTACGGTTTTGATCAGTTTGTTAGTTTGCTGAACTAGTTCACGTGCTTTACCAATCGAGATTCCCGGATACGTAGTCGGCATGTACATCAAGTCGCCTTCATCCAATGGTGGGATGAACTCGCTACCCAGTTGACTGGTTGGATAGTAAGCTGACGCCATTAGGCCTAAAGCGATAACGATCATACTCTTAGGGTACTTGAGGCTGGTATTCAGCAACGGGCGATACAGCGCAATTAAGCCTCTATTTACTGGATTCTTATGCTCTGGTAATACGTTGCCACGGATGAAATAACCCATGAGCACAGGTACGAGGGTAATTGCCAAACCTGCCGCTGCCGCCATGGCATAAGTCTTAGTAAAGGCGAGAGGGGAGAACATCTTGCCTTCTTGACCTTCCAGTGCAAACACTGGCACAAAGCTTAACGTGATGATAAGCAGTGAGAAGAACAGGGGCGCGCCCACTTCTTCAGCGGCTTTGCCAATCACTTGCCAGCGGTTCTTATCCGTGAGAGGCGTTCGTTCAATATGCTTGTGAACGTTTTCTATCATTACGATGGCACCATCCACCATAGCACCGATGGCGATGGCAATCCCCCCGAGCGACATGATGTTGGCATTAATGCCTTGAGAATGCATGACGATAAACGCGGATAAAATACCGACGGGCAAGCTCAGCGCGATCACCAAAGACGAACGGATGTGAAATAGGAAGAGGGCACAAACAATCGCCACGACGATGAATTCTTCCGCCAATTTTTTCCACAAGTTTTCTACGGCAGCGTTAATCAGCGTGGAGCGATCGTAAGTAGGCACGATTTCTACACCATCCGGTAAGCTGCGCTGTAAATCTTCCAGTTTGTCTTTAACTTTGCTGATGACTTCACTCGCGTTTTCGCCGAATCGCATGACAATAACGCCACCAACCGCTTCACCTTCGCCGTTAAGCTCAGAGATGCCGCGACGCATTTGCGGACCTAAGTTGATGTCAGCTATGTCGCCCAATAAGAGCGGTGTACCTTTCTCTGTCACTTTGAGAGGGAGTGATTCAATATCCTCAATACTCGTTAGGTAACCTGTAGTGCGAACCATATGTTCCGCTTCTGCTACTTCAACAACAGAGGCGCCCGTTTCCTGATTGCCGTTTTGGATCGCCATGTTCACTTGTTGCAGTGTCAGGTTGTAAGCACGTAGCTTAGCTGGGTCAATCTGAACTTGATATTGCTTCACCATACCGCCAACGGTTGCGACTTCAGAGACGCCATCGACGGTTTGCAGCTCATATTTCAAGAACCAGTCTTGCATACTGCGTAGATCAGCAAGATCATGGTTGCCAGTTTTATCTTGCAGTACATAGCTGTAGACCCAGCCCACACCCGTCGCATCTGGTCCTAATGTCGGTTTTGCACTCGGTGGTAATTTAGGTGCTACTTGGCTTAGGTACTCTAAAACACGCGAACGTGCCCAATACATGTCGGTATCATCGTTAAAAATGATATAAACATATGAGTCACCAAAGAATGAATAACCACGAACGGTTTCTGCACCCGGTACGGCGAGCATCGCGGTGGTTAGCGGATAAGTGACTTGATCTTCAACTACTTGAGGTGCTTGGCCTGGGTAGCTTGTTTTGATGATCACTTGAACATCAGAAAGATCCGGAATGGCGTCTACAGGTGTATTCTTTACACTGTAAAGTCCGGTTAAAACAAGCGCTAAGGTTGCGATCAAAACCATGAAACGGTTTTTGATCGACCAGCGGATTATTGCTCCAATCATAGTTAGCCCTCAACCGCTTCAAGTTGCTTCAATACGTAGTCAGCTCCTTGTTTTTCAACTAGAAATCGGACTTTCTGACCTTCTTTGAATCCGGATAGATCCACTTCATTACCTACAGAGAAGTTCATCTCTCCTGCCTCCCAGTTCCATTCTGCAACTGGGAGGTGGTTGAGAGTTATCATCCCAAAATCCGCCATCAACATGCTGATATCTCCGGTAATCCATACGTCAGTCACGACAACGCTGTCATCGGCTTTGTAGTCAACGACTTCATATTGACCGGACTCTGTTTTCTGAATTTCAAACTCGATAGCTTGGCCTTTTTGCAGAGTGCCCACATCAACGTCATCTGCGAGGGTAAAGTTCATGACCATACCCGGCCAATTCCACTCTGCTACGGGCTGATGATTAATGGTCAACATACGGTGATCTTTCATCACATCGGTGATTTCACCCTTAGCCCAAACTGTTTCTACTTTGGCTTCAGTAGGTGATGAAATACGGGATAGATCAGCCGTTTGGCTCGATTCCGAATCCAACATAAAGTGCGCAGAGGTTACGATGCGATCATCTTGAGACAGACCTTGCAGCACCTCGATTTTGTCGTCGGCTTCACGCCCAACTTTGATGCGCGTTGAGCGGTATTTACCATCGCCTTCAGACAACACGACTCGGGTCATACCGCCGGATCGAATAACGGAAGACTTAGGAATCGTCATAACTGCGTTATCAGTGACTGGTTGAAGGGCAATGTTGGCAAACATATTAGGTTTAAGATCGCCATTCGGGTTAGGGAACTTGAGGCGTACACGCAAGGTACGAGTTTTAGGATCCAGAATAGGGTATACGTAGTCGACAACCCCTTTCCATTCATTGCCTGGAATAGCATCAAGCGTCATAGTGGCGCTACTTCCTGCTTTCATCCAGTGAGCTTGGCGCTCAAATACTTCGGCATCCACCCATACATTTTCAAGTGGGCCCGCGCTGATCACCGCTTGAGCAGGGGATAGGTAACCACCTTCACGAACGTTCAAACTCGCGATGACGCCATCTTCCGGAGCTTTAATTTCAATAGTTTGCGATGCTTTCCCGCGTTGAGTGATGGCTCTGATTTGAGAACGATCAACACCCAGTGTCACTAAACGTTCTGTCGCGCCTTTCACCAGACCATTACGCCCAGTTCGGTAGGCGTTCAGTAGCTCTTCTTGTGCTTTGACTAGCTCAGGCGAATACAGCGTGAACAGCACATCGCCTTTGTTGACCTTTTCACCCACGGCATTGATGTAAAGCTTTTCAACCCAGCCAGCCACGCGAACGTTGGTTTGCCACAAATGACTTTCGTCAAACGCGATATAGCCGACAGTTTCAATCCGAGGTGAAAGTTGCTCTAAAGAGACTTGAGCGGTTTTTACACCTAAGTTGTTTTCAACTGATGGGTCAATTTTTACCGTGCCGGGTTTGTCTTGTTCACCTGCGAGATCTTCAGCGTACACTGGGATCAAGTCCATGCCCATTGGCGATTTGCCCGGTTTGTCGCGCTTATAATTTGGATCCATCGGCGCAACCCAATAGAGTGGCTCGTTTGAGCTGCTCGCAGCGCTACCGCCTGTGCCGCTCATGTCGTGGTTTGCACCAGATAGGTACTGATTAACGCCAAACCCTAGTGCCCCGCCAACAAGCAGAGCGATGGTTGCTATCTTGATTGAATTTGAACTCATTCCTAATTCCTATTTTCCCCATGAGGCATGACAGCGATGTTGATTGTTTATTGGTGTGAATTCGCCATCGTCCCCAAACTTGGGTTCTCTCATGTTTTTGTTTTAGTTCGCGCTTGCTTCAGTCGTGATGTTGGGTGCGGATACTTGATATTCGAAACCACCCAATAAAGCCGCTAAGTTGCTGTTTATGATGTTTAAATCGGTAATAAGACGTTGCTGTTCGAGCTTTAGCGCCAGCTCGTCTGTGCTTGCCATGATCACGTCGTTAAACTGTGCGGTGTTGTTTTGATAACCCCTTTCTACCGCGTGAATACGAGCTTGAACTTGGGGAAGTAAGGTGGATTGATAACGCTCTAAACGCTGACTCAAGTTGGCGCGATCAACCAGCAATGTGTTGACCTTCGCGTTCATCTGAGTCAGTAACGTATCTTTTTGTGAGCGAGCAGCACCCACTTGATACTGAGCGGCGGCTAAGTTGCGGTCTTGGCGATTGCCAGTGAACAGGGGAATGTCCATTGTTAGATACGCGCTCACCAAATCCGATGCAGGTTCGCCTTTCATATTGTTGGCTTGACGATAGGCGTACATCACTTCCACACCGAATTGAGGCGTGTAAGCTTGCTCTGCAATGTCCACTTGAGTTTCATTGGCAGAAATACTTACGTCTGCCATTTTCACCATCGGGTGCTCACTCAACTGTTGGTAGTGCTTGGTCGTTTCGTTATTTGCAGACAACTTTTGGTTTAATGACGCCCAAGTCAGTGTGTTGCTGGCTTGAAGTGTTGAGCGTCCGTTTTGGGTATAGGTATTGAGCCAGTCCGAGCCCAACCATTCTGAGAGTTGCGAGACCAAACGGCGCTGCATTTGTGCGTTGGCTTGCAGCTTTTCATCCAACTTACTCACTTGAAGCTGTGCATTCAGTAAATCTTGCGCTTCGCTTTTGCCGATTGAGTAATTGGTTTGAATGAAGTTTTCCATTTCCGTCATGAGCCGACGGTTTTCTAGCAAAATTTGCTCTGCTTTCTGCTGATAGCCCAGCTCCAACCAAAGCTGAGTCATGCTGTTTGCCACTTCAAGCTCCCGTGCGTGAACTTGCAACGACAAACCATCGGCTTGTTGATTGGCTTTCTTTTGTTGAAGATTGAGCGTCGAGCCACGTTCGAACTGTTGCATCAAACCGACGGAGATATTGGTCATCGGATCCTCGTCAAATTTGAAGCTATCGACAGGCAAACCACCAAAACCGACTTTCAATTTCGGGTCCATCAAGGTTGCGCTGGCTACGCCTGTTTCACGCATTGCTTCCGATTGAGCATAGAACTGCTTACGGTTGCCATCGTTACTCAACGCAACGCTAATGAGGTTTGCTAGCTCATTGGTTGACTGAGCTTGGATTGATTGAGCTTGCGCTTCTTGTTGTGCTTTCGTATTGGCTGGCGATTGTGCCACCACATTGAAAGCAGGTAGGGCAACCAGAGCCAGTGAGCATACTGGTGCCACTAAGCGATTTGGGTTGAATTCCATAATTTACATCCAAATTGATACCAAGCTCTTTTGCGTTTCGGGATCGATTGAACCGAGCGGGAGAGCGTTGGTATTTGCCAAACGGATGACGCACTTTTTTATCGCTAAATAGCAGGTAACAAATGGAGTTACGAGCGAATAGCTGAGGTGAGCACGCTATCAGTTGGGCGCAAAGAAACTGCCTGCAAAGCGATGCAGGGTCGAATGCTTTGTATGGATTAAACTATCGGAGGCCGATACAAATCATGGGTGACTTGTACCACTGGTGCGGTAATTTCTGAGGCAATGGATGCGCGACAAGCCAATGGGGAGAGCTGGCTGTCAGTGACTGGTAATGGGACAAAAACGAATGAGCAAGATGCTGTACAGCAATTGTGGATCATACCGGAGCCATCAACACAGCTCATGGTAATCTCTGCAGAGTCGGAGCTCAACGATGAGGCCATCTCCATGCTCATACTCGGGGAGCCGCAGTGATCGTTCTCGCTTGCCATTTCCGTCATGTGAGCAGACATCATGGCATCACTCGACATCATTTTTAGGCTCATTAAAGGCGCACTATTTACCACGCTAGATACCAGCAGTATCAGCGTTGTACATAACGTTAGCCAAATTGTATGCAATGATTTCAGACGCATACGGTTTCCAGTCAAAATGAGCTTATATATCGAGTAACCACTAAATAATAAAGGTTACCCTAGGGGTAAAGTCAAGGATTATACCGACCCCACTTCGAGATAATGAGTTCTACATCTTAAAGCCAATTGGACATATTAATCGCTAAGAAATATCTCGCTAGTGAGTTTTTTGTCACACGAACTTTCCATGGTAGGGTTTATCCTTATAGTATGTAAGGTTTAGTGTGCCTGCTTCGGGGGTTGTATGATAGAAATTGTCATCGATGGAAAATATAGAATTGTAGAAGAGGGGCTAACCCTTCTGGAAGCAGCCAAAGTGTGTGGGGTCGAAATCCCTTCACTGTGCGGAATGAACAAAAGTAACGAGAAAATTCCGTGTGATTTGTGTGTTGTCGAAGTGGAAAGTGGCGGAACTAAGCGCGCCTGTGATCTCAAAGTGTACCGCGGTCTCAATGTCGTCACACAATCAGAACAACTGAGTGAGCACCGCAGAAAAGCGCTCAACCGAATCATGACGGACCACTACGCCGACTGTGAAGCTCCTTGTAAAACGGCGTGTCCTGCTGGAGTAGACATCCAATCTTATCTCTACCATATCTCGCAAAACGATCATCAAAAAGCGATTGAAGTTATTAAACGCACACTGCCAATGCCGTTGTCGATTGGGCGTGTGTGTCCGGCATTCTGCGAAAGTGAGTGTCGCCGTTCTTTGGTGGATGAGCCGATTGCCATTCGCCAACTCAAACGCCATGCCGCAGACGCAGATCTAGCGGCGCATGAAGCGTATGTCCCAGAGAAAAAACCAGCGAAGCATCGCAAGATCGCCGTTGTTGGTAGTGGCCCCGGTGGTTTAACGGCAGGTTATTACTTGTCGAATGAAGGTTATGACGTCACCGTATTTGAGTCCATGCCAAAAGCAGGCGGTTGGCTACGCTACGGCATTCCTGAATATCGCCTACCCAAAGACATTCTAGACAAAGAAATCGAACTGATGTGCCGCAACGGTATGCAAGTTGAAACCAACAAAAAGCTTGGTGTTGATTTCACGTTGTCGCAATTGAGTGAAGACTACGATGCTGTCTGTTTGGCAGTGGGGGCGTCTCAAGCGGTAGAAATGAATTATCCTGGTAGCGAGTTGGGCGGTTGCTACCTCGGTGTTGATTACCTGAAAGATTACGTGACAGAGCAAAACTACGTTACGGGCAAAAAAGTTGCCGTGATTGGTGGTGGTAACACTGCGATCGACTGTGCGCGTACGGCGCGTCGTGCGGGTGCCGATACCACTTTGATCTATCGTCGAACTCGCGACGAAATGCCGGCCGAAGACTACGAAATCGTCGAAGCTGAACATGAGGGCGTGAAGTTCCATTTCTTAACGAATCCGGCGGAAAACATCGCGGATGAAAACGGCCGCGTGAAGGCAATTCGATTAGAACGAATGGCGTTAGGTGAGCCAGATGCGTCTGGTCGTCGTAGTCCGAAACCAACGGGTGAGTTCTTTACTGAAGCATTTGATACCGTGATTGCAGCGGTATCGCAAAAGCCGGATCTCAGCTTCTTAGAAAACGATGAGCTCTCCATTCCTCTAACGCGTTGGAACACATCTGAATCCGATGCTCAAACCATGCACACGGGTACGGGCAATATCTTCAGTATCGGTGATTTTCGTCGTGGTCCTGCAACAGCGGTTGAAGCGGTGGGCGATGGGCGAGTTGCGGCAAAAGCGATTGATCTGTTCCTCAATGGCGATATGGCGGACATGCCGAAACCTGCGTTCAACTCTCGTAAAGAGAAAAAACTGGCGCAGGTTGACCCACTTCATTTCGAAAATATCCAAAAAGTTGCTCGTTCAATCATGCCAGAGTTGACCCCAGCGCAGCGTGAGCAGAGTTTTGCTGAAGTGGAGCTGGGCTTTGATAACGAAGAGGCCATGAAAGAAGCGGCGCGCTGCTTAGAGTGTGGTTGCCAGGCGAATACTGACTGTGCCTTGCGAGATTACTCAACGGAATATCATGCCGAGCAACATTTCGATGTTTCCATGGACGTTTCCTCTGCTAACGTGATTGGTCATCAAGATTGGCTCGATTTACGTGCGAAAGATCTTCGTCACAAATACGAAGTAGACCACAGTTCAGAGTTCATTGAATTTGATGCTAACCGCTGCATTAGTTGTGGTCAGTGTATTCAAGCATGCCGTGAGCAAGCGGTACATGGTGTGTTGAGTTTTGTGTCGGATAAAAATGGCCGACCAGCTTTACGACCAGATGATCGTCCACGATTCCGTTCTGATGAAAAAGGCGCAAGTTGCAGCGGTTTGACGCTCATGGGTGATTCAAAATGCGTGCAATGTGGGGCGTGTGTTCAGGCATGTCCAACGGGCGCGATGGTGGACAGCCGTGACCGCTCTCAAGGCAGAACCGAACATTTAAAAGCCGTCGATACCATTTGTACCTATTGTGGTGTGGGTTGTAAGTTGACCATGTTTGTCGATGAGCAACAAAACAAAATCCGCTGTGTAAAAGGGGCGAATTCGCCGGTTAACCAAGGTATGCTGTGCGTGAAAGGCCGTTTTGGTTTTGATTTCATTAGCAGCGAAGAGCGTTTAACGACACCACTGATTCGTAAAGATGGTTGGTTGCAGCCAGCAAGTTGGGACGAAGCGATTCAGCTAGTGGCTTCGAAGCTTTCGACCATCAAGCAAGATTTTGGTAGCAATGCAATGGCCGGATTCTCTTCAGCGAAAACTACTAACGAAGATAACTACGCGTTTCAAAAATTCATCCGTCGTGAACTGGGTACGAACAACGTTGATCACTGTGCACGTTTGTGTCACGCATCAAGTGTGACAGGGCTTGAAGCATCGTTGGGGAGTGGTGCGATGACCAACGACATTCCGAGCATTAAGCATTCCGATGTGATCTTTATTATCGGTTCTGACACCACATCTGCGCACCCGATCATCGCTTCGCACATCAAACAGGCGATTCGTCATCACGGGGCGCGCTTGATTGTGGCAGACCCGAAACGAGTGGACATGGCTGAACATGCAGAGCTGTACTTAGCGCATCGTCCGGGCACGGATGTTATGTTGCTCAACGGCGTGATGCAGCAAATCATCAAAAATGGTTGGTACGATCAAGAATACATCGAAGAGCGCGTCGACGGCTTTGATACCTTGCTTCAAGAGGTGATGTCGCCAGCGTACAACCTCGACAACGTTGAGTTAGTGACGGGCGTAAAAGCGGACGATATTTTCGCGATGGCGCGAATGATTGGTACGGCAAAACGCACGGCGGTGTATTACTCAATGGGTATTACCCAGCATACAACAGGGCACGACAACGTTCGTTCGATTGCAAACCTGCAATTGTTGTGTGGCAACATCGGTATTGAGGGTGGTGGTATTAACCCACTGCGTGGTCAATCAAACGTACAAGGTGCGTGTGATATGGGCGCATTGCCGAATTGTTATCCGGGATACCAAAAAGTGTATAACCCGATTGTTCGTCAGAAATTCGCGATTGAGTGGGATGCGCCGAACTTACCTTCTGAGCAAGGGCTTACCCTAACGGAAATCATCGATGCGGCGTGCAAACGAGAAGTTCGCGGGATGTACATCATGGGCGAAAACCCAGTACTGAGCGATCCAAACCAAGCACACGTGATTGAAGGGTTGGAAGCACTCGACTTTTTGGTCGTGCAAGACATCTTCCTCACCGAGACGGCGCAGTACGCCGATGTGGTATTGCCTTCTTGTTCATTTGCGGAAAAATCCGGTCACTTCACCAATACTGAGCGACGCGTGCAGCGCGTTAATGCGGCAGTGAAAGCGCCGGGTGAGGCGAAAGAAGATTGGTGGATCATTCAAGCGATCGCAAACGCGATGGGCAGCGATTGGCATTACCAGTGCGTTTCTGAAATCACTAGCGAGATCGCGCGTGTAACGCCGCAATATGCAGGGTTGCGTTGGGACGCGATCACGCCGAACGGTGTTCAATGGCCAAGTAACAAGAACAATCCAAACGGTACTCGTATCATGCACCAAACCCAATTTACCCGAGGGAAAGGGCAAATGGTGGGCGTGCCGTTCCGTTATGCAGCTGAGTTGCCTGACGAAGAGTATCCTTTGGTGCTTACAACAGGGCGTGTGCTAGAACAATTCCACACCGGTACGATGACGCGCAAAACGAAAGGGTTGGATAACCTTGCTGGGCCAAGAGCGATGATCAGTGTTGAAGATGCCGAAGCAATTGGTATCCACAATGGTCAGCGCCTAAAAGTGTCGACTCGTCGTGGCAGCATCGAAATTGATGCGTTTGTGACCAAGCGAATGCAAAAAGGCGTCGTGTTTATTCCGTTCCATTTCGTTGAGTCGCCAGTCAACCGCTTGACGACTACGGCAACGGACCCGCATGCGAAAATTCCTGAATTCAAAGTCGCAGCGGTTAAGATTGAAATCAGTGAAACGGCCGCTCAACCAGAGCCTGTCGAGGAGGCGGTACACCACGTCTGACATCAACGCTTCACGCACTGGCGAGTTGAGAAATTGCATTTAAGCTTATGATATGTAATAGCGAAACGAGCAGTGCGTGTGTCGAGCGTTTTTAAGTGGATCATATTGCTCCTACCCGCTCTTATTTGGCTGGCGGTCAGGCAAATTGAACATATTTGGTGGGCGGAGAATCTTACCTCGATTCCCGCCTTCATTGTGTTCACTTACGTTGTTTTAGCCTCGGCGTTTTTTATCGCTCGCCGATGGTTGCAAAGTGCATTTTCTGCCTTTGTCGCTATTTTGTTTGTCTTGTTACTTGTTCCGCCGCAGCGCAGCCATGTGGCGTCTTGTTCGCAGTCTTTGAGCGTCATTCAATTCAATCTTTTTTACGAAAACTCGGACATCAATCAGTTCATCAACCATCTGTTGAGGCATCCAGCTGATTTGGTGGTGATGCAAGAGCTGACGCCGCGTGTTGGCAGCCTTTTGCACATGTTGGATGATGTCTATCCGCATTATTATGGTGGCCAACGTGACGTGGGGTACCCATCAAATTTGATGATTCTTAGCCGACACCCCATCACGGAAGTTTCAGTTTATCGTGCGCCAAATGGACAAGAGGTCATCAGAGCGGTTTGGTTGCCTAAAGGTCAAGCACCGATCACTTTGTTTGCGGCTCATCCACCGTCACCAAGAACCAGCGAGCTTTGGCATCAAAGAAATGCGTTGGTGCGAACCATAGAAACGCTGACCGCGCTTTATCCTGAGCCAGAGGTGTTGGTTGTGGGGGATTTCAATCTCTCCTCGGTTAGCCCTCGTTTTTCTGCGCTGTTCCCGAGTTTCCAAACCGCGCCAGTGACGAGCTGGCCAACTAACATCAAAGGCATCAACGTGCCAGAGCCGATGATGATAGGTATTGATCATTTGTGGCTAAAATCTGAGCAAGGACAGCGAATCATCTGCTCTCGTGAATCCTCTGCTTTTCCTCAAGGCTCAGATCACCGCATGGTGACAACCCAGATCGGTGTACATATCCCATAGTTCAAGCCCTTAGAGTTTGTCATGTTTCATAAGTAAAACCGGTACTGAGCTTTTCATAGAATTGACTGTCTCTGACTGTTCTCTGTTATTTGAGCAAGTTCCATGACCTAAACTTTGCTTGCTTCCTATACTGAACTAACGAAGCAGGATTTTTATAACAACAAGAGGCAGCTTGCATGACAAGAACAACCTCATTTGCACTCGTTCTATTACTGATGTGCGCATACTTTGGTTACAACCGTTATTACGTGTATCCGCAGCAGTTGGAAACACAGGCCAAATCCATGTTGATACAAATGGCAAATCGCGAAGAGTGGATGGATGTGTTTGAAATGATGAACCGCGTAGAGGCGCACAAAGGGCATTTAGAGCTCGTGGCCGATGTTACGTCTTCTGATGGCAAACGTGCTTACAGTGAAGGCTTTATTACCTATACCGATCGTGAAGGTGTCGTCTGTAAACAGGTGGTGTTTAACTTTAAAATCAACTCTTTGAAAAACTACAGTATTTCAGACTTACGAGACTGCTCGTACGGAGAATATTATTAAGGTGAGTTGCTTAGTTAAGTCCGGTAAAACTAAATTTGAATATCCAAACAAAAATAGCCTCATTGTCGAGGCTATTTTTGTTTCTGCGGAAGAGAAAAAATTGGCAAGTTTAATCGAGCGATTTCTTAAACCTCAGTGACGCGACGACCAATCCAAATACGGTAAACCCGAGCAACCAAAGGGTATCTCGCCATAAGTCCATCAGATCCGCTCCTCGCAACACTATGCCTCGAATCATGCGCATAAAGTGAGTGGCGGGCAGGGCTTCTGAAATCCACTGTGCTGCGACTGGCATGCCCTCGTAAGGGAACATAAATCCAGACAGCAGAATCGAAGGCAGAAGAATGAACACCGTCATTTGCATCGCTTGAAGCTGTGTTGTAGCGATGGTGGATATGACCAATCCCAAAGTTAAGCTGGCGGCGATAAACAACAAGGTTCCAAACAGAATTTGGCTGATTGCACCGTTAATCGGTACGCCGAAAATCCAATGTCCCAACCCTAGAATGATGAAAACCTGAATTAAGCCGACAAAGATATACGGTACGATTTTCGCCACCATTAGCTCTATCGAGTGGATGGGCGTGGTGATCAATAGCTCCAAATTTCCCCGTTCACGTTCTCGTACAATCGCGGCACTGGTGAACAAAATCATCGTCATGGTGAGAATCACACCGAGTAAGCCGGGTACGATGTTGACCGCAGAACGCCGACTTGGGTTGTAGTAGAGTGCGACTTCGAATGTTTTGCTTGGCGCTGGGCGAATCTCGAAATCAAAATCGGTCAATGGCATGGTTTGCAACGACAATATTGCCGAGCTGATCATGGTATCTGACCCATCTACAATCCATTGCCCAAGCTCTCGACCTTGCATCATGCGTTGTGTGAGATCGCTTGGCAAAATCAGCACTGCGCGCACAATACCATCTTGAATCGCTTGTTCAGCCTCTTGCGCGGTGGCATAGGTTTCTTTGATATCCACCACTTGAGTGACTTTGACGGACTGGGTAATGATCCGCCCGGCGGTACTGCCACTTTGGTCAACAACACCTACCGGAATGTTGCGAATGTCCGTATTGATTGCGAAGCCGAACAGCAAAAGCTGGATAAGCGGGATCATCACCACCATGCCAAATGTGATTCGGTCACGGGAAAGTTGGCGAATCTCTTTGATCATGACGGCTTTCATGCGAGCGATAGGTTTCATCATTGGCGGCCTTTCCCTGTCACGCTGACAAAAACATCTTCTAAGCTTGGGCGAGCGTGGTTCATTTCAGCGTTTTGAAGTTCAGGAAACGTCTGCTTTAACCATTCAATCGGCTGCTCGACATGCTGGTGGATAAGGATGCGTAAACGAATCCCCAACTGCGCCGCAGAGCGAACTTCGTCACGTTGAATCAGCTTTTCTTTAAGTTCACGAAGTTTGTCGGCTTTCACCTCAATGATATTAACGCCCATTTGTTCCATTAACCGTTCGGGTTCACCATCGGCACGAATTTCGCCTGATTCCATGATTGCCAGACGGTGGCAGCGTTCCGCTTCGTCCATGTAATGCGTGGTGACCAAAATCGTCGTACCTTGATCGCACAAGTCGAACAACTGCTCCCAAAAATCGCGTCGATTTTCGGGGTCAACGGCGGATGTCGGCTCATCCAAAAATAGCAGTTCGGGTTTGTGCATGGTCGCCGCGGCGAGTGAAAGGCGCTGCTTTTGTCCGCCACTCATGCCGCTTACGCGCTGTTTTCGCAATTGATCCAACCCGTAAGTGGTGAGCTGCTCTTCTATCCGCTCTTTCAGCGATTTGCTGCTTAAACCAAAAATTTGCCCAATAAATTCGAGGTTTTCTTGAACGGATAGGTCGTCGTACAACGAGAACTTTTGTGTCATGTAGCCAATTTTGAGCCGCAGTTGTTCGGATTGTTTTGGGATGTCTAACCCAAGCACATCCACACTGCCTTCACTTGGGCTGAGAAGGCCGGTGAGCACACGAATGGTGGTCGACTTACCACAACCATTTGGCCCCAAAAATCCGTAAATACAGCCTTTGGGCACGTTGAGTGTGATGTTATTGATAGCAGTAAAGTCGCCGAACTTTTTGACCACATTTTGAGCTTGAATTGCATACTCGGTCATTGGCTTACTCCACCAAATCTACTTGGGCAGGCACACCTGACGGCAACGTTTTTGCAGACTCAGGTAAATCAACTTCTGCTAGATACATCAACCGTGAACGTTCTTCTTCGGTTAGTGCGAAGTAGGGCGTGAATGAAGGCTCACTAGCCACCCAACGTACGGTGCCTTGTAATGGACTCTCAAGACCATCGACATTTACCGTCACGGCTTTACCTGGAATAAACCCGATTCGATAATCAGCAGGAACATACACTCGCGCATACGGTACGCGGTTGGCTTGAATCACGGCAACCACACCGTTCACTGGTACGCGTTCGCCAAGATTGTAAGGCAAATTATCGAGCGTACCGTCACGCGTGGCCGTGATGGTGAGTTCTGCCAGCTTTTGCTCTTGCAACGCCACTTCGGCTTTTGCCGCCATTAAAGCGGCTTTAGCTTGTTCGATGTCTTCGAGGCGAGAACCTGCGGTGAGCTTACTGAACTCTTCTTTTGCTGAGTCTAATTCGGCTCTCGCCGAGTCCCTTGCCGCAAGAGCTGAATCTTTTTCGGATTGGCTGATGAGTTTTTTACGCACCAGTTCTGCTTTGCGTTGATAGTTTTTCTGCGCTTCGGTGAGCTGCGCTTCCGCTCGGGCTACGCGAGCCGATGCAGCAGCAATGTCTTCTGGGCGTTCACCATTGGTCAATTTAAGCAAATACGCTCCCGCTTTGGCTTGCTCGGCAACGGCGTGTGCAAGAACGGCTTGTTGATTCTTAGTATCGAGCTGAACCAACACTTCCCCCTCACTGACCAAGCTGCCTTCTTTGACTGGAAGGGCTCTAATTATCTCATTAGATGTGGCAGTAAACGTTACGCGGTCACGCTCTAGAGTGCCAAGCGCTTGATGCGTGTTATCTTTTGAACAGGCGCTTAAAAGGGCAATAACCAATGTGCCAAAAATGATTCGCTTCATAGTGCGGTGCTTCCTTTGAAGAAGTAATGCATGAATAGATAACTTGTGAACGGGAGCGTGTTGATTGAGCCCGCCAACCCGTCGCTAACTGCCATCCATGACGATTTCTTTTTAGAGCTTAGCATTTTATCTACAAGCGATTCTTTTTAAATAGAGAGGCTTAGCGTTGGAACAAGCTTGTCGCGAGGTGGAATGAAAAAACCTTGAACGAGGTCAGGTTTTTCCTGATAAGTAAAATTAAATGCCCAGCGATAAACACTAGGCTAGTTGAGGCTGCAAGTTGTCAATTGATTCTGAATTAGAAATCACTTCACATTTTAAGTGGTTGATTCGTAAAATGGATTGCGGTCGGCCATGACAATGGGCAAGGTGTTGAATAATACGAATCACTCATATAAGGCCATCCATGACAACAACTGGTCACGTGCATTTTTATATTGGCACTTACACCAACCCTCCGAGTACGAGCACGGGCATTGCGCGTCTATTGCTGAACACTGAAACGGGTGAACTGACTCGGCTTGACGATGTTGTAGTTCAACGTAATCCGTCCTATCTCACGACCACCGAACACGGGCTGTATACCTTTAGCGAAATGGATAGAAATGAAGGTGCAGAGCTCGCGTTTTTTCGCGGTAGTGAATCCGTCTCTTTGCCGATTAATGGCGATTATCCGTGTCATTTGGATATCAAAAAACCGTTGTTGGCGGTCGCTAATTATGGCTCTGGAAATGTTAGCGTATTTCAATTGGATCGCGATGGTAAACCGCTAGGTTTATTGGCGGATTTATACGTTGATGGATGCGGGCCGAATTTAGAACGCCAAACTTCTCCTCATGCTCATCAAGTCACGTTTTTAAAGCACAGTGATCAATTGGTTGTCGTAGACTTAGGCAGCGATAGCGTCCTTATTTATGATTACGATGCCCAGCCGCCGGATTTTTCACTGTCGCAAGTGATTCATTTGCCCGCAGGTTCGGGACCGCGCCATGTGGTGTTTAACCAACAAGAGTCGACAGCGTATGTGGTTTGCGAACTGTCAGAAACCTTGATTGTTCTGGTTAAGCACCAAGATAAGTGGCTTATCTCGAATCAAACAGAATTATTAGAAGGGGAAGAGAATCAGCAAGCGGCGGCGGCGATTCGTCTTTCGCAAGATGAAACGTTTTTGTATGTCTCTTGCCGAGCTCAGAACAAAATCAGTGTGTTTGATGTGTCTGGCGATACGCCAAAAAGGCGAGCAGCCATTCACTGTGAAGGGGCTTTTCCACGAGATTTTGTGTTGTCTCGTGATCAAAAGTGGTTGCTGGTTGCCAATCAACATTCCAACAATGTGGTGAGCTTTCGTCGCAATCCTCAAACGGGTGAAATTACCCCAACGGGTTATGACTGTGAGATAGGCTCTCCTGTGTGTATTGTCGAACAACCTTTGTAACGATTAACGCTGAAACAACAGGAAATAGAAAAGCCTAGCGGGCGGCTAGGCTTTCAGGATAAAAACAGTTAACGCCAATCTTCAACGTACAGTTAGACGTAAATTTTGCCTTTCATATACAACACACCATCACCAGATACATTGACGCAATCCTCCTTGACTTCGCAGTACAGAACGCCACCACGCGCTGATGCTTGATACGCCACTAAAGATGCTTTGCCGAGCTCTTGCGCCCAATATGGTGCTAAGCCTGCGTGGATTGATCCTGTGACAGGGTCTTCATCTCCGCCGTTAGCTGGCCAAAAGTAGCGAGATACAAAGTCGTATTGACTGCCTTTTGATGTGACGACGACATCGTAAGGGGCGAGTTGTTTCAGTTGGTCGGATCGATATTGAACATCAAAAACGGTTTGCTCATCTTCCACGACGACGAAGTAAGCTTGTGGGCTAAGCAGTACGTGTGTTATTTCGCAGTTTAATCCCTCAATCAATTGCGTAGGAATGGCGTTGACGGGGTGTGGCGCTCTTGTCGGAAATGTCATTTCAATCTTGCCAAGTGCGTTCTTAATTACGGTTAAGGTGCCCACTTTTAATGTGTGAAACTCAATACTTCCTGTAACGCCGAGTTGATCGAACAACACCATGGAAGCGGCGAGCGTTGCGTGTCCACAAAAGTCGATTTCTGTAAGTGGTGAAAACCAGCGTATTTCATATTGATTCGTTCCAATCGTTTTAACAAACGCGGTTTCAGAGAGGTTGTTTTCCGCTGCAATGTTTTGCATTAGCTCTGGTTCTAACCACTCTTGCAAGGGTAGGACTGCTGCTGAGTTGCCTTTAAATTGCGTGTCTGTAAATGCGTCAACGACGTAGATATCCAGTTCCATTTTGTCTTCCTTGTTCTCTGAGCGGTTGGTTAGCATAAACCAGATGCAACTCAGAGAATAAGAAATTTATGTTTGAATCTTAAAGTATCAAAATAGACGATGGTTTTATATTTTGTGATACTTATTGATGTATCTTGGCTTGGGTTGATGAATAGACTTGAATTGAACTCATTGAAAGGAATAAACACATGAAAGCGATTCACAAGTCTGTTTTGGCCCTTAGCGTTTTGGTTATCGGCTCTGCCCATGCTTTTGAACTAACGAGCAAAGATATTCAAGAAGGTCATCCAATGGCGAAGACATTTGAATATTCAGGTTGGGGATGTGATGGTGCGAACCAGTCTCCACAACTGATGTGGAAAGACGTTCCAAAGGGTACAAAAAGTTTTGCGATTACCGCGTACGATCCTGATGCACCAACAGGCAGTGGTTTTTGGCATTGGATAGCGTTTGATATTCCAGCCTCAGTTAACGAGCTGCCTCGTGGCGTTGATATCAGTAAGCTCGGCGGTAAGGAGTCTCGTATCGATTACGGTACTACTGGTTTTGGCGGCGCATGTCCGCCAGAAAAAGATGGTATGCACCGCTACCAGTTTACCGTTTGGGCGCTGCCGAGTGATAAGTTGAACTTGGATGAGAACACGCCAGCGGCGGTTGTAGGATTTACGTTGAATAGTGTTGCATTGGACAAAGCGAAGTTAACCGCGACTTACACGCGATAATTAAATACTTAAGGGGAGAAGATGGGGCATCAATATCAAGTGACGCTGTTTCGTGCGGAGCAGCAGCAAAAGCTGCGTAACGTCAGGATTCACTCCCCGAGTATTATCCAGATCATTAAAGGGAGTAAGCGTCTGTTTTGGAAAGACGAAGCGTTTGATATTCTTCATCCTAACATCATGCTTTGTGAAGCAAACGCTTCGCTGAATTTTGAAAACCTTCCTCAGCAAGGGCGTTTTCTCTCACGAATGTTCAGTTTTCACTGTGTACCTAGCGATGAAATGTTAGAGCTGAGTATGAGTAATGCATTGGGAAATTACGTCCCAGCGGTGGAGACAGACAAAGCACTGCAAGCGACATTAAATGCCTTGTTTTCTTTTGAACGGGAAAGTTTAAGTGAAGCGACGCAACGTTATTGGATGATGGGGTTGTATCAGCAGTTAGCAGAGCGAGGACTATTGCATCGGCTTTTCTCGAGTTCCAATACCTCGTTCAGTCAGAAACTCAGCCGCTATCTGTCACGCTCTCCGGGCGATGACCACCCTTTGGAATTTGTTGCTGAGCGCTTTGCTATGAGCCGAGCAACGTTGGTACGCAAACTCAAGCAAGAGGGCACTCAGTATCGCGAAGTGCTGGCAGAAGTGCGCTTAAATCACGCACTCTACCTGATGCAAAATGGTTCATACAACGTTGCGTTACTCGCGCAGTTGTGTGGCTATCAATCGGAAGGCCGTTTTAGCCAACGATTTAAAGGGAAGTTTGGTTTAACGCCCAGTGAGTACATAAAAACTGTCGTCAGTTAGTACTTAATATTGCTGTTTGGCTCGATCTTTATGTTTCCAATTTTAGCTCTGGTATTTGGTTTTCATCCTCAGTGCGACGTTAACCAAAGCAATCAGAACGGGAACCTCGATTAGCGGACCAATCACGCCAGCGAATGCTTGATCGGAGTTCAGGCCAAATACAGCAATGGAAACCGCGATCGCCAGCTCGAAGTTGTTGCCCGTCGCCGTAAAAGCGATGGAAGCATTTTTATCGTAAGGGATGCCCATTCTCTTCCCGATAAAGAAGCTGGTAAAAAACATCAATACGAAGTAGATCGCTAGTGGGACTGCCACGCGGAACACATCCATTGGTAGCTGTAAAATCATCTCTCCTTTGAGGCTGAACATCAGCACGATGGTGGCGAGCAAAGCGATCAAAGTAATGGGTGAAATTCGAGGAATAAACACATCGTTGTACCACTTCTCACCCTTTGCAGCGACTAACCATTTACGACTGAGAAAACCAGCGAGGAACGGAATACCTAAGTAAATCAATACGCTTTCCGCAATGTCTCCCATGGAAATATCAACCACAAAACCTTCATAGCCAAAGAACGGTGGAAGTACGGTGATAAATAGCCAAGCCATAACGCTGTAAGTCAGAATTTGAAATGCGCTATTTAATGCCACCAAGGCCGCGCCATATTCTTTGTTGCCGCCGCCAATATCATTCCACACTAAAACCATAGCGATGCAGCGTGCAAGGCCAATCAAAATAATACCGACCATGTAACCTGGATGATCACCAAGAAAGGTTAAAGCAAGAACGAACATCAGGATTGGGCCAATGATCCAGTTCATAACCAGAGACAGCGTGATGGCTTTTTTATCTCTCGTTACTGTTCCTAATAGACCGTAGTTCACCTTGGCGAGTGGTGGGTACATCATCAAAATCAAACCAATGGCGAGTGGTACGTTCGTACTGCCAACGGACATTGCTTCGTTCCATTCTGCTACTTGCGGGTAGGCTGCGCCTATCCCCACGCCGATGGCCATTGCGACAAAGATCCAAACCGTTAAGTAGCGGTCAAGAAAGCTCATTTTTTCGCTGGCACTATTGAAAACTTCAGTCGTCATAGTGGTCTCTATTCGTTTATCGTCGAAAGGCGATATATAAGGTTATAGTTTATCTTTGCGCGCATGGAAAGCGCGCAACGTGTCTTAGCTAAATAAACCGGAAAATTGAGCGTTAAACGCGTTCAGTTTTTCACGTTGAATGCGGTAACAAACCTTTGGCGGGTTAGGTTCTGCACTGATAAACCCTGCCTGTTTTAGAATACGTAAGTGTTCTGATACGGTCGATTGCGCTAAACCTAACTCAGAGACTAAATCGCTGTTTAAGCAGCCGCCCATAGTGTCTAAAGTGTGAAGAATATGCAGAATGCGTAAGCGAGCAGGATGAGACAGCGCTTTTGCTTGAGCGGCGAGTGCTTGCTCTTTATCCAGTTGTTTTTGTGTGGCTTCAAAAGCAATTTCGCATGTTTTGCTGCATTTGTTGCTCATGAGCAGACCTTTATAGTTAATCGTCGAATTGCGATTAAGTGTACGTGTGCTTTTTCTAAGGCGCAACTGTTGGCAGTAAAAAAGCAGAACTTAAAGATACGACGAATAGGGGGTGTGGTATCAGGAGCTAAGTTCTGCTTGGGGGTTAGGTTATGAGCAATTCTCTATATTTCCTGTTCGCCAAACCAGTATGGTGAAAAAAGGGGAGGCAAAAAAGAGAGTAGATTTCTTCACTTTATTCCTGATAAGACCGAATAGGTGGGGTTTTCCTACAATATAGGTACGAAATGCTACTAAAAGGGGAACAAAGTGTTTGGAAGTTTTCTTATTTTATTACCGCCAAGTTCAGTAAAATACACCTATTCAATGGCCTCCTAGAGTTAAGGTACGTGCGGTGTCTGATCTCAACTTATTTCGTTATTACCAACGCTTGCTTTCGTTTAATGTTGGTGATGAAACGAAAACTACATTGCAAGAAATCGCCGATTTATTGTTTACCTCTCCTCGGCATGCGCGCAGCCTGTTGTCGCAAATGCAGGATAAAATGTGGTTGAGTTGGTATCCGAAAGCAGGAAGAAATCAGCGTTCGACCCTCGTACTCAATATCGAGTTAGAGGCTTTAAAAGAAAGCTTAGCTCTCGCGCGTATTAAGCGAGGTAAGTATGAGAAAGCGCTCGCGATATTAGATGAGGATGAAGTTGCGTTTGGACGTTTATTGAAAACAACGTCAGGCGCATCGGTTCAAGAAGGTCAGCTCAACATTCAACTGACCTACAAACGTATGTTCGAGCGTATGGTTCCGCATCAACTGCAGCGAAGTAGTGAACGTTTTTTGCTTCGCCAAATTTATTGTTGTTTGGTTTCAAGCGATTACAACGGACAGGTGCAGCCAGAGTTGGCTCATCATTGGCGTTATGATGACAGCTTGTACGAATGGACATTTTATCTTCGTCCGGGTCTGACTTTTCATAATGGCAACCCAATTGATGCTGAAACGGTTGTCAGTTTGTTCGCCAAATTAAGCTCTTTGGAATACTACGAAAAAGAGCTGGCGCATGTTGCCAACATTACGGCACTTAATCCATTGAAGGTTGTTTTTAAGCTTAACCGACCAGACTTGGGTTTTGCTGGACTTATTTCTGGCGTGAAATATGGCATTCAGCCCGTGAGTCAGGTGAACGTTGCGAACAACAAGTTGGTGGTGGGGAGTGGTCCATTTTCCGTCGTTGAGCACAGTGAAAACCGTTTGAAACTGCAAGCGTTTGATGGCTATTACGCGTGTCGAGTATTAACGGATTTTGTGACGATATGGATCGTCAACGATGAACAGATGGAAAATCCATCGCTTGCCGCAAACACATTGCAACCAGAACCTGATTCTGCTGATGACATGTGCAGCCACTATATGTCGACGCCAAACAGTGAAGTATCACCAGCGAGTAAACGCAGTCGAACGGAAGACGGTTGTTTGTTCGCACTGTTTAACCATCATGCAAAGCACGCTTTGTCTCAGGCCCAGCGCCGATACATCAGTGAATTGATTCAACCTGAACAGCTAGCTGAAGTGATGCGTAATGAAAACATTATATTTGGGAGCATACCTGCTTATAACTTATTGCCTAACTGGAAACCGGTGTTGCGTCCATTTGGAGAAGCGGTCAAGTTGCCAAAGCTGATCACCATCGCAGGGTACAATTACACGGCACTACGCCGGTGTGCACGAGCGATTTCTTCGCGTCTAAAACATGCGGGCAGCCGAGTCGAGATCGTTATGTACTCCTACCGTGAACTGAGCGAGAAAGCCAAAAACGGTACGCTTGATGAGACTCTGGTTGTCACCAATATTAACTTGGACGATAACCGTCATGCGTCTGCGTTTAGCAACTTCTTTAGCAATGCCGTGCTTTACCACACCTTAGGGGCGCAAAATGCGGCGTGGTTGGATGCTCAAATGGAAAATGTCCGCGCATTCTCACCGCTTGAAGATTATCTGAGCGCGTTAGAGCCGATTGCGTCCACATTGATTAGCGAATATTGGATTGCACCGATGTTTCACCATACTCAGACGCTACGTTTTCAAGGGGTCTTGGAAGATGTCGCACTCACAAACTGGGGATGGCCAGACATACGATCCGTTTGGTCTGCGGACTGATCAAAACCGCCTGAATGGCGGTTTTTTGTGTCTGCAATTTGGTGAAAGCCAGTGACGTTTTTATTTTTTCTAGCCAACAAGTGTGATGCTTATCTACGTTTGAGCGCGAGTGATCAAGAAACAGCCCGAAATGAACTTTGAAATTAATCACGAATTATATCGAGTCAATAGGTCTAATGTGATCTGATTTAAATAATGTAACTTTAAGAATATTTTCGAGAAGGTGATTGTATTCAAAATTCGTCTATTGACTTGTTGCTCAAATAAAATTTGTAGATTTTTTACGTGTGGGATTTTTGAGCTCTGTCCATTTAAACAAATTGACAGGCTTTAAAGTGTGACTCGAAGCGCAAAAGTAGCTCGGTTGCGCGGTTGGGACTCTGTTATTGATAATTAACCCATCAGATGACGAACTGTTGATAGGGTTAAATATGTTGTACGAGTTAATCGACCACGAACTAGTAGATGTAATTAATGATCGCGCTTACCAATGGCAAGATGCGGTTAAAAAGACAACGCAATACCTAGAAAATAAAGGTTACGTCTCCCAGCATTATGCTGATGCAATCATCCGTTCAACGGAAGAAAACGGTCCTTACTATGTGTTATGCCCTGGATTGGCAATGCCTCATGCCCGACCTGAAACTGGTGTTTTAAAAACAGGCTTAGGCATTCATATTTTCCCATCACCTGTTGATTTTGGATCGGATCTCGGTCCGGCCAATATTCTTATTACCTTAGCTGCGAAAGACTCTGATACCCACATTGAGGTGATTCAAGCGTTGAGCGAGATGTTTGTGGATGAAGAGAACATTGCAAAACTGGCACAAGCCTCTTCCAAAGAACAAGTGCTAGACATAATAAAAGCATACTAAAAGGAACATAACGTGAAAGCAAACATGCGAGCTAATGTGCAAGCCTTCGGAGGTCATTTGACCGCCATGGTGCTGCCAAATATCGGAGCCTTTATCGCTTGGGGCTTTATTACTGCACTCTTTATTCCTACGGGCTGGATGCCAAACGAAGCCTTTGGCGAACTTGTGGGGCCAATGATCACTTACTTGCTGCCACTTTTGATTGGTTACACCGGTGGTCAGATTGTTGGTGAAAAACGTGGCGCGGTAGTGGGGGCTATCGGTACGATGGGCGTGATTGTCGGGGCTGACATACCGATGTTTGTTGGCGCAATGATCATGGGCCCACTGAGTGCTTGGGTTGTGGTGCAAGTGGATAAACGTATTCAACACCGCATCCCTTCTGGTTTTGAGATGGTGGTCAACAACTTCTCGTTGGGTATCGTCGGTATGTTGTTGTGTTTGTTCGCCTACGAGATTGTTGGCCCTTCAGTCACCGCAGCAAACTTGTTTGTGAAATCAGGCATCGAAGCGTTGGTTGCGACGGGTTTCCTGCCTCTGTTAGCGATCATTAACGAACCAGCAAAAGTGCTGTTCCTCAACAATGCCATTGACCAAGGCATATACTACCCACTAGGCCTGCAAGCGGCCGCAGAAACGGGCAAGTCCATCTTCTTTATGGTGGCATCTAACCCAGGTCCAGGTCTTGGTATGCTGCTGGCTTACGCGAAGTTTGGTCAGGGTTTGTCTAAACGTTCTGCGCCAAGTGCCATCATCATTCACTTCTTTGGTGGTATTCATGAGCTGTACTTCCCATACGTACTCATGAAACCAATCATGATTGTGGCAATGATTGCTGGTGCGGCAACAGGCATCGCAACCTTCAACCTATTCGATGCAGGCTTGGTCGCGGGTCCAAGTCCAGGCTCTATCTTCTCTTACCTTGCTCTTACTCCGAAAGGTAGCTTCATTGCGACCATCGCCGGTGTGACAAGTGCAACGATTGTCTCTTTCTTGGTAGCAAGTGCGATTCTGAAAGTGAGCAAATCAGAAGAAAAAGAAAGCGAGTTTGAGAAATCAGTTTCTGACATGAAAGAGATGAAAGCAGAAGGCGCAGTTAAGCCAGTTGCAGCTGCGACGACGCAAGAGCCGAGCAAGCCAATTTCATTTGTCGCATTCGCATGTGATGCGGGTATGGGCTCTAGTGCAATGGGCGCATCGACCTTCAAACGCAAGCTGGTACAAGCTGGGATAGACATTGAAGTGAAGAACTTCGCCATCGAGAAAGTCCCGAGTGAAGCCGATATCGTCGTGACACACGAGAGCTTAGAAAGCCGTGCAGTCAACGCGACAGGTTTACCAGTCGTAACGATCAAGAACTTCCTCAACGACCCAGCGCTTGACGAGCTGATGGATAAGATTAAGCAACAAACGGTCGCGACTGAGCAACCAGCCTAACAATGCAGTTTGGGGCGGCAGGTATCGCCCCAATTAGGAGAGAAATCATGGTACAAACAACGGCAGCGGTTATCTGTGGTGAGAAAAACGTTCAATTAAGAACCTTTGATTTACCAAACATTTCAGCCGACGAACTTCTGGTTAAAAACATTTCAAACAGCATTTGTCTATCCACTTACAAAGCAGCATTGTTAGGTAGCAAACACAAACGCGTTCCTGAAAACATTGACGAAGTGCCAGTGATGACAGGTCATGAATACGCAGGTGTGATTGTTGAAGTCGGTGAGAATCTAAAAGACCGATTCAAAGCTGGCGATTACTTTGTTCTGCAACCTGCCATGGGCTTGCCAACAGGCTACTCGGCGGGCTACAGCTATGAGACATTTGGCGGCAACGCGACGTATTCCATTATTCCTAAAATCGCTATCGACCTAGGCTGCGTGCTGCCTTACCACGGCGATTACTTTGCTGATGCGTCGCTGGCTGAGCCAATGTCTTGCATTATCGGTGCGTACCATGCGAGCTACCACACCACGCAATACGTGTACGAGCACGATATGGGCATCAAAGAGGGCGGAGCATTAGCGCTACTTGCGTGTGCTGGCCCAATGGGCATTGGTGCGATTGACTATGCGATCAACGGCCCTGTAAAGCCAAAACTGATCGTGGTGACGGACATCGACGCCGCGCGTTTAGACCGAGCTGAAAGCCTCATTCCCGTTGCAAAAGCCAAAGAGCAGGGCGTAGAACTGCACTACGTGAACACGGCTCAAATCGACGACCCGGTCACGTACCTCAAAGCACTCAACGGTGGCAATGGTTATGACGATGTAATGGTCTACGCGGCGGTTGCTCAAGTGCTTGAGCAAGCGGATGAGCTACTTGGCAATGATGGTTGCTTGAATTTCTTTGCTGGCCCAACGGATAAGAACTTCAAAGTGCCGTTTAACTTTTACAACGTGCATTACGAATCAACCCATATTGTAGGGACGTCCGGTGGTTCAAAGGGTGACATGGTGGAATCTATAGAGCTTTCCTCACAAGGTAAGATCAATCCATCGTTCATGATCACGCATGTTGGTGGCTTACAAGCTGCACCCCATACGATTTTGAATCAGTTGGATATTCCGGGCGGTAAGAAGTTGATTTACCCGCATATTGACCTGCCATTGACCGCGATTGATGATTTCTTATCGTTGGTAGACCAAGACCCGTTCTTCGCCGAATTAGACGCAATTTTGAACGCTAATAACTATGTGTGGAACGCACATGCAGAAAAAGCGTTACTTGAGTTTTATGACGTGAGCTTAACGGTTTAGTTGCAACGAATTTGTGTGGTAGCCTTTGCGCTGCCACACAATGGAGAGGTCATAATACGTTGTCACGTGAAGATGAATTACTGGAGAAACTGGACGAGTGCGAAAATGCCACTGCGTTTCTTCAGGTTTCTAACAAAATAATTAACCTCAAGTTAAAAGCACTGCTTCCGAAAGTGTTCGTTCAAGACGACCTTGTGAAGGAGTATGCTGTGGATCCTTTATTGAAAGAAGATGGTCCGTTAGCAACAACCGATGTGGTATCGAAGCTGATGTTTGCGATGGGCAAAATCTCTTTGGAAACTTACGCCGATATCGGGTTGTACGATCAGGTGTTGGAGTATGTGGTTAGCCAACCGGAGAAAGTCGAATTCGCGGATGACGTGATTTATGACTTCATCAAAAACCAAGCGGTACTCTCTTCTCAGCAAGACAGCTTTTATCTTGAGTCGATCAATCAGCTTAAGTTCTCTTCGTTTGAGTCCTTTTCGCAAATGAGATACGAATCTCTCATCAAAACAGTGTTGAAGCTGTCGTGTGAAATGTTGATAGAAAGAATCGAAGGGGAGATCAATCAATAAGGGTTCACCATGAAAGTGAATTTAAACGTCAGTGGTTTTGAAACCGAAGCTACCTTTCCTGATGCCGACGTAAAGCGAATCCATCAACCTCTTATCGAAAAATTTACCCGTCTTTATCATGAGAAGCAGGAACGCATTGTGGTGTTCTTGTGTGCCCCTCCGGGCAGCGGTAAGTCAACCCTTGCTGCGTTCTGGGAATATCTCTCCGAACAAGATGAAAACCAAGAGCCGCTTCAGGTTCTGCCTTTTGATGGTTTCCACTATCCAAATGAGATCCTCGACAACAATACGATTGAACGAGATGGCGAGCTCGTGCCTCTGCGCAGTATTAAGGGAGCCTATCAAACATTTAATCTGACGGAGCTTATCGACAAGCTCAAACAGCTCAAAATGAAAGATACAAAATGGCCATACTACGACCGCAATTTGCATGATCCAGTCGACGACGCCATTTTGGTAAATCGGAATGTGGTTGTCGTTGAGGGGAATTGGTTACTGCTTAATGAACCAGTATGGAAAGAACTGCATCGCTTGGCCGATTTCACTGTGTTTATTGATACCCAAGCGGAGTTTCTACAAGAGCGTTTAGTCAATCGTAAGATTCGTGGTGGCACAGATCCAGAAGCTGCATTGGAGTTTTATTTGAACTCAGATGCCGTAAATGTAGATAAGGTTTTAAATCACTCAATTCCAGCGGATCTCACGCTGTTTCTCAATCAAAGCGGTTCGTTCGAAATTCGATAATTCGTCCACAACTTAGGAGGCCACCATGGATATCGTCGTTGATAGCCACACCCATACTATTGCCAGTGGACATGCCTACAGCACCATTTTAGAGAACGCATTGTCTGCCAAGAATAAGGGGCTAAAACTTCTTTGTACCACTGATCATGCTCCCGAGATGCCAGGAGCCCCTCACTACTGGCATTTCAACAATCAAAGAATTTTGCCCCGTTTTTTACACGATGTAGGTATTCTCCGTGGTGTCGAAGCTAACACGCTGAATGTGAAAGGGGAGATAGACTTACCATCGTCTTCTGACCAACATCTTGACTGGGTGATTGCGAGTTTCCATGAACCCGTATTCAAGCCCGCAACCGAAGCTGAGCATACTGCCGCTCTAATAAATGCGATTAAAAGCGGCAGAGTGGATGTTCTTGGTCACTTAGGTAACCCAAATTACCCATTCGATATGGAACAGGTGCTGCGCTGCGCGAAAGAGCACAATGTTGCGGTTGAAGTTAACAATACATCTTTGACAGGCAAAAGCCGTAAGGGTAGTGATTCCCGTTGTGATCGCATTGTCGAGCTGGGCAAAGAGATTGGCGTTTACTTCAGTACCGGATCTGATGCGCACTTCTGTGAAGAGATCTCTAAGTTAGATTTGGCGATTGCTTTGCTGGAAAAACACGGTGTGGAAGAAGAGAAGATACTCACTACGTCGACGAGCCGATTCTTGAACTTCTTATTGCTGAGAGGTAAGGCGAAGATTTCAGAGTTTAAGGATTTTTACTAAGTAAAATCCCAAACACATTAAATGAAGTATTTTCTTATACAGTCCTAAAACCCGCCAAGCTGCGGGTTTTATTCGTTTTGGGGAGGCGTAGAACAAACAACTCGACTGTGATTTAAAGCGTGAAAAGAAGAATCAATGAAAAAGGGAACGAAGGCCATAATTCGAGAATATTATAGGACGAGCGGGAATTTTATTGCTCTTAATCAGTCATAAGGTTATGAGCCGCTTTTTGTGTTCCGCTGTTCAATAACGAGCGATAACAGGCGAACAAGTAGGGACTGAGCTTCAGGAGACAGCAAGCGTGCAACGGCCATTAGATCATCCGCTGTTACATGTTGAACGTCTCTTATATCCAATGCGATGTCGAGATCGGTCAAATGCAGAGAGCGCAGTATGGAGCGATATTGGGAAAGTTTCAGGTCGGATTCTCCACGCTCTATCCGTTGATACGTTTTCACACTCATCCCTGCGATGTTTGCCATTTGTTCACGGGAGAGGCCACTCGCTTTTCTTCTCGCAATCAGTGCTTCAATAATAGGGTCGACCTGCATGTGCTCTCCTGAAAGGACAGTTTTGACCTAAATAAAGCAAGAAGTGGACCAGTTTAACCATCTCATATTTACCTGTTTTGCAATCAGTATAAGAATAGCTATCTAATAAAAATGTACATATTTTAGTCAGTTATAAACTCAATGGAAAAGTATCAATCATACAAATCAATAGAGACAAAATCCTCAATTCGCAAAATGCAACGCATTTTAGATCAATTATTTAGCGAGCTTAATGAGCAGCATCGTGTAACTAAAGAAAATGTTGTCGCTCTGACTCGACAGTCTCAACAGAGGTTGATGAACTACAAAGAGCTTTATCTTCATAAAGAATCGATAGGTGAGGTAGAGTTGCAGATTGCGTATGAAAATATGAGTGTGACTGAGAAGCAGGTCGCGGATATGGGCGTTTCAGCATTAACTTATATCATCGGAGCGTTAGATAAAGCGTATTAATAGAATGGGCAAGCTAGCTTAGATTTAGACAGTTTGGATAACACCAAAAAGAAAGGATGCAAATGCTGGGGAACCACACCCAGCATTCGGACACTCAATTTACCTATAGTTTCGAACCGTAAATCAGTGTTTAGAGGTATGTGAACCGAACAGTGTCGGTACGCAGCGAATAATAGCGATATTGTCCGATCTAGGCTACGCCCCTGGAATCTAACACCTTTACTTGAACTGTAAATTAATTTGTACACCCATCCAAAATTGAGCGGTTGAGCACGTTCTTACTCTCATTAGGCGATAAAAGACTGAATAGTGATGAAAATAACGACACATCTTAGGTGAATGAGGAGAGTTGTTAAAATATATCGCTATAAGATTGACCTTTTGCTTTTCAATCGTCCTGCTTATGCCTTACAATCTTTTCGAACCAAATCCATTCACAACGAATGGGGTTGATGAATTAAGATGAACAATTTTGCTTCGAACCCAAAGTTGTGCGCATTTCATCAACGATGACATCGCCCAAAACGACTCTCAAGTGTTCATGTGCAATTGAATTAACCACCTTTTGCTGCATGTTTTCTTAGCCATATAGGGTTCTTGTAACCAAATTTTGGTTGAGTAGAGCGTTTTGTTGGGTGTGCTTTGGATGTAGCACAACTGGCGAGAAATAAACGGATTGAATTTAGAGGTATTAACCGTGAACCTAAAACTTGTCGGCAGCTCCCTGATCGTTGCAGGTACTGCTCTTGGCGCTGGTATGCTTGCTATACCAATGGTGCTTGCTCAATTTGGCCTCCTCTGGGGCACTCTTCTTATGTTGTTCATCTGGGCTGGGACGACTTACGCTGCGCTGCTCCTTCTTGAGGCCAGTTGCAAAGTAGGCGGCGGCGCTAGCATGAATGCAATTGCTCGCGAAACGCTAGGTAAAGGTGGCCAGTTGGTAACCAACAGCTTGCTTTACGCCCTGTTAGTTTGTCTATTGATGGCTTATATCATTGGTGCGGGTGATCTCGTACAAAAAGTAACAGCCTCAATTGGGCTGCCAACATCTACGATCGCAAGCCAAGTCGGTTTTACTCTTTTAGTCGGTATCATTGTTTCGGCAGGTACAGGAGTTGTAGATAAGCTTAATCGCGGTTTGTTCCTAGGCATGATCGTGGCGTTGATCCTGACACTTTTTGCGCTTGCACCAAGCGTCTCGTTTGAGGGACTTGATGAAGTCGTGAGTGACGATAAGATGGCGCTAATTAAGACAAGCTCGGTGCTTTTCACCAGTTTCGGTTTTATGGTCGTGATCCCATCGCTTGTAACTTACAACAAAGAGGCGAGCAAAACACAACTGCGTAATATGATTATCGTGGGTTCAACTATTCCGCTTGTTTGTTACCTATTATGGTTGTTAGCAGTTGTCGGTAACCTACCACCTCATGAGCTTGTTCAATACTCCAATGTAACAGAGTTAATCTCGGTATTAGGTCAGCAATACGAAGGTTTGGAGTTTATCCTATCCATGTTCACTGGGTTAGCACTGCTAACGTCGTTCTTAGGTGTGGCAATGGCGCTATACGATCAAAATGCAGACTTACTGAAAGCAAGTAAGCCAGTGATTTTTGTTACTACTTTTGTGCTACCACTACTAGGTGCTGTATTTGCGCCAGAACACTTCTTGGCTATTCTTAGCTACGCGGGGATTATTCTTGTGTTTCTCGCGGTCTTTGTCCCATTATCAATGACAATGAAAGTGCGTCGAGTGCCAGTAGAAGATGACAGTATTTATGAAGCTGGTGGCGGCGTAATGGGAATGAGCATGATCTTCCTGTTCGGCTGTTTCTTGCTGTTTGCCCAAGCAGTATAAAATCACGCTAGCTGATTTAAAAACTGAGCCGCTCGTTGTATAACGGGCGGTTTTTTTGTATTCATAGCCGAATCCAGGCCACTCAAAGTCATCAGCATTTTTGAAGTTTGACGTTTCTCTGATAATCACGGTTAGCTCTGACTTTTAAGTAAAACTCCTTAGCGAAAGGCTGACATGTACAGTGATTCACCCTTCTATTATATCGATGTTGATATGAATAAGAGGCTCTGTTGTGTCAAAGCAATTATCTTTTGCCATGGTTGGCGTTATATTGTCTTTAGGTGTGTTTAGTACAGAAGTGATGGCTGACCCGAAACATAGGCATGGTCATCGATATGATCACCATCATGAGCATCACCATCATCATAAACGCAAGCACAAGCACAAGCATAAACATAAGTATAAACATCGTGACGTTATTTATGTGGAGTCTCGACGACCAAGACGCAGTTACTACTACCACGACCGAATTCCTCGTAATAGTACCTACATAAAGATTGGAGATTTCACCTATTTAAAAGTGGATGATCGTTATTATCGTCGCTCCAATGACCGCTATATCCATGTTGAATTCAACTAGAGTGGGAAAGGCAGCATAGCAAGCGTGATAACAGTTTTGAGCCGAGTGGCGACAACACTAAAAACTAGGCGCTCTAAGTCTAGATACCACTGCGATAGAGGTCTAAAAACAAAAACAGCGAGCATTGGCTCGCTGTTTTTGTTTAGGTGAAGACTAGACTGTAAATCGGTTTAATATTTGATCTTGTTTATGTACATCTTCTTGCTGTGCCTGCATAGCATCGTTAGTTCGATTTGCAGATTCGGCGACTTGGGTCGATAGGTCTTTAATATTCACCGTATTGTTGTTGATCTCTTCCGCAACTAAGCTTTGTTCTTCCGCCGCTGAGGCTATTTGTAAGTTCATATCAGAAATACGCTGAATCGCATCACGAATACGTTGTAGCGCGTTGTTTGCCAAGTCTGCTTTTTCTACGGCTTCTACAGCGCTACCCTTGCTTTGATGCATAGCATTTGCCACAGATGATGCGCCAGATTGCAACTGCTCAATCATAGTACGAATTTCTGTTGTTGATTCTTGAGTTCGTTGCGCCAGTGTACGAACTTCATCAGCAACGACGGCGAAGCCTCGGCCAGATTCTCCCGCACGTGCAGCCTCAATCGCGGCATTCAACGCGAGTAAGTTCGTTTGGTCCGCAATATCGTTGATGACTTTTAGAATCGTTTCGATGTTGGCGGTTGCCGATTCAAGCACTTGCACTTCTTCGACAGCAAGGTCAATGCTATCGGAAAGCATATTGATCGTTTGTGTCGATTCACCGACCACAGAAGAGCCCTCAACCGTTGCTTGATCAGCTTCTTTGGCTGCACTTGCTGCGCCTTGCGCATTATTGGCAACTTCAGTCGCGGTAACAGACATTTCGTGCATCGCGGTGGCTAATTGTTCTAGCTCTTGTAGCTGAGTTTGAATAGCACCTGCCGAATCTTTTGCACCCTCAGCGGTGATTTGAGTGCCATTCAAAATTTGATCAGAAATACTCTTCGACTCAATAATTTGCTGTTGCAAGTTTTCCATGAACGTATTGAAGTTTGTAGCAAGCTCTGAGAATTCTTGGTCAGTATCAGTTTCAAGGCGCTGTGTAAGATCGCCTTTCCCTGACGCAACACCTTTAATCGCGTTGTTTAATGTGTCTAGCGGACGCATGAGTGTGCGAATGAGCAGAGTCAGTGCAATAACAGAAGCAATCACGGCAATGATTGAATAAATAATAGCGCTGTTGCGAAGCTCTCCTACGGCAGAGTAGGCGATAGCTTCATCAATAACTGAACCCACGTACCAGTTCTCGCCCGGGATGTGAGTCAAGTTAATCATATAACGATCGCCATCGATCTCAATGTGTTGCGTTGATTGTGTAAGATCGACCTGTGGTAGGTAGCTACCAACTTTTTCACCGTTGTATTTGCTTTGAGGGTGGGCAATGGTTGTCCCATCTGCGGTGACCAAAAATAAGTAACCAGCATTAAACAGATTCACTTGGTTGACGAGGTCAGAAAGGGTAGTTAGTTCGAGGTCATAAAACATACCAGCTAAGAACTGGCCGTTTTCTTTTACAGGTGTACCAACAGAGATGATGACGTTTTTTGAAGACGCATCGACGTATGGGTCTGTTACGACCAAATCGCCTTTGTTTTTAGCTGCGATGAACCAAGGACGTTGACGCGGATCGTAGTCTGGTCCTGCTTCCCAGCCGTCGTCATTTTCAATCACGAAGCCATTGCTTTCATAACCAAAGCCAATCGCAAGAAAGCTGGCTTTTGGTGTTGGTCGCTCTAGAATGTTCTGAACGTAGTTGTGTGAACTTGGATTAAGTTCGATAACTTCAGTAATAGAACGAGCGAGATCCTTTTTAGCATTCATTTCTGATTGCACGGTATTGCCAACACTGGTCAATATCTCATTCACACTCGAGTCAATGTGCTCCTGCGTTTGGGAGCGGATCGTCATAACTTGTTGCGTCGACAGTAGTGACACGGTAATTAGCAGCAAAAATGACGAGGCTGTGACAACCTTATGTCTAAATTTCATGAGCTTTCCTCTGATTCTCCCGGTTGGCTTCACTATGCTTTCACCTCTTTTTAAACGGGCGAATTCGGCATCAAGAGAAACCTATTGTGTTTGGTTATCTTTTTTATCGACATCTTTGTCAAAAACATGAGTCTATTTGTTGTCCCTTTTAACCAAATTTAAACAAAACGGTAAGTTACGACAAAAACCGTGAGTTTGATCAGATTTGTGCGCTCTGTTAATGAAAGCGTCATAATGAAACTAATTGCGTAAAGAATAGTGTTTCAGGTTGGCGTTATTGGTGAGATGAGAGCGACTTAACTGTCGTAAAAGGGGGCGTGATTGGAGCTGTTCGTCGTAAGTTATGAGCCTTTGCTAATTAAGTGATCTGAATAGAGCTGTAGATAGAGGTTTAGACATAAAAAAGGCCCCGACAATGCGGAGCCTTTGTTGATTGATGCTTTGATTTTAGAAAATCAGATGAGCAACACCAGCAATCACAGGTAATGTGATTAGCGTACGCAGAATGAAAATAACGAACAGTTCTACAATGTTTACTGGAATTTTGCTGCCTAGTAGTAGGGCGCCAACTTCTGACATGTAGATAAGCTGAGTTACTGACATTGCTGCAATAACAAAACGTGTCATTTCATTATCAATTGATGCCGCTAAAATTGCCGGGATAAACATATCCGCAAAGCCAACAACAATAGTCTGTGATGCGGCGACAGCTTCTGGAATTTGCAGTAGCTCTAGGTATGGAATGAATGGCTGACCTAGAATTTCAAATACAGGAGTGTACTCTGCAATCACTAATGCCACGGTACCCAGACCCATAACCACAGGCAGTACACCAAACACCATGTCGATTGCGTTATGTACGCCCTCTTTAAATACCGACTGAACAGATGTTACCTGACCCGCGCGCTTAAGTGCTAGATCCATACCCCATGAGAATGTGGTGTGGCCTTCTGGTACGGCGTCAGCATCTTTATCTGGGTTGCTGCCATCAATGTAACGATCTTTCTTCAGGCTTAGCGGCGGTAAGCGAGGAATGATAACCGCAGCGACAATACCTGCTAAACAGATTGCGCCGTAGAAAGGTAGGAACAGATGCTCTAACTGTACCTGAGCGATAACCACTAAGCTAAACGTGATCGATACTGCTGAGAACGTTGTCCCGACAACAGCGGCTTCACGCTGAGTATAGAATTTATTTTCGTACTGTTTGCTGGTTAGCAAGATACCAACACTGCCGTCGCCTAACCAAGACGCCATACAGTCAATTGCGCTACGGCCAGGCAGGTTGAATACCGGGCGCATTATTTTACTCAGTAACGCGCCAAACAGCTCAAGAAGACCAAAGTTCAGAAGAAGCGGAAGGAGTAGGCCCGCAAAAATGAACACCGCAAACAAAGTTGGTAGAAGACCGGTAAGAACAAGGCCACCTGTATTTTCTTCCCAAATCGCTTTTGGACCCACTTGGAAGAATGTCATTAATACGGCTGCACCGCCGATTAAGCGAACAACAAGCCATAGTGGCGATGGATTGAAAAGACCGTTTAAAAATCCATTACGTAAAATCGCTGCAGGCTTGAAAATTTTGCAAAGAACAGAAGCGACTGCCATGAAAGCGATGATACTGGTGACGATAGCGATCAAGGTATCGCCTAATACTGCCGGGATGACTTTTGCCATAACCGCAACAGGGATAGTTAGGCCGCCATCGTATGAGATCGGAGCCATAAAGAGTAGAAGACCGATTAGGGAAGGGATGAAAAACATCCAAAAGTTGCCCTTAGGAGCTTCAGTAGCATTAGTGGTGTTATGCATAGTTGTCTCGTGTTACTACTAGTCAATACTTGCCATTTCCATGACATAAATATTCACTAAACATCCGTATTTAATCACAGTTTTGCGGAGGGTACCCGCAAACTGCATCCATTGCAATACTATTCATTAAATACATCTAGTTATTCAGCCGATTTGTCGGGTAATTGGTCAAATAACGTATAAGTGTATACGAATATGTTGCTTGTGTTAGAAAATTGTAGCACGGAGCGCGGGCAGCGCAGAGAATTATGGGGCGCATTGTGACTGGAATAATAAAACGCTAAACAAATGTGACTTTGATCTAACTAACTTTTTGCCGGAAGCCCTGTTAGCCCTAGCTGTTATAAGGTTTTTTTAGCTGCGTTACAACACGATAAAACGTTTATTATGATGTGCAGCGGTGAGAGAGTTGAGCTATAACCGATTGAAGCATTCGGCCTCAATCGGTTCGAGATTTTATGCTTTTTGTTGGCGACTAAGCACGTAAAGGTAACTCCAGTAGATCAGAGCCGTAGCGAAAGTCAATATTGCAGGGAAAACGAGCGTATATAATCCATATACCACGAATAGTGCGGCTCCTGCGACACCGCCCAGCAAGAATCCGAAGAAAATGAATAGGAATAGCTTTGCTTTACGTCGATCAAATTGACGACCTCTTAAGCTTTCTCCAATCATAATCCCCAGATCGGTGATGATTCCAGTCATATGTGTGGTTCTGACTACTGCGCCGCTGAATGTAGTGATCATTGCGTTTTGTAATCCACATGCTGCTGACGCTAGATATTGGCCGTACAAATCCCCTTGCACCAAAAAGCCCAAACTGAGTAGGAGCAAGCTCCCTTCTATGCACAGTGCAACACCATATCTTCGCCCTAGTTTTAACGCACTGCTCTCAATAAAAAAGCCGCTAAAGGCAGCACCGATCAAAAAGCTAAATACGATGAAGAGCAGGTGAATGGAGCTATCCACACCTTTTAGCAAGCTGTTCCCTAGCTGAGTTACGGTTCCCGAAAGATGTGTTATCGCTTGATGTTGAAAGCCGAGAAGACCAACGGCATTGACGCAGCCCGCGAGAAGGGCAAGTAGAAACGCGCCATATTCCACCCAACGAGGAAGTCTGGAAATCACAATAAAACCCCACCAAATGTTAGGAGCCGATTATAACGCTCACACCGCGTTACGAAACCCCTTACAGTAAAACTCGGTTGATCATTCTCAAAAAAATCTCATTTATCGAGCTTTTGCGTTGACCATGATAACGACATAGAGGGGGATTTCCCCTACCTGATGTGTTCCATTGTACATTCGAAACTCACCCATCCATGTTTCCTCTGCTCATAGATGGAAACCGTTGGTTGGTGGAACTCTTTATCAGTAAAAAGACCGACGGGAATGATCATGATTTCAGGAAATGTAGAGACCAATAAGCGCATTGTCGTGCCGCAAGAAGGGCAAAACTCATACTGAACCTCGCTGCCATCATCCCCCATTCGCGTATAGCAGGTGACCTCACCGTTTAAAGTTACGTGCTCTTTATCAAAGCGAGCCTGTACCCCAAACACACTGCCTGTCCGCTTTTGGCATTCAAAACAATGGCAGACAGACGTACGGATGGGTTCTCCCTTACAACGGAGCTCAACTAAACCGCAAGCGCATTCGCATGTATGAATGGTTGTTGTCATCGTGATTACCTATTCTTCCCAATACACCAATGAATTTGGAACACTGAGAGCAGTGTCAGTGGCCAGTTATGAACTCTGGGCTTGAAAATCATTTGGATACAGTCAGTTTAGTTTAATTTTGAAACACTGAAGGGATGAAATCATTTGGGTATACAATGCTATACTCGCTTTTTCATTTATACCTTTAAACAAGGAAGTCTTCATGGCTCACAAAAGAATCCTGCCGATACCACTTATTCTTCTTATTCCGACCGTATTATTGGTCGTGGTTGTGATCGCGGGTGTTTATCGCTTTAGTTTGTCTGATGAAGAGATCATGGCTAAGTTCCCTCAAACGGAAGTAGAAACCAATGTTATTGTGCAAGAGACGCTGGGAATTACTTCACGCAACCCATGGACGATTCAAGTACCAGAGCAGGGAGCGGTCACTTTTCTTGATGAGTGGGATAAAGAAAACGGCTATTTGATAGGTGATTATGACGCAGGTGCGACAAAAGGTCAGGTACTCGTTCCAACTGCGTTTATTAGTCAGCGTGAGATTGAGGGTGTTTCATGGATTACTGCACCGATGATTGTAACGACACAAGGTAGCGGTTCGTTTAACTATGTTGGCTTGTTTAAGTTTGACCCCGTGCCGAGCCGAGTTGTCCTTTTAGACAGTATTTTTGTCGGTGACCGCGTTAAATTTACCCAAATTACATGGGAAAGTGATGCCATTATCGCGCTTTCATATTTAGCGCATGGTGACGATCAAGCAATGGCAGATACGCCAAATCAATTAAATTCATCCACATTAAAGCGTGTAGGGAATAACTTACATATGCAACAGTGATGAATTTTTTTTGAGTTCTGTAAAAATTCAGTGTTTTCTGCGCTAGATCTCGAAATTTCATAGTGATTTCTTATACGGGAATGCATAAGCTATGAGCCTTGTTTGAAAGGAGATAGTAATTCCCGTGTCTACAAATGAAATTACAAGACGGTTGCCGAATCTGACAAGTCGTAGAGCGCTGCTGTTATACTCCTTGCCAGTTTTAGTTGCGATTGGTGTTTCTCACTCTCTCAAAGAGTCATCTTTAACCAAAACCATCGCATTGAACCTGCCTGAATCTCAGGTCGTTGAAAAAATTCTTGATGCGACAACTGCCGAAGTTGTCACTCCCCCGAACTTCGAATATCAAATCCAAGCAGGTGACAACCTAAGCACTATTTTTAGCCAGCTCGGTTTCGGTTACAGCTCGTTAATGAAAGTAATGGAAACGGATTTGAACTACCTTGCACTTGATACACTAAAGCCGGGCAACACGCTCCGCTTTTGGCGTGATGATGCGACAGGCGAGTTAGAGAAAATGGAACTGCAATTTTCTATTGCAGATAAAGTGGTCTACCAACTAAATAGTGATGGTAGCTATGACTTTACCGATATCTCGATTCCTGGCGTGTGGCGCCAAGAACCATTGGTTGGTGTTATTCAAGGCAGTTTCTCTTCTTCTGCAAGTCGATTAGGTCTAACGTCGGCAGAAGTGAGTCAAGTTGTGAGCTTACTCAAAGAGCAGCTCAACTTTGGGCGTGATCTTCGTGCAGGTGATCGATTTGAAGTCGTTCGTCGTTCGCAAAGCATCAATGGTATACCAACGGGCAAGAACGAAATTGAGGCGATTAAGATTTACAATCGCGGACGTGAAATCACAGCTTACCTTCATACCGATGGTCAATTCTACAATGCTAAAGGCGAGAGCTTGCAGCGCGCATTCCAGCGTTATCCTGTAAGTAGCCGTTGGCGTATCAGTTCTGGCTTCAATCCTAATCGCTTACATCCAGTAACGGGGCGTGTCGCGCCACACAACGGTACTGACTTTGCCGTACCAACCGGTACTCCAGTCGTTTCTACTGGTGACGGTACAGTGATCATGACTCGTAAACACCCTTATGCGGGTAACTACGTGGTTGTTGAGCACGGCAGCAAATACAAAACCCGTTACTTACACCTAAGTAAGATTCTGGTGAAGAAAGGGCAAAAGGTTTCTCGAGGCCAGCGTATCGGTCTTTCCGGCAAAACAGGTCGAGTGACAGGGCCACACCTTCACTATGAATTGATTGAATACGGCCGTCCAGTTAACGCTATGCGAGCAAACATCCCAATGGCGAGCTCTGTTCCTAAGAAAGAGATGGCAACCTTTGTCGCGAACAGAGATGAAATGGATAAGCTATTACGCGATAAAGAGAAAGCAGTGCTGTAACAAAGTACTTCGCTCAAAAAATAAAAAGAGACTAAGCATAGCTTGGTCTCTTTTACTTTGTGCATTTACTAGATTTACATTCCATGACCGTCGCTTGTTTAGAGCTCTTAGGCGCTCCGCACTTCACGTTCATTTATCAGGTGTACGATTTCATCAACACTGTGTGGGCGAGAGTAGAAATAGCCTTGAATGTAGTGGCAGCCCATTTCAATTAATTTTTGTAATGCTCTATCGTCTTCTACGCCTTCGGCAATCAAATCCACATCAAGCAGTTCTGCCAATTGCGCTATCAAAAACACCACTTGTTCAGAGGTTGTATTTGAGAGCATGTTTTGAACGAAGGTTGCATCGATTTTAATGCTATCAATCGGATAATTGTGTATATAGTTCAAGCTTGAGTAGCCCGTACCAAAATCATCCAACGCGACTTTAAAGCCTAAGTACCGCAATGAGTTAAGTACCATTTGTTCACGGCCACTTTGCGAAAGTAAAACGGTCTCGGTGAGCTCTATAACAAAGTCTTTTGCTTCATGCTGATACTTTTCAACCATGTTAGTTAGGTGGTTAATATAGCGGTTAGAGTCGACCAGCTCATACGCAGAGCAATTGATAGAGAGTTTGACTTTGTATCCTAAGTTGGCTTCTAGCTCTTGTTTTGCGATACATGCGAGTTCAATAATACGTTCACCCAACTCGATAATCAGGCCTGATTGTTCGGCAGCTTCAATGAATTCCGCAGGGGAGATGTTTCCGTAAACATTGCTGTTCCAGCGGGCTAGGATTTCAAAGTAATTCCAGCGATCGCTTGTGATATCTACGATTGGCTGAACAACGACATACAACTCTTCGCTATCATGTATGTCAGCGCTAAGTTGAATGCGCATAGCTTCAATAAGCTGCGTTCTACGGTGATAAAGGGCGCTAAGGTGTGTGTCGTAATGCTGAATTCGTGTATCGCGATGTTTTTTACAGTCTTTGAGAGCGAGACTGGCATTCAAAATTAGCTCATCGCTGTTCAACATATGTACTGGTGCGCGCGCGATACCAATACTAACAGTGAAAGAAATTCGGTTAGATTTGTCGCTGTAGCCGCTTTCAATTTTGTCGAGTACTTCCTGACACACGGCGACAGGATCTTCGTCGTAAGTAATGAAGGCGAATTCATCTCCTGCTACACGAAAAGCGTTGTTTGGCGATGACAAGCTTTGTTGAATGGCGTTCGCCGTAAACTTAATGATTTGGTCGCCGATGTAGTTTCCGTTGATATCATTGATCGATTTAAAGTTATCGATGTCTAGGTAAGCCAAACTGAATGGACGAGTGGCCTGTTGCGTCAATGTCTCCAAGGTATCAGCTAAGCAGCTACGGTTGAGCAGTCCAGTTAGGTTATCATGCGATACTTCATAGCTAAGCTGATTAAGAAGCTTATCTGAACGTTCACTGACCCACTTTTCACGTAAGCTGTGAATAATGACATTGGCATAAAAGCGGTGGAAGTCGAGGATATCTTGCGCTTCCTTAGCGTGGATGCTTCGGGTAAAGGTGGACAATAAAATTCCCAGAACCTCGCCATTTTGTGTCTTTAATGGCAGACCAATGTAAGCTTGAATACCATCCTCTTGAAACATCTGATCTTCAGGAAAGCGTTTGTAAACTTGGTCCTGATAGAAAATATGTTCGCCAATGTCTTTTGCCACTTTTTCACAGGGGGTGCCTGAAAGGTGGTAGCTTAGATTGTCTGTAATTTTTCCATTGCTAGCGAAGGAGATGGTATGAGCCGAATGTTGAAGATGCGCAACTTCTACAACGCAAGTGCAATGGCTCTGCAATTGTTGATGAATATCTAACGTGACTCGGTTTAGCTGAGCCGTGCCGTTTAGCTTCAATATTTCATCAATTTTGTGGAAACTGATTTGTACCTGACCCATTGAGCATTTCACCTAGCGTTGTGATTACCATATCGTGTGAGACACGAAGAATTATTATTTGATATGCATCAAATAAACTATCGGTTACTAAGGCGAATTTTTCAAATTTTGTGAACGAACAAATCATTATTTTCATGTTTTTATGCTTGAACCTCATCGATATATAGCGCTAGAAATTCAAGCTAAGCACGCTTCTCCTCTTCTAATCGCGATTTGAGATAATCGAGGAACAGCTTAGTTCGGGTATGCTGATAATCCAGCTTTGGATAGTAGGCATATACAGTGGCTTTATCCGCTGTGATATCGGGCAAGATAGGCACTAACGCGCCGGATTTGAGATCATCTTTGATCATGACGTTATTCGTCATCAGAATACCCATGCCTCTTTTGGCACCATGAAACAGCGCTTCTGGGTTGGTCGTGGCAAAGTTACCGGACAAGCTGATACGTTTGCCTCGATTGGTTTTGATTTCTCGTGAGGGCTTTTCACCCCAAATCAGGACATTATGCTCTGTCAGATCCTCAACGCATTGTGGGGTGCCATATTTTTTTAGGTAACTAGGCGCGGCGTAAAACTGGGCTTTATGTTCGAAAAGTGCGGTGGCTTTGAAACTTAGCGAGTTCAGTTGCTCTAATTCCCGGCTAATAAACAGGTCTAAGCTTAGCTCTGGCAATTGGCCCGGTAGCGTTGTCGTTAATTGAAGCGTGATGTCTGGATATTTCTCAAGAAAATCGTCTAGGTAATGCACCAAAAACTTAGAACCAACCGCCAGTGTCGCGCCAATTTTCAATAACCCCGCTGGTGATTGATTGACTGAGCGAGTTTCATCTAATACTGATTGCCATGAATCCAACTGATTTTTTGCTCGTTGATAAAACAGCGCACCAGCTTCGGTTTGGCTAATAGAGCGGGTCGTGCGTTTAAGTAGCTGAACGCCAATTTTATCTTCTAGCCATTGAACTCGTTTACTGATAGCTGAGCTGGTGGTATTGAGTTTCCGCGCTGCAGCATTAAAGCTACCTTCTTCGACCACACGAATATAACTCTTCACGCTTTGAATCCAGTCCATTGTGTCTCCTTGGGAATTAATTCCTTTCCAACTTAGCTGATTATCATCTTTGAGTATCAAATATACACTGTTTGCCATCAATCTGTCACAAAGTAGGAGGAACGTTTGCGTAAAACACCATTGTTATTAGCGATGATGATCATTGCCACAGGCCAAGTTGGCGTTAGTATTTATCTTCCTTCTTTGCCTTTGATTGGTCATGACTTGAATTTGCCGCAACATTCGATTCAGAACCTCGTCACACTATTTCTCGTTGGCTTCGGTATCTCTCAGCTGTTTTATGGCCCATTGTCTGATGCGATTGGTCGTCGACCAGTATTTATTCTGGGCCAAAGTGTGTACCTAGTTGGTACGGTTATGTGTATCGCTTTTTCGGACAACATTATTGCTCTTGAAGCGGGGCGGTTACTTCAAGGTTTGGGAGCGGGCAGTGCCTCGGTGCTTGGTCGCTCCGTATTGCGTGACAGTTATGACGGTATGCAATTAACCAAAGCGCTATCTTATATTTCAGTAACTGCTTCTGTGATGCCAATTATTGCTCCACTGTTTGGTGGCTGGATTGCTTTTCACCTGAGCTGGCATGCTGTCTTTGTGTTTGTGCTGATTTACTTAATGGCAATTTTTACGCTTGGTTTATTGGTGCTGCCAGAAACGCTGCCTTACCCGAAGCGAAAATTTAAAGTAGGCCAGGTGAGTGCAAATTATTTGCGCCTGTTAACGAATACTCAAGTGATTGGTAGTGCGAGCTACAACTGGCTTAGTTATTTATCGGCTCTGGTCACGCTTTCCTTGTATCCATTTTTAATGCAACAAGAGTTAGGCTTAACGGCGGCAGATTACGGTTCTTTGATGATCATACCGTCAGTTGGTTTGCTGACGGGTAGCTTGGTGCTTAATTTGATCAACGCTCGTTACAAAGCTCAGCAAATCTTGCTGATGAGTTTCGCGATTGTTGCTATTGCTGGCTTCATGTTGTTGGTTACACCCTTCAGTGTATTTTCATTACTAGTGGCATTTACGTGTTTAAGTTTTGCCCAAGGCATGTCGTTTCCGGTATCAATTAGTTTGTTGCTGTCGCCACATAAGCAACAGGCCGGAGCGGTTTCTGCGCTATCTGGATCAATTCAAATGTGTTTAGCCGGGTTGTTTGGCGGATACTTGGTAGATTCTTGGGTCACGAATCAAAACCAGCTTGGGGTGTTTTATTTGTTTATTGCGTTACTTTCTTGCTGTGTGCTGGCATTGAGTCAATTTCGTAAAGTACCCAAAGGGACGATTCAAGTAGAAACTTCCACCTGAATATACTTGCAACGAAAGAGGCAGCTTTCTAAAATGCGCTGCTAAATTAAGTCAGGATCATTGTGTATATTGAATGACTCAGTTTGAGAGGAAGAGGGCAATGCCTGATGCTCCTCTCAAGCTTGGGGATACATTTCTGCCCAAATGACTATCCGATCTCTAATCGTTAGGTGAAAGAATGCAACAAAACGAATTTGAAACACTGGTAAAAGAAATTACTCAGCAAGAAAGCATGCCAAAGGCACTCGAAGTCTTGAAGGCGTGTGAGGAAGAAGAAGTTGCACAAGCGGCACAATCCCTAACGGGTCAGTTTGGTCTTGCAGAAGTTGATGGCGAGAAACGTATTTACCATATTACCACTCAAGAAGACGAGTCCGGAGAAGAGCAAGAATACGTGGAGCACGTCATGAATGAAGGCGATCACTTGATCAAATTTGCTGCGTGGTTCTTTGAAACATTCTTTGAAATCAAACAGAAAGATACGTACGTCGCAGCGGGTAAAACATACCAGCAACCTAAGCGATAGGCGCCCGTTTAGAAAAAGTAATCAGAACTAACCTGAAAGTTAATTACAAAATAAATGTGACGCCAGTCTTGTTTTTATCTAATTGTGGTGTAAAATTACAACATAGTTAAGTCAATACATTCAGGAGAAGGTCATGGGTAACGAACTTGGTGGTGCTTATATTGGCCAGATGATTGCAAAAGACGCGATGCACAAAGCGCTTTACGGTAAAGCGAAGAAGAAAAAAGCTTCTGTTTTTGCTCGTGTTATGAAAAAACTGGCGAAATAATTTAAAAAGCCCTGATTGAAGAATCAGGGCTTTTTGCTTTTATCTGTCTTGTTTTTAGTGGCAGCCTACATATTGAACAACATTGGTAAACCACTACTCAAAGACGGATGGCATTTGAATCAAACGCTAAGCGGATTGGCTTGGTATCTCCACGACATTATTAGGCACTTTATCTAGCCCCTTTGCTGCTAACCACTTTTCTAAATCGTCAGCGCCTCCAACATACTTTCCATCCAACCAGATCTGCGGCACTGTTACCGGCGTTTTTTCTCCAATGATGGCTTTTACTTCGGGGATCATGCGATACAAAGCGGCGCTGTCTTTAACCACGTCATGATACTCGTATTGAACACCAGCATCGTCAAGTAGTTGTTTCGCTTTGACACAGTAAGGGCAGGTGGCTTTACCATAAACAATGTTGCCTTTTAGCTCATCGCGTTTGACCCATTCAGCGATAACTGATTGCACAAGCACGCCCCGGTTTAGCGCTTCTCCTTGGCTGACCACTTTTCCTTCGACAATAAGAATCGGAGCATGCCAGGCCCCTGCTTTTAATGGTTCCCACCAATGTGATAACCAATCTTTTACTTCCAGTTCAACGGGGACATCAGCGAGTTCGTTTTTAAAAGTATCCGTCAAAATATCTTTAGTTAACGTACATTCACCACAAGGAATATTGACTTTGAATGGACCCCAACTACCAGCCCAGCGGTACAGTGTAATTTTGATTGGTTGACTCATATGGTGTTCCTCATTTCCTTTCCTGAAAATATAGAACCTTGAAATTAGACTTTTCTTTCAACTAGCTTTGTCTTTTTCGCTTCCCAGTGTGTAATAAACGCAATGGAGGCAATAATAATCGCGGCGCCTAGCCATAAACGACCAGGTGGTACCCAGCCAAACACCAACCAGCCAGCAACGACATTCAAAGGCAGTTTTGCGTGATCAAATGGTTGCACAAACGAGGCGTCTGCTACTGCATATGCTTTAACGATAGCCCATTGAGCGAGTGCAGTAAGCGCGCCTGCGGCTAAAAGTACGCCCCATATCGTCCAGGTATTTGGCATAGTAAATGTCGGTATTGCCAATAAGATATTAAACGGCGTTATCAGCAGTAATAAATAGACAACCATGGTTGAGGGCGGATCGTTGACCGACATTTTCTTTACCATCAGAGAATACGCTGCCCAGAAAAATGCGGCGCCAACAGGAAGCAGGGTCGCCCATGTAAATGAATCTGCCCACGGCTCAAGAATGATCATAGCACCAACGAACCCTGTTAATGTCGCTAACCAGCGTGCAGTACCTACTTTCTCTTTGAGTAACAAGCCAGATCCAACCGTTGCAAATAATGGAGAGGTCATCAGCAGCGCAATGCCTTGCCAAATCGGAACTGGATAAGCGAGTGCCCAAAGCCAAAGCTGAATCCCGATAACAGAGAGAAAAATACGGAAGGTATGCCAACCAAAGTGTTGGGTTCTTAGTGAGCGTCTAATTCCAAGTGTACGCAGATAGGGCAGAATGACAAATAAGGCAATAGCGTATTGGAATAATGCGAATGTGGTGGAAGAGACACCAAAGTTGATGCTAGCAATTTGGGCGAAGCTGTTCACTATGGCGAATGCCAAGCCAGCTGTTAGCATCCAGGACGCACCTTGAACAGGATGATGATTCAATTGAAAAATTCCAGTTTGATAGAGGTGGCGGGATCATACGTCCTATTGTTTTTCGCGCCAATAAAAAAATGCCTCCCAGAGGGAGGCGACATTACCAATTCAAAGGACGTGCCTGTTATAACAGGTACAAAGAACGAGAAGCACAAACGCTGCCATGCATTTGCATAATTGGTATTGCAGAACGCGTGCCAGTTTTTATCTATTTGATTTTAATTGTCTTTTTTATTTTAGTTCGGTTGGCTATTAGGAGAAATGCACTAACTTAGTGACAAATCGCATTAAAAGAGGGCAGAGGCAGGAGTCACTACGCTCGTTTTTCATTGCAGAGCGACGTTTGGATAGTGTGAAAACTTATTGAGTTATGTTGGGTTACACAAAAAATGGCCAGCAAGCATGCTGGCCAAGTGGACTCGCTCTTAGGACAAGAGTGAATTAGAAATCGTAACGTACGCCTAGGCGCAGTGTATCTTCGCCTTCTGTTACTAGACCTGTTGTTGCATCTTTTGCTTCATCAAGTTGGTTGATGTAGTAAGACAGGTAAGTACGGAAGTTGCTGTTTAGTTTGTAGTAACCAACAAGCTCGATACCTTCAACGGTGTCGTACTTTGAACCGTTGTCTGGATCATTCTCTTGAGCTGTGTATAGCGCAGCAAGTGTCACTTTGCTCGCTACTTTGTAGCTTGCGACTAGCTCGTAAGCCGTAAAGTCTTCAGCGTCAGTCAATGAACCTTGAGAGTAAGTACCTGCTAGGTAAAGGTTATCCATCGAGTAAGCGATACCACCTAGAATTTGATCTTCAGAGTTGTCTTTATCTACGTCGCCACCAGAATATGCAAGACCGAGGTCTAGGCCCATTGGCAGTGAGTACATTCCAGAGATGCCGTATTTATCTTCGTTATCACTAGAGTTTGCTTGGTAGGTTGCTTGCAGTTGTAGCGCATCAAACGCACCACGGTATGCGAAAACGCTGTCTTGCTTATCAGAAGAGGAATCGATAACTTGCTGAACACCAGAGAATTCTGTGATATCCGTCATGTCAGAGATGATGACTGCAGCCATGTCTTGACGACCTACAGAGAAAGCACCGATATCAGAGTCGACGCCTGCATACATGTAGCGGTTTTTGAATTCACTCTTGCCCGTTTTTTGTTCGGCTTCGTAAACACCGAAAGCAGAAAGGCCGTTGCCGATGTCTGTTTTACCTTTTAGGTTAAGACGAGCACGGCTTTTATCTTCCATGGAACCTTCAACTTCAGCACCGTCTGAACCGATGAAGTCACCACGAAACTCAACGCGGCCGCCAACTTTTAATTCAGTACCGTCGTTTTTGTATACAGTTGCTGCGAATGATGGTGCTGATACCAATGCTGTAAGAATTGCAGTAGTTAGTGCTGCCTTTTTCATTTTCTTATTACCCTAGTTGTAATCGATGGGCTTTCTTGCCCGATGTGTTGATGACGCTAAGGTAAAGGCTGAAAATGAAAGATAGATTTCTGTTAAGTTATGATTTGATTGCACTTTTATTGCTGGAAAGAATAAGTTCCCCTTCTCATACCACTTATAAAAAGAAAGGTTTATCTTTTTTGAGGTTTTTTCCTCTCCGTTAAAGACTGTGTTTTTTTCAAAAAGTTCCTGAATTGCTTCTTGACCCTAAATGTAAGTAAACATTTCAATTTGGCAGGGAAGTTTGGCCTAAAAATAGCGAATCATCAGCTATTTGTGAGCTAACTCTCTCTAAAGCATTTCTTATTGTAAGGTTTTTATTTCTCGATTTCTTAAAGACTAAGTAAACGATTGCTTTTTAGGTTTTGTCTGAGATCTTTTCACTCGGTTGTCAGGAACTAATCAAATAAAGTGTCGGCAGTTGTTACACAAAGGTAAAAGTAATCTGGTGGAAACGATGCCTCGGATAGCCTTTGTATTCCTCTCTTTGTTCATCATTTCGTTTTTACGAAAGTGAACCAAAGCCGGGTCTAAAACTGACTAACCAACTAATAAGTAATGGATTTAGAAATGAATAAAAAATTATTAGCAGCGGCAATCGCGGCAGCAACCTTCGGTACTCAAGCAGTTGCAGTGGAACTATATAATAACGATGGCACAACATTTTCGATGGGCGGCCACGTTTCTGTTAATTTAAATGGATCAGAGCAAGGTGACACGGATGTGGGTACTAACTCTCCTCGTATCAATATCTCTGCGACACAGGATTTGGGTAATGGCTTCACCGCAGACGCACGTGGTGAATGGGCGCTAAACTACTTAGACGGTGGTGAAGAGTCGTTTAAAACTCGTCTAGGTTACTTAGGTATAACACATGAGGTTTATGGTCGTGCAGTAGGTGGTACGCAATGGTCACCTTACTACGATGTCGCAGGTATTGCAGATATGCCAATCGCGTTTGCCAACGACTTCATCTATGACGATCATGGAAACCTTGGCACTGGCCGTGCGGATAAAATGCTTTCTTACCGTAATGCCATCGAGCTGGGTGAAGCGGGTGTGATCAACTTTGGTCTTGGTTGGCAGGGTGCAAACGATGATTACACGCGCAACGATGCTGGAGTTATAACTGGCGGTGCTAAATACGATGACCGTGTGCAAGCTGCGCTTTCTTACTCAATCATGGGCGCTAAAATCGGTTACTCTTACAATGGCGGTGATTTCCAGCACCCTGCATATGCAGGTAAGCACACGGCGGAATCACACGTTGTATCAGCATCTTACGGTGCGTACGGCCAAGGCCTATTCCTTGCTGCAGTTTATGGTTCAAACGAAAACATGAACTTCAGTGCAAAAGGTGACCGTTTAGAAGAAAGTGATGCGTACGAGGCGATCATCGCATACGCTCTAGCGAACAGTTTAAACTTGAGCGTTAACTACGAGATGGTTGAAGGTAAAGAGTTCAAAAACTCTAAAACAGAAACCGCTCGTGAGGAAATGGCACTGCAGGCAGAGTACAACTTCACGCCTAAATTTGTTGGTTACGCGGGTTACCAGTTTGACCTAAATGATGACTATGGTCGTGAAACTGATGACAAATGGGCGATAGGTGCTCGTTACTACCTATAATAGGATTTAGCGAGAACAATCATTCATCCTTATTGATTTAAAGCCAGCCTCGTGCTGGCTTTTTTGTCTATTTGTTTTGCAAATACCGTGATGTTTCAATTAGATGATACAAAACTCAAAACGGGGTGAATGTCTTATTTTTCACACTAGAGGATGGTATTTAGTGTCGTTAAGTCAATAGGTTAGATTATGATGAGGTTTTTGTTTTGAAGGGAAGAGCGATGAGCGTTATTCAAGTTGAAGAAAAGAAAGTAGAAGTGGGTAAAGTACTTTGTGTTGGGCGAAATTACGTTGAACATATTCATGAGCTTGATAATGCGATACCTGAGCAAATGGTGGTATTTAATAAACCCGCGACTTCCGTATCGACGACTCTGCGTTCATTTCATCAAGAGCCTCTTCATTACGAGGCTGAAATCTGTTTTCTGATCAAAGATGGACGTTATTCAGCGGTCGGTTTGGGATTGGATCTGACCAAGCGCGGTTTGCAGTCTTCACTTAAACAACAAGGGTTGCCCTGGGAGCGTGCTAAAGCGTTTGATGGCTCCGCAGTGTTTAGTCGATTTGTCTCTTTGGATAACATTGATATTAATGATCTTAACCTAGAGCTCTTGATTAACTGCGTTCGTGTACAAAAAGGTCACGTTAACCAGATGCTCTATCCGCCGCTAACCATTTTGGATGAATTAACGAGTTACACAACACTTCAAGATGGCGATGTGGTAATGACCGGCACACCAAAAGGAGTTGGTGAGGTGCATCAAGGTGACATCTTCCTTGGACGATTAAAGTGTGGTGATGTCACCTTGTTGGAGATTGAGTGGGTGGCGAATTAAAGCCAAATTCGCAGAACGAGAAATACCACCATGCTGATCACCGTCGTTAAAAGAACATTTTTAGTAAAGTACGCGATTAACGCAGCCAGCAAGGCAGCCAATAAAAATGGGTTGTGCACATTCACGCTGAGTGCTCCATCGGGAATGAAAACGATAGGCGCCCAGAACGCAGTGAGTACCGCAGGGCTGGCGTAGTTGAGCACTTTTTGTGTACGTGTCCCTAATCGCAGTGGTAGCTTGGGTTCTAAAAACAAGTAGCGGCTGGTGAAAACAAGTCCCGTCATCAGTAAAATAGACAACATGATCATTAGTGTTTCTCCTGTACTTGTTCCACAAAGTAGCCTGTAAGCATGGCTAAAATGCTCGAAATCATCAAACTTCCTTCCACTTGGTAATAGGTTAGGGCGACCGAGCTCACTAATGCCACGACAACACTCGCGAGCACCGCCATATTTTTAATAGTCGGAACTACAATTGCGATAAAAGTCGCGGCCACAGCAAATTCCAATCCCATTTCGTTCAGTTCAGGGAGCAGGCTTCCCGCAATAATGCCCGTCAATGTCGCGATATTCCAAAACAGGTAAAAACTCAAACCAGCCCCAAGCGCATACCAGCGATTAAATTGTTTATCGGAATGATGACCTACAATCGCAAACAGCTCATCAGTGAGTAAGAATCCGAGTGATAACCGCCATTTAAGAGGAAGTGGTGCAATTTTACTGCGCATCGATACACTGTAGAGGAAGTGTCGAGAGGTGATAAAAAACGTTGTTAGTAACATGGTTACTAGACCTGCCCCCGATTTAATCATCCCCATCGCGACGAGCTGCGCGGAACCTGCGAACAGAATGGCGGATAGTGCTTGTCCTTCCAAAGGGTGAAGCCCAGTATCAATCGCGAATGAGCCTGCGAGTAAACCCCAAGGTAACACCGCGATACTCAGTGGCATCATCGCAAGTGTGCCTTGCCAAAATAGCGCAGCTTTTGATTCTTCTTTTAACAGCAAAGTGTGGTCCATAGTTTATTCTTAGTTGTTCCAAAATCAGGCTATCAAGGTAACGTGGTAGCGGCATAACGCCTTGTACAATATTGCTCTTTAGCTGTGACGAATGTATTGACCGGGCGTGACGCCCATGGCTTTTTTAAAGTGTCGATGCAGGTGGCTTTGATCATGGAAGCCACATTCTTGCGCTACATCTGAAATTTTTTGTCCAAGTTTGAGCAACTTCTTCGCCATTCGTAAACGTTGTTGAATTTGATAAGCATGGGGAGGGAAGCCAAACTGTTTTTGAAACTCTCTTAGCAAATGAAAAGGGCTTAACCCAGCCAGTTTTGCGAGCTCTTCTAGCGAGACGTCCGTTTGCGGGAAGTCTTCCAAAAACTCTTTGACCAGCTGTATTTGTCGCTGAGCTCTGGTTGATTCTTTGAGCGGTGCCCGGTGGGTGCTGTGTTTGCTGGCTAGTTTGATCAACGTGCCGTAAATCAAAGTTTCTCGTAGTAGTCGGTTGTCTGATTTTTCTAGCGTTTCAAACACCAATCGCAACTGATTTGCTAGTTCAGGATCATAAACCACAGGTTGAGGGAAATAGGGCAGCGCGACATTTGGTGAACCAAGCTCTTGCCCTAAGGTCTGAAACTGCTGTGGTACGGGGTACATTGCTTTGTATTCCCAACCGCCTTCTGAGGCCGAATGCCCGTTGTGTACTTCATCGGCATTAACAAGGATGATGCTGTCCTGTGGCGCGATATGATTTCCGCCTGTTCGAAAGAACTGCTGTGCTCCCTTCTCGATGACGCCAATAGTGTAACCCTCGTGACTATGGCGTGAGAAATTCTGCTTCTCGTACTTTGCATCGAGAAGTTCTAAACCGCCGAGCTCTTGAGCTATCTTGAAGGTAGCGATTTCCTTATTCTTTTCTTTCATCTTTATCCGGTCTGCTCAAGAAAATCATCTTAGAAGTGTAACGGATCCATCGTGCTTATTTTTGTACAAAATTGCTATTCGATTTTTATAAATAGGCGAATTGATTGTTATTTTTCGTACTAGCAAACTATGATTTTTATTTTCTGAATTATCTTGGTGATTTTGGGCTGGCTGTTGTCATTTTGTTGGTATAACATTCGCCGCTTTGTTGTAGAAAAAGCGGTTCCATCATGATTGATTTATCTGTACTTCCTGTTTATCTCACCGCAGTAGTGGCTTTGTTGCTGTTACCAGGGCCCGATATGTTGCTTATCGCGAGCTCTAGTATGAGTTACGGTAAGAAGGTCGGTCTGTTTGCTAGCTTAGGCAATGCGACGTCTGGTGTTATTCTTACTTTGCTTGCTGCAATGGGAGTATCTACCCTGATTGCAATGAGCCCAATCGCCCTTAAAGTCCTTCATCTCTTAGGTGGCGCTTACTTGTTAAAAATGGGTTGGGACTGCTTACGAGCTGAGGCATCTTCGGCTCCAGAGCTTGATGGTCAAAACAAAATGGCGTCAACTTATTATCAACGTGCTTTGATGAGTAATTTGCTTAACCCTAAAGCGTTGGTATTTTTTGTGATGTTTTTGCCGCAGTTTGTCTCAAGCAATATTACAGCGTCTTCTGGTGAGCAGATGCTAGCACTAGGGTTATTGTTAAACGTCCTTGGCTTGTCATTCAATTTATTACTTGTTGGGCTGGCAGGCACATTGGGTAAGGGGCTGCTCGAGAACGAAAAATTCCGCACGTATCAACATAAACTAATGGGTTTAGTGTTCGTTATTCTCGCGTTGTGGATGCTGAGCAGTTTCGCCTTGTAAAGTTATCATATTCCACCAGAAAGCCAGCAATTGCTGGCTTTTTGTTTTAGGATATTGATGTTTCCTAAGGAGAGGATGTATGAAGCTTGAATTTTGTTTAAATCCAGATCAAACAGACCTTGATTCTGTTCGTGAAGGTATTCGATCTTATAACCGACTGCATTTGCCTGAAGGGGAAGTGCATGCTGTAGGTTGTTTCGCAAAAGATGAGAATGGCAAGATCATGGGTGGTCTGACTGGCGAAATGTTTAAAAACACGGTGTTTGTTGAGTTTTTGTGGGTAGATGCTGAAAGTCGGACATCTGGTATCGGTAGCCAGTTAATGTCAATGTTAGAAGAAAAAGTAAAGCCTCACGGGGTTACCCATGTTTATTTGGATACCTACAGCTTCCAAGCTCTCGAATTCTATCTCAAATTGGGTTTTGAAAAAGTAGGGCAGTACTCAGGCTATCCTGCAGAGGGCATCCACAAGTACTTTCTACAAAAGGAAATTGTAAGCTAGGGAAAAGCACTGGTTAGCTTGACTTGTTCTAGTCAAAATCAAAAAAAGAGGCGCGAATTTGCGCCTCTTATCGTATCAGATGTCTCTGCTTCTCTTTGACTTACAAACTTGTCTGATGCGCGTCGATAAGTTCGTTCATCTTCGCCTCTGCCGCTTGCTGTGCTTGTGCATAGCTCATATCCGCAGGGAAAAGGTTGATGACTTCGTAGTAACATTTTAGTTTTGGCTCAGTACCCGAAGGGCGAACAATCACACGAGACTGATCTTCTAGGTGATAAATCAATACGTCACTTGCTGGTAAGTCAATGGATTCTTCTGAGCCGTCATCAAACATGCGAACTGATGTTTTTAGATCTTCAGTTACCGCGACTTTTTTACCAGCAATCTCTGTTGGTGGGTTTGCACGGAGCTTGTCGCCGATTGGTGGAGAGTTCGGGTCGAGAGCGATACTGCGCTGCGCGTTAAAGTAGAAACCGTGCTCGCGGTACAGTTCTTCCAGTTTATCCCATAGTGTTGTGCCTTGAGCTTTAAGTTTACCTGTTAGCTGGGCAAATGCGACGATTGCAGATAAACCATCTTTATCCCACACCTTGTTACCCACGGTATAACCGAGCGCTTCTTCATAAGCAAACAAGAATGGATTGGCTTCAGTCTCTTGCTCCATGGCAACGTTAGTAAGCCATTTGAAGCCTGTTAACGTTTGGTAGTATTGGGCGCCATGGGCTTTGGCAATGCTACTCAGCATTCTCGACGATACGATGGTGTTGCCAACCAGAGCGTTAGGTTGCTGTTCTAGCAAGTAATCGCCAAACAGTGAACCCACTTGGTCGCCGGTTAACATTTGGTATTCGCCATCTGGGCGTTTGACCGCCACTGCAAAACGGTCGGCATCTGGATCGTTGGCACAAGCGATATCAGCATCTACGGACTTACCTAACGCCATCACCATATCCATTGCTCCCGCTTCTTCAGGGTTTGGGAAGTTGACGGTTGGGAAGCTACCATCAGGTTCGCGCTGTTCCTTAACACTTGCCACTTTTTTGAAGCCAGCGTCTGCGAGGAGCGTTTCCGCCATATTCGCCCCAACGCCATGCATCGCAGTGTAAGCGATAGAAATATCGGTGTTGTTGTCAGGAGTAAGCAGCGCGTTTTCGTTCATCGTTTTACGGTAAGTTTGGTAGTAGTCGTCTTCCAACCAAACTAACAAACCGTGTTGTTTTGCATCATCGAGAGACATTAAAGGTAATGGCTTCGTTGTTGCGTCATCAATTTTCGCTGCGATTCCAGAGTCGTGTGGAGGAATGATTTGTGCGCCATTCTCCCAATATACTTTAAAGCCATTGTACTCTGGTGGATTGTGGCTAGCGGTAACAACAACAGCGGCCGCAGCATTCAATGTTCGGACACCAAACGCAACAATTGGGGTTGCTGCAACATCGTACGTTAGGTAAACCTTGATACCAAGGGCTGTCAGTACGGACGCGGTATCATGCGCGAATTGTTTCGAATCAGGACGACCGTCGTAGCCAATAACGACACCACGACTTGCGGCATCTTTGACTTGCTCTAGCAAATAGTTTCCTAGGCCAGTGGCTGTCTCTTGAATCACCAAACGGTTCATTCGGTTTGGACCTGCGCCCACTTTGCCGCGTAACCCCGCTGTACCAAAGGCAAGGCGCGATCCAAAGCGATCAGTAAGCTCTTGTTCATTATTTGTATCGACGAGGTATTGTAGCTCTTCGCGAGTCTTAGGATCAGGGTCTCGTTCTAGCCATTGAGTAATTAGTGCTGTCATATCAATCATTCCTTAGTAGGGGGCGCCTACTTTCTTGGACACTTCGTTTTGTAAGTATCTCAATGTTTTCTTTTAAATTAATGTAAATGGTTCTCAATTACATTTCAAAGAGGGCAATCGATAAACCGAATTAATTTTTCTTATCCGAACAAAATTTAATCATATTTAATTTCTTGAAGAACCTTGGAACTATAACTAGCCTTTTAACATAAATATAACAAACTGTGTTGAAATCGTAGTTTTTGTGATTTTTCGTAAAGTTGTTCGATATTTGCATCGGGACGCAAGGAAGCTCGCGCAAGCGTAGCGGCTGAGCAGAGGAGAGATCTTTTGAAAAGATTAACGACTACTCTAGCCTTATCACTGAATGTGATTTTAATCACATTCTCCTCTTTCAGTTGGTCAAAGGAAAGTGACTACAACATGACCAAAGGGGTCACAGCGATAAGTGGGCAAGTGTATGAATTACATATGCTGATTTTCTATATCTGCTGCGTAATTGCTTTGATTGTATTTGGTGTCATGTTCTATTCCATCTTTCGTCATCGCAAGTCAAAAGGAGCAGTTGCTGCACATTTCCACGAAAGTACAAAAGTGGAAATTATTTGGACAGTCATACCTATCATCATTCTTGTCGCCATGGCGATTCCCGCAACGAAAACTTTAGTCGCAATGGAAGACACAAGCCAATCAGATATCACGGTCAAGATCACAGGCTCGCAATGGAAATGGCATTACAGCTATTTTGGTGAAGATGTGGAGTTCTTCAGTTTGCTTGCCACCAGCCAAAAGCAAATTGATGGTATCGAGACAAAAGGCGCGCATTATCTATTGGAAGTAGACAACCCTTTGGTGTTGCCTGTGAATCGTAAAGTGCGTTTTTTGATGACTTCTGATGATGTCATTCACTCATGGTGGGTGCCGGATTTTGCTGTCAAGAAAGACACCATCCCTGGTTTTATTAATGGAGCATGGACAAGAATTGATGAGCCAGGCGTATATCGCGGTCAATGTGCGGAGCTATGTGGTCGTGCACACGGGTTCATGCCGGTGGTGGTGCATGCGATGGAAGAAGAAAAGTTTGATGAATGGTTAGCGAGTAAGAAGGAAGAAATCGCACTTCAAAAAGCCGCGGCACAAGAAGCGCTCTCTCAAGACTTATCCATGGAGGAGTTGATGTCGCAGGGCGAGTCGATATACACGGCGCGTTGTGCTGTGTGCCATCAGGCGAATGGTGAGGGGATTCCGGGTGCATTTCCCGCGATTAAGGGCAGCCCTATCGCAACAGGCCCAATTTCAGAGCACATTGATGTGATTGTGAATGGCCGTCCGGGCACTGCAATGCAGTCTTTTTCGAACCAGTTAAGTGACAAAGAAATTGCTGCGGTCATTACATATCAGCGAAATACGTGGGGCAACGACACTGGCGATACGGTGCAAGCATCCGATGTGAATGCCTTTAAGGCACAAGGCAGTGCTAAGGAGGAAATATGAGTAAGCCAACAGATAAGGCAGTGAAGTCTGCTCCAGCGGAAGCCAGTGCAAACAGTACCATTGCGATTGATGATGGCCATGATCATCATGCTCCCCAAGGTATTGCTCGTTGGCTGTATTCCACAAACCATAAAGACATTGGCACCCTGTACCTTTGGTTTAGTTTCGCGATGTTTCTGACTGGTGGTGCGATGGCGATGGTCATTCGTGCCGAACTATTCCAGCCTGGACTTCAGCTGGTTGATCCACAGTTTTTTAATCAAATGACTACGGTACACGGTTTGGTGATGGTGTTTGGTGCTGTGATGCCAGCATTTACGGGCCTTGCTAACTGGATGATTCCAATGATGATCGGTGCTCCAGATATGGCGCTACCTCGTATGAACAACTTGAGCTTTTGGATTCTACCTTTTGCATTTCTTATTTTATTGAGCTCGTTGTTTTTACCTGGCGGCGGCCCCGATTTTGGCTGGACGTTCTATGCTCCGCTGTCCACGACTTATGGCCCAGATAGCACCGCGCTGTTTGTATTCTCTGTTCACATCATGGGGATCAGCTCCATTATGGGCGCGATCAACGTTATCGTGACGATAGTAAATATGCGAGCTCCGGGAATGACTTGGTTCAAGTTACCAATGTTTGTTTGGACTTGGTTAATCACCGCTTTCTTGTTGATCGCGGTTATGCCGGTATTAGCAGGTGCGGTGACGATGGTTCTTACTGACAAATATTTCGGGACTAGCTTCTTTGATGCTGCTGGTGGCGGTGACCCGGTGATGTTCCAACACATCTTTTGGTTCTTTGGTCACCCAGAAGTGTACATCATGATTTTACCGTCGTTTGGCATCATTTCTGCCATCCTTCCTGCTTTCAGTGGCAAGAAGCTGTTTGGTTATCATTCGATGGTTTACGCGACGTGCAGCATTGCGTTGTTGTCTTTCCTTGTGTGGGCGCATCACATGTTTACAACGGGGATGCCAGTTTTTGCAGAGCTTTTCTTTATGTATTGCACCATGCTGATTGCGGTACCAACAGGGGTGAAAGTCTTTAACTGGGTCGCCACCATGTGGCGTGGGGCTCTGACATTTGAAACGCCAATGTTGCTTGCCATTGCCTTTATTGTGCTCTTTACGATTGGCGGTTTCTCAGGGTTGATGCTGGCGATTGTGCCGGCGGATTTCCAATATCATGACACTTACTTCGTGGTTGCGCATTTCCACTATGTGTTGGTATCTGGTGCTGTATTCTCGATTATGGCGGCAGCGTACTATTGGCTACCTAAGTGGACAGGCAATATGTACGACCACAAGCTGAGTTTGTGGCATTTCTGGTGCTCGATTATTTCAGTTAATGTTTTGTTTTTCCCGATGCACTTTCTAGGTTTAGCGGGTATGCCAAGACGTATCCCGGATTACGCTATTCAGTTTGCTGATGTCAATCAAATCGTCTCTATTGGTGGATTTGCGTTTGGGTTGTCACAATTGATCTTTTTGTGGGTGGTGATTAAGTGTATTCGTGGCGGTGAAAAGGCCGCTGCAAAACCGTGGGAACGTGCGGAAGGCTTAGAATGGACAGTGCCAAGCCCGGCGCCCCATCATACGTTTACTACGCCGCCTAAAGTCGATTAAAAACGAAGGGGTGAGTGAGATGAAACCGAATCCATCAAACAAAAAGCTCACAGTGAAGTTGCTTTTAGCGACCCTTTTGATGTTCGGGTTTGGCTACGCACTTGTCCCATTGTATGACGTAATGTGCGACGCACTGGGTATCAATGGAAAAACAAGTGAAGTGGCCGCCATTCAACCAACTGGTATGCAGCCAGATATGAGCCGAACCATTCGCGTGGAGTTTATGGCGCATGTAAGCCCCGATATGCCTTGGGAGTTTAAACCCAAAGTGATTTCGATGGACGTTCATCCCGGTGAAGTCGTGCAAACCGAATACCTTGCATTTAATGAAAGCGGGCAGAAGTTGGTAGGGCAAGCCGTTCCCTCTGTTTCTCCCGGGAATGGTGCCGCTTATTTCAATAAGATTGAGTGTTTTTGTTTTAACCAACAGCCTTTGGATGGCAAACAACAAGCTCAAATGCCGTTGATTTTTTATATCGAACCGGACTTACCGGAGTCGATACACACGTTAACGCTGTCTTACACACTCTATAAACTTCCCCCTCCTACAGGTTCTTAGCCACTCAAGGAGAGAGATACAGACCAAGGCTGGTCAGTAAGGAGAGAAATTATGAGTAACAAGCCAGGAACATATTATGTTCCCGCTCAAAGTAGCTGGCCGATCATCGGTGCGTTTGCTCTATTTTTAGTTGCCGTTGGTGCAGGAATGACCGTTCAGGGGACACAAAGTGAAGGGGCTGTGGGAACCATTGGCAGTATTGTGCTAGCGGTAGGTTTTCTGTTCTTGCTTTACATGTTGGCGGGCTGGTTTAGTAATGTGATTACTGAGTCACTGAGTGGAAAGTACAGCTCGCAAATTACTCGTTCTTTTCGCCAAGGGATGAGCTGGTTCATCTTCTCTGAAGTGATGTTTTTTGGTGCCTTTTTTGGTGCGTTATTTTACGCCAGGATGATTTCTGTGCCTTGGCTAGGTGGGGCAGATAACAACTTCATGACCAACGAGGTTTTGTGGCCAACCTTCGAAGCTATGTGGCCACTCACACTGACTCCGGGTGGAGAAACAACGCAAGCTATGCCGTGGCAGGGCATTCCCCTTACTAATACTATTTTGCTGTTATTGTCGTCGATTACACTGCATATGGCGCACATAAGCCTTGAAAAAGACAAAAGAACGGCACTGATTGTTTGGTTGGAAATCACCATCGTGCTTGCGGGCTTTTTCCTATATTACCAAGCGGTTGAGTATGTTCATGCTTATCAAGAAATGGGGCTCACGTTGCAATCTGGTATCTACGGAAACACCTTCTTTATGCTGACGGGTTTTCACGGTTTGCACGTTTGTCTTGGGACGATTTTCTTAATCGTATTATTGCTCCGAATCGCTAAAGATCATTTTTCGTCTAAGAACCATTTTGCCTTCCAAGCAGGTAGTTGGTATTGGCACTTTGTGGATGTGGTTTGGTTATGTCTATTTGTGTTCGTGTACGTGCTGTAGGTGCATTGGGCGATTAGTTAGGACGGGGATTCGGAGCCAGCCAGCCTGAACTGAGCGCAATAAGTAGAAGGATAACTACTAAAGCGGAGAACATGACTCGACGGCCTAAGTAATGACTCATAGGTTTGTCTCTTTTTTCGGGATTATCTGGGTCTTCACGAACCATTTCGATAAGCGCTTTTGCGAGGTTGAAGATAATGAAAAGCAGCAAAAGGACAAGCGTCAGTTTGAATAGAAATACGGTGGACATAGCACCTCCGGTTTCATCGTTGTTGTTATCAAGACAATTATGGCTATCGAAACGGTTTTGGGTTGCAGTTGGTTTAACTGTGGTTGTGTTTTCTCTTTTGGTCAAACTGGGTTTTTGGCAGCTTGAAAGAGGGCAAGAGAAACAGGCTTTGGAACAAGCCATTCTTGCGCGAGCGGATAGTGCGTACCAAGCATTAGGCGAAGTTCTTGAAGAAAACGATTGGAGAGAAGGCAGCATTCTCGGGAAAAAAGTGGAAGCTAATGTTGTTCCTCAGGCGTTTCCCGTGATTTTACTGGATAACCAAACGCATCAGGGCAATGTGGGCTATTTAGCATTTCAGATTGTCTCTATGAGTGATGAATCAGGAACCTATGCATTATTAGAGCTTGGTTTTGTGGAGGGAATAGCAGATCGTTCAGTATTACCAACCGTCACAACACTCGAAGTGTCGACCTTTATCACGGGACGTCTGTACCGAAAATCTGCTAACCCGCTGAGCTCTGAATTAATGCCAGAAGTTGGCGATGCCATTCGTGTGCAGAACCTGAATATCGTGCAACTGAATCAGCTACTTAATATTGAACTTATGCCCGCAGTCTTGCAGCCAGACAATCTAAAAAATTGGCCTTACGACTTTCCTTGGAACCCATTGCCGCTCAACAGCGCCAAGCATTTCGGTTATTCGATTCAGTGGTTTTCGATGGCGGGCGTTTTCTTATTATTGACCTTAATTGTGTTTGTTCGTTGGCAAAGAAAATTGCGTCATATGGAGGTGAAGCATGACATCTAAAGTAACCAAAGGGCGGCTAATGTTGATTGCGTTGGTGTGTACGTTTGCGCTTCCTGCCGTCATCGCTAAGGTCATTCTCACCCAAGGGTGGTATCAAAGCGGTGTGACCAATAGAGGTGTGTTAGTTGAACCATACACAACGTTAGAGCTACTTGGTCAAGAGTCCCCACTCAAGGAGCACAGGTGGCAACTCGCTTATGTTTTACCTAATGAGTGCACAGAACAATGCAGGCAGCAGCTTTACTTGCTTCAGCAAAGCCATGTCGCTTTAGGAAAATATCAAGAGCGTGTGGTGCCGGTGCTTTGGCAGACAGAGTTGTCCGGTACCGTAGATGTATCGATGACGACAATGCAAATGAATCAATCGGTTACCGCCAAAGTGAAACCCGGACAAATGTTAATCGTTGATCCTCTAGGGCAATTGGTGATGTCTTACTCGCCAAAACCGAATGAAGATTTAGTCTCGTTCAACAAAGGTATGTTGGCGGATTTACGCAAGCTCTTAAAATTGTCACGAGTTGGTTAGAAAGGGGCGTATATGAAGTTAATTCAGTTGGTTAAATTCAGTTTGCTCCTAACTTTCGTGGTGATCATGTTAGGCGCGTATACTCGCCTTTCTGATGCAGGGTTAGGTTGCCCTGATTGGCCCGGCTGCTATGGGCACTTTGGTGTGCCTCATCAAGAAGAAGACGTAATACGTGCCAATCTTAATTTCCCTGAACGGGCAGTCGAGCATGAGAAAGCATGGCTTGAAATGATTCATCGCTATTTTGCAGGAACGTTGGGTTTGGTCATTTTTGCCATGACAGTGATATCAATGAGGTCTGAGCGCGTGAATCCTACTATTCCGATGCTGCTCAGTGTACTGGTGGTCGGGCAAGCACTTTTGGGGATGTGGACCGTAACGCTCAAATTAATGCCAGTCATCGTAATGCTTCATCTGCTTGGTGGCTTTACTTTACTGGTTCTGCAGGCGATTTTTTACTGTCAGTTAAAAGCGCAAAATAATCTCTATTTTTCTCCATCTTCCAGCTCGCTGCGAGGCTTCTCATTATTGGTCTTTCTGGTTGTTTTTATGCAGGTGCTGCTCGGAGGGTGGACTTCGTCAAACTATGCCGCGCTCATGTGCACCTCACTGCCGATTTGTGAGGGAGATTGGATGAGTCATCTCTCATGGAAAGAGGCGTTTTCTTTCTGGCAAACCGGATTCGAGAATTACGAGTTTGGTGTATTGGAGTATCCGGCAAGAATGACCATACATGTTACGCATCGCCTCGGTGCGATTGTAACCGCCACCGTCGTATTGGCTTATAGCATTATGCTCATGAGGCAAGATTCCCATCATTCACAGCGCATTGGAGGATGGTTACTACTCACTTTAGCGTGTCAAATTATGTTGGGCGTGAGCAATGTCGTATTCCAACTTCCTATTTATGTCGCCGTGGCACATAACTTGGGTGCCGCCATTATGTTAAGTCTTGTTTGTGTGAGTCAGTTTTATTTGTGGCAAGGCAAAAAAGCTTGGAGTTACACCGCGAAAGGAGTTCGCTATGAGTAAAGAAATCGCACTGTCGTTAAATGAGCGAAAGCGACTAAGTTCCGTTTATTTGAAGTTAACGAAGCCTAAAGTAGTCGCATTAATGCTGGTGACGGCCGTTGTCGGGATGAGTTTAGCGCCTGTTACTGAGTTTCCTTGGTTGCAGGCGGCGGTTGGCCTAACAGGCATTGGTTTGATGGCAGGCTCCGCGGCAGCGTTTAATCACCTGATTGACCGCCGCATTGATGCGAGAATGTCTCGGACACACAAACGTCCGTTGCCATCGGGTGAAGCTAAGCCGTTATCGGTGATAACCTTTGCGACGGCGTTAGGCGTCATAGGGTTTGTTCTTTTATATGCGCTGGTCAACCCACTGACGGCATGGCTGACTTTGATGAGTTTACTCGGCTATGCGATGGTGTACACCATGTACCTCAAACGCGCTACGCCCCAAAATATCGTAATTGCAGGTATTGCGGGTGCGATGCCGCCTCTTCTCGGTTGGACTGCCGTAACAGGGCAGTTGCATGCGAATGCTTGGCTGCTTGTGATGATCATTTTTATCTGGACGCCACCACACTTTTGGGCACTCGCAATTCATCGCGTAGAGGACTATCGTAAGGTGAATATTCCAATGTTGCCAGTGACACATGGTATCGAGTACACCAAAACTTCTATTCTGTTGTATACGGTGTTGTTGACGTTGGTTTGTGTGCTGCCGGTGTTGGTTGGAATGGTCGGCGTAGTTTATCTTTTTGCCTCGTTACTACTTAACGCTGGCTTTATGTACCATGCATGGAAGCTAAAATACGCGCCAGAGCTCAATACCGCGATGGAGACGTTTAAATTTTCTATCTATCACCTTTTTGCGTTATTCATTGCATTGCTTTCGGATCACTATATTGGCTTGTAGCCTCTCTTTAAACAGAAAACGCCGCGTGGTTCGCGGCGTTTTTGGTTTTGATAGTTTGGCTTTAATGCAAAGTTTCTAGAACTATTGAATCTCTAACAATTCAACATCAAAGATCAAAACACTTGCTGGTGGAATTGGGCCTGAGCCACTTTTGCCATAACCGAGCGTGCTTGGTACGAAAAGGCGGATTTTTTCACCTTCGACCATGTATTGTAGGCCTTCTTGCCAGCCTTTAATGACTTGGTTAAGACCAAACGAAATTGGCTCACCGCGATTAACGGAGCTATCAAACACAGTGCCATCAATCAACGTGCCGTGGTAGTGCACTTTGACTTTGCTTGTCGCGGTTGGGTGAACCTCACCTTCGCCTTTTTCAAGAACAATATATTGAAGACCACTTTCTGTTGTAATGACGCCTTCTTTCTTCGCATTCTCGAGCAAGAATGCTTGGCCTTTCGCAAAGTTTTCATCCGCTACTTTATGGTTTGTCCAAGTGCGGTAAATGAAAAAGCCCGCCAGAATGAAAATAATGAGAGGGAACAAAAATTTAGACACGTAAGCTCCTTGTCTATTTAGGTTGTTTTAGCAAATAGTTAATGGTTTCTGCCATGGCTTCGACGCTGTCATGACCACCAGTAATGACTTGGTATTTTCCGTTAACGATAAAGGCTGGAACGGAGTTAATTTGGCCGCGAGTCGTGATCGCTTCTGCCTTAGTGATGTACTCAAACAGCGTTTTTTGCTGTGCTTCATCTAAATGGTAAGGGCTGATAAGGTTGCGAGACTCAAAGGCTTTGTCTACGGCGATTTGACGTTCCTCAGCAGTCGCATCAGGACCCATTTGTACGGCAGCAAAAAGATCCGCCATAAATGCTTTGTCAGGTGTCGACTCTAGCTGCATGACTGCAGTGTAGAAGATGATGGCGCTTACTTGTGCACTTTCATTGAAAGTTACATGCATTTTTTCAACGCTTTGCTCAGTTAGCGATTCGATTTGAGGGACAAACTCTTCCATTGAACGGCAGTGGCCGCAAGTTAGGGCAAAAGCTTCTGTCAATGGCGCCAAATCATATTCTTCAAGGGATACAGGCAAAACTTCGTATTGTTTGCCTTGCTGAGGCTGAGTGTTGCCGCTATCGCATGCCGACAAAGCCATCATAGCGGCAATCACAGCAAAGCCTTTCGATATGGTTTTTAACATAATAATGCTCTAAGTAAGAAATTTGCGTTAGTTTATCGGTTAACGATAGTGACTAAAACCATTAAATAACAATAAAGTGAGACGATTGGTAACAGACTTTTCCTGATGTGTAGGCTGCAGGGAGATATTTTGGCATCGCTTTTTATTTGAGAGATACTTGATATTGATTCCAGTGGCATGAACGCTGCATATACAAACCAATCGGCGGATAAAAGCGCTAAAGATTTGGCGTGTTTTGTCGACACAATGGACAAGAGTTTTTCTAAGTTGGTAGTGGTATGAAGCAGTGGTTTTTAATTGTTTGCGGCATTCTGACTGGGTGCAGTAGCCTTGATCAAGACATGGTTCCTGGCGGGAACATTTTAGATACAGCTCCTAAAACAAACACCGAGCTGAGACATCCTGAGTGGGGCTATCCGAGCGCCTCCAGTGTGGCTTCTTCACCTCGCACGTATCAGACTGAGAGGGCATCAGTAAAAAAGTCGCAAAATGTGACCTCTCTGGAAATGTTTCTGAACAGGCACAATATTCCTCATGAGACACTCAGTGGCGGTCACTTAATGATACGTTTGAAAGAGCAAGTGCATTTTCAAACTGGCTCTGCTCAGTTATCAGCGCAATCTCAAGACTGGATTCGAAACATTGGTCACTATCTAGCAGGAAGAACGGATGTGGATGTCGTGATCGATGGCCATGCCGATAGCACGGGAGCCGCCAGCTTTAATGACACGTTGTCAGAAAAACGAGCTCGTGAAGTGGAAAAGCAACTGCTGGCGACGAGTATTCCTCGTCAACGCGTGTTTTCTAGAGGTTTTGGCGAGTATGTACCGCAGTGCAGCAATGCGACAGCCAGTGGCAAAGCTTGTAATCGACGCGTAGAGCTAACGCTGATCGTTGATGAGTAAGGCGGTGGCTGGTCGATAAACTACGTCGTGTCGTTTTCACTGAGCCCTTATGTGTTTACTGGCGTTTCCGTCTGGGAATGAGCAAGAAGAGTGAACCCAAAGGCTAGGCATAGCAACGAGCAGCTAGACTGAATAGAAAAGAGGCACCTGTATGGTGCCTCTTTTACATCCGCCAATGTTCATAGGGGGAACTTAGGCAAATTCTTTTTCAACGTAAGCGACGATGTCAGATGACTCGTATAGCCACTGTGTTTCGCCATCTTTTTCGATACGCAGACAAGGGACTTTAATTCGTCCACCACCTTGCTCCAGTTCAGCTCGATGAGTCGGGTTATTTTTTGCATCACGTAGCTCAATGTTCACTGATTGACGCTTCATTGCACGGCGGACTTTTACGCAAAAAGGGCAAGCTTCAAATTGGTAAAGTGCGTATTGCTTTGCTTTTTCATCAATACGTTGTTGTTCTTCTGCACTGCGTTTAATACCACGAGGTGAGAACACGGCGTTCAGCAATAAGATAACCTTGCCTAAAATCCAACGGATAAACTTCATAATGATCCCTTGATGTTCATTGGGTAATTGTCCTTTAAAAATGCAATAATGATGCTTGTTGCATTGAGCGTGAAGTCTATCAGTTGTTTGAAATGGATAAAACCATGTATTTTATGCGGAAAATAAGCGTTTTAACCTGCCCCAAAAACCGCTAGTCGAAGCTGGACTGGCTTCTCTACCTAGATAAAAGCTTTGCATCAGTTCGGTTCTGAATGCATCAACATCCATGCGTTTTACAACAAGCTCGTGTTGCAATGTATTCTGAGTTTGCTCGGCATGATCGTGCGCCAAGCTAAAGTCCATATTCAAATAGCCTTGAGTATAAAGCCAAAGGTGAGTTATCAAGATAAGGTCTTCTGCGGACTGGTTAGTGAACTTATCCGCGTGCTCATCACCCAAGGAGTCAGTCAGCACTTGCTGCATTTGCTGGGCAGAATGCGCATGTTGCTCATAGTTAGCGCTGGCTTCAATATGCGACTTAGTCAAAAGACCAAGCAGGTGAAGAGTAGGCGCCGTGGCGGGTTTGTTCTCACAAACTTTTGTAAACAGTTGTGACTGTTCTTTTAACCAACGTCGCTTTGCCGCTTTATGTTCTTTAACGAAGGGAATTTCTTTGAATCCCATCTCTTGACTCAGTTCATTAAGAGACGTCATGGCTTTTTAGTTCCTTCACCGTTACTTCGACGTGTTGATCGTTGATATCAACAAAAATAGAGCTGCCGGTAATCATAACAGAAAGGCTAGTGCCTCGGTCAAGGTGCTGACAAATCAAGTCGATAGCGTCGTAGTCAAAGCTTTCTACGTTGACGGGAAGCATTGAGAACTTTCCTGACATTTTATCCCACCATACCGTCGCTTTAGTGTTATAAGTGTAGACTTTCACGTGTTTTGCTAGGCGAGAGGCTTTCTTAATTCTTTCTGGTTCTGGTTCGCCAATTTCAATCCAGTGAGTAATGCTTTGATCATCGCCAACATGCCATAAATCAGGCTCTTCAATTGTAGAAAGCCCTTTCGTAAACTCTAAATTACTTTGAGCGTTTAAGCAGTAAGCTAAAACACGAGCCAGCATTCGTTGAGGTTTTTCTGAAGGGTGAAGGGCGATAGTTAGATTTTTAGAATCGTAATAGTCGTTATTCATATCGGAAATGGCGATACGAAATTTATAAATAGTCGGTTTAAGAGCCATGGATTTATATCGTTTTTGTTGGCAAAAATAAGTTATAGACAAAAAAATAGCCAGCTTTAGAAGCTGGCTATCGTATCAAATTCTTTAAGAATTAAAGTACTTTGATTTGCTCTGCTTGAGGGCCTTTTTGACCTTGAGAGATAACAAATTCTACTTTCTGGCCTTCAACTAGAGTACGGAAGCCGTCACCAGTGATTGCAGAGAAGTGAGCAAATACGTCAGGACCGTTTTCTTGTTGAATGAAACCGAAGCCTTTAGTTTCGTTGAACCACTTAACTGTGCCAGTAGCTGTGTTAGACATGTCTATTTCCTAAATATCTAAATAATGTAATCTTTCGCCTCAACGGCGCTTATAGCGTGGAAAAATAAATTGCTATTGCGTACCACAGGACGACGGGTTACAAGTAATCCAACGAAATGTGAAAACAAAGAACTTTCTTTCTAGCCGTGTTTGAGTCTAGGTTAATTCCACGAAGAGTCAACATATATTAGTGCTTTATGGACAAATATTTGTATTTAGTCACTATTTAACCAGCATGTTTTTGATTAAATTTCAAATAAATGACGGTGATGTGAAGTTTTCAGCATAAAATTCAACTAAATCTATAAATTTGACTTATTTATATAATTATTGTCCAATCTGGTTCGACCATTAAGGAGGATTTATGGCAAAACCTAAAACCAGTCCTCAGCCGAATGAGTTACAACACGAGACCGATTTCGGCAGAGGTGAAATCAAGGACAATGCGTTAAAAGCGGTTGTCACCAGTCAATTGTTCAGAACACGAGTAGTAAAAGCGAAAAAAGGTAAAGGCAGCTTCAGTCGGAAAATGAAGCATAGAGGCAAAGAGCCCTATTCAAAGTTCTCCCCGATGTGGATTTTGAATAGGGCTTTTTTATTGATGCTGGTTTTTATCAAACTATTCAAATTCAATGGTTTAGTGTTAGTTAAATCACTCTTATCTCACCTTATACTGGCTAGCTTTCTTCTTAAAACTAGACGCTGAAAAGTACCAAATAAGTACTAAAACCTACTAAGTTAGATTCATATCAATAGGAGCCGCTTCCTGTCCGACACCGCTCTGCTATATCTTTAGATCAGACAAAACAGCCGAGATTATGGTTTAAAAAGACTGGTGAGAAGTAGGTATGTCATCGACGAGTTATGGTACTTATGGTTGCAAGTGTACAAAAGCGTGTGCTTCTTTGTTACTACTATGGCTGTCTATTTGCCCGATGACGTATGCGCACAAGTCAGAGTCTCATTCTTTAATAGTTGCTAACTCCAAAGCTTGGAAGCCATTCTCTTACCTTAGCCCAGACGGTGAACCCAAAGGCATTTTGATCGACTTCTGGAAAGCGTATGCGGCGGACAACCAAATTGATGTTCAGTTTCTGCTTCTTGATTGGGAGGCTTCTTTACAGGCCGTAAAAGAGGGGCGTGCTGACTTTCACGCGGGATTAGTTTACTCATCGGAAAGAGCCGATTACTTGGATTTTGGCGCAGTTATCATGCCCATTCAAACCAAATTATATGTCAATCAAGACGTGCTTTCGATTGATGTCAAAAGTGTTTTAGCTGGTGAAATGACGTTGCCAATTGGTGTCGTTAAAGGAAGTTACGAGTCTGAGTTTATTAAGACGAATTATCCTAATGCGCCTATTGCAGAGTACATCAATAACGACACGATGATACAGGCCGCTGTCGCTAAGAAGGTGCTGTATTTTGTCGCGGACCTTCAAGTTGCTAACTTTTATATGGCAACTATGCCGGGAGCAGGCATGTTTGTTCCTGTAATAAATTTATATAGTAAAGACCTTCGGATTGCAGCAGGGTTGCATAGTTCTGCTTCCATTTTGGATGTCTCTCGAGCGTTTGAAAAAGTTATCGATACAGATCGAGAAAGGATCCTCAATCGGTGGAGTGTGGTGAAAACGGTCTATCCTCTTTATCTCCTACCTATTGCGATTTTCGTTATGGCGGTCGCGACGCTGTATCATATCTTCGCACTCAAACGCATGGTTGCGCTGCGCACAAGACAATTGACGATTGCTAACCAGCAATTGCTGGAGATGACGTTAACGGATTCCCTAACAAAACTCTACAACCGTAGACACTTGATTGAACAATTGGCGCTCTTGAATCACTTGCAGCGAAGCTTGACGGTAATGGTATTTGATATTGATGATTTTAAATCAATTAATGACCAATACGGTCATCTTGTCGGAGATAGAGCGATAGTGGCCGTGGCTGAAACAGCAAAATCAATGACTGATGAACGTATGACATTAGCGAGAATTGGCGGAGAAGAGTTCGCACTCGTGACGGCATCGCTCTCTGAGCGAGAGGCGCGCAACTTTGCTCAAATGCTCTGCAAAGCCGTGTACGAACAACCTATTATCCTTGGCGGGCAAGCGATTCATTTGAGCATTAGCTTAGGCTGCGCATACTACCCTGAATTTACTCATATCGTGAATTTACAAGACGCTGATCAACTGATGTATCAAGGTAAGTCTGAAGGTAAAAATCGCGCGGTGTTTCAAGTCATAACAGACAGCCAGTTTCAACCTGAGCTTCGTCAAGTCCCTTAGCATTTTTGAGTCACCAATCGCTATTTCTAAATCCTCACTTGCTATACTCAATTGAATTTAAAATTATTATACCCGTTTCGATTCAAATTCTAGGTCGTGTCGGTACAAAGGGAAGGTATGTATAAAACGTTTTGTGTTCTCGCTTGTGTACTTCTCTCTTCTTTTTCTTACGCTGAGAGCGCTTTCGATATAGTCCAAAAGTCTGATCAAGCGATGCGCGGAAAATCCAGTTATAGCGAAGCCACCATGAAAATTGTTCGCCCTGACTGGTCACGTTCAATGACCATGAAGAGTTGGACGAAAGGTACGGAATTATCTTTGGTCTTGGTGACTGCTCCGGCGAAAGATAAAGGTAGCGCCTCGTTAAAACGTCATAGAGAAATGTGGAATTGGGTGCCGAGTATCGAGCGAGTGATTAAAATTGCGCCATCCATGCTCAGTCAGTCTTGGATGGGATCAGACTTCACGAATGATGATTTAATTAACCAATCTTCTATTGTTGTCGATTATCAACATCAACTGCTTCAAAGTGAAACCTTTGATGGTGACAAAGTTTGGGTAGTTGATGCACTTGCCAAGCCTGACGCCCCAGTGGTTTGGAGCAAAGTCAGACTGTGGATCTCTCAAACGAGCTTTTTACAGCGCAAAGTCGAGTTTTACGATGAATTTGATGAACTAGTAAATGTTTTGACGACTTACGATGTGAAAACGTTGGGTGGGCGAGACGTTGCGACTCGCATGGAGATGCAACCGATAGATAAACCAGGAAATAAAACGGTTTTGATTACGCACGAAGCGCAATTTGATTTTGATATCGATGATGACTTTTTCTCCCAGCAGCAAATGAAGGCTCTGCGAGATTAGGGTGGATTTTGGTTTAGATAAGAGGTGAGAATCGGATGCTCATCAAGCTCGCATGGCGAAATCTATGGCGGCAAAAACGGCGGACATTGTTAACCGCTTCTGCGTTAGCTCTTGTTCTGTTTCTCTCCTTACTGACTCGAGCGTTCCAAGAAGGAAGTTACTCCTCAAATATTAAAAACGCTGCGAAGTTCTATACGGGATTAATTCAGCTACAACATCCCGATTTTGGGGACTCCTCTAGCATTGATGATGTCCTCCCACAAACGCCTGCGTTCATTGCATCTGCCAAAAATAATCCTGATATCGACATCATTCTGCCGAGAATTGAGTCATTTGCGCTTGCCGCCAAAGACGAACGATCCAAAGGCGTGATGGTGCTCGGCGTTGAGCCTGACGCTGAAGATAGCTACTCCAGCATTAGTGACAAAATCGTACAAGGGCGCTTTATTGCATCTGGACAAAACTCGGTGCTTGTTGGTGAGGGCTTGGCAAACTACCTTCATTTGAACGTTGGTGATGAACTGGTGTTGTATGGTTCGGGTTATCGTGGTCAAACGGCGGCTGGACTGTATCAGGTGTCCGGTATTTTGCACTTTCCTTTGCAGCAGTTAGATTCTCAGTTGGTCTACATGCCTCTTGATACCGCACAAGCGCTGTATTCGCTTGATAACCAAGTCACCGCATGGGTCCTTAACACTCAAAGTTTACGCGTGTTGCCTGACATTGTTAAACAACTAAAGCGCCACTACGGGAATGGCGTCGCAGTAAAAAGCTGGCAGGAGCTGTCGCCAGAACTTTCCCAACAGATCGCCTTGGACAAAGCGGGTGGGATCTTTTTGATCTATATCTTGTACGGCATTGTTGGTTTTGGCCTGTTTGCCACGATTTTGATGATGACGTTAGAGCGCCAGCGTGAATTTGCGGTGATGCTCGCGACGGGTATGTTGCGCAGCAAGCTTATGGGGCTCGTCGCCATTGAATCGATGTTTATCTCCGTTATTGGTCTTGTGCTCGGTATCTTGATCAGCGCGCCTGTGCTTGCGTATTTCTATATCAATCCGATTGAGATTACAGGCGATGCTGCACAAGTGATGCTGGAGAGTGGCTTTGAACCAATCGTACCTGTTTCGCTAGAGCCGTATTTGTTAATTGATCAAATTCTTGTCGTTCTCGTTATTTTGTCGTTATGTCTGATGTATCCGATGGCTAGACTTCTTCGCTTGCCCATTGCTAGTGGGCTAAAAGGAGGCGCGCATGTTGATTAAATTGGCGTGGCGTAATTTATGGCGGAACAAGCTCAGAACTTCCATTATGCTAGGAGCGATGGTGTTCGGCTTAATGGGCGTTGTTGCCATGATTGGATTCATGAACGGTTTGGTCGACAGCATGATCAAAAACGCGATTGCGTGGCAAACCAGTCATCTACAAGTGCATCAGAAATCCTACCTTAATAATCCTGACCTTAGTGACACAATAACGAATTATCAAACGATAACGGCCGCTTTGGCTGCACATCAAGATGTTAAAGCGGTATCGGCGCGATTTCTTGCTGATGGCATGATTGCTTCTGCGCGTAGTACGAGAGGTGTTCGGATCAATGGCATCAATATTGAGCAAGAGCAAAGTATCACACCTCTTAAAAGCCATGTGATAGACGGAGAATGGTTAAACGAAGTGGGAAGAAACCCCATTCTTGTTTCGCAAAAAACCGCAAATCGGTTGAAGCTGCGTGTTGGATCGAAAGTGGTTTTAACATTATCTGACATCAAGGGTGATGTATCTGGCGCAGCTTTTCGCGTTCGAGGTATTTTTAAAACGCCATCCACCACGTTTGATGACGGTAATGTCTACGTCCGTAAAGTCGATCTCGAAACAATCGCAGGCTTGTCGGGTGCGCATGAAATTGGCGTTTTGTTGAACTCCAACGAGACTAAACAGCTAGAAAGTGCAGAGGCATTTACGTTATCAATATTGCCACAAGCCAACCGTGAACAATTGGTCGTGAGAAAATGGCAAGAAATACAGCCTTTACTCGCAACAATGATGAGCTCAATGGATATCTCTAACCAAATTATGTTGGTCGTTTTCGTACTTGCCATGACTCTGGGAATCATCAACATCATGCTGATGTCAGTTTTTGAAAGAACGAGAGAGTTTGGGGTGTTAATGGCGGTTGGCATGCAGCAGCATAAAATTCGCACACTGATTATTTTGGAAACGCTATTCCTTGGTTTAAGTGGTTGCGCGCTAGGGTTATTAGGAAGCGCAGTCATGTTGAAAATACTGAGTATTACTGGCTTATCGCTTGGCGCACTTGCGGATGGATTAGGTGCTTATGGCGTCGATACCTTGCTTTATCCAAGAGTGTCGTTTTATGAATATCAATTGATTATTGTGGCTATTTTTATCGCGAGCTTATTTGCGGCTTTGTATCCAGCAAGGCAAATTCTCAAACATCGACCTGCGGATGCCATGGCGGAGAAAACGTAATGACGATTAAATTGGAAGGCTTATCCAAAACGTACAACCCAAAGAGTGACTTTCCGGTACATGCGGTTCAGAGCGTAGATTTGGAGATCAAGCAAGGTGAGTTTGTCGCTATTATGGGACCTTCTGGTTCAGGGAAAACGACCCTACTAAACATGTTGGGCGGGATCGATTCCCCTACATCAGGACGCGTGGAAATTGATGGATGCTTAATCTCTGATATGTCAGAAAAAGAGTTGATCGCTTATCGACGCGATAACATTGGCTTTATCTTCCAAGATTATAGTCTGCTCCCCGTACTGACAGCTCTTGAAAACGTCGAGTTTGTTATGCAATTGCAAGGGAAAACAGAAAGGGAATGTCGTGAACGCGCCAGCGCGCTACTGCAACAGGTTGGATTATCACAGCAGATGCATAAACGTCCGAGTAAAATGTCTGGAGGCCAACAACAGAGAGTTGCGGTTGCAAGAGCATTGGCACCAAAACCAAGGTTTGTAATGGCAGATGAGCCTACCGCCAACTTGGATGCAAAAAGTACAGCCGAGCTGCTTGATATCATGGAACAACTCAGTGAAAAAGAAGGCACGACATTTATCTTTTCTACCCATGATCCTAGAGTTATTAAGCGCGCACATCGAATCATAGTATTTGAGGACGGGCGTTTGGCACGAGATTTTGCCAACATTGATAACACCATAGAGAAGAGCCATGCGTGGTAGAGTAGAAGGCGTAAGCTTACTATCCAAGTTATTGCGGCTTTTTTTTGCGTTAAGTCCTGCGGTAATTTGCATTAAAACTAATGCCAGCATACCGGGTTTGGAGCCTGAAAAAGCATGGGATATCAATGGCTATGTGAAATACATGGCGACCTATAGTATGCCTGACGAGCAGGATAATACCCTTGACCATCTACTCCATAACCGGATTAACGTTGAATATCGCTTTTCTCCTGAATGGCGAATAAATCTTGGTATCAGGAATAGAGCATTGTGGGGCGATGCGCTTGAGATTCCTCAATATGCGGAACTCGTGGCGCTTGATAATGGGTATTTTGATCTAAGCAAAAACTGGCGAGAAGATAATGCAATCCTCAATACCCAACTGGATCGACTCTACGTCTCTTGGAGTGACCAAGATTGGGGTGCAAGGTTAGGGCGGTTCCGGGTCAACTGGTCAATGAACACCATTTGGAACCCAAACGACATCTACAACGCCTATTCTATTTACGACTTTGATTACGAAGAGCGGGCGGGCACCGACGCTGTCATGGTGAGTAAAAAACTTGGGTTTGCCGATGGGTTAGATCTCGCTTTCTCTCCGTCAAAGCAGTCTAAAGAAAACAGCACGTCACTACGATATTTCTCCAACGTTTCTGGTTGGGACTATCAAATCATTGCGGGTCGATCTCGGCAAGACTATGTTCTTGGAGCAGGGTTCGCGACTGATATCTATCAAGCCGGGTTTCGAGGCGAGTTAAGCTGGTTTGATCCTATTGATACAGAGCGTCAAGGTCAGCCTACTGAGGATACGACAGTCGCTAGTTTGGAATCAGACTACAGTTTTGGTGGTGTGCGTAACTGGATGGTGAGAGGTGCTTGGTTGTTTATTTCTGAACCAAAGCCAGCGAGCAGCGCATTAACTTACCTAAACCTCCCTCTCTCTGCGAAAACCTTGAGCTTCACGGAGCATACTGTTTATGCCGATGCTAGCTTCGACTTAACGGCGCTCAACCGCGTCACCTTATCGGCTAGTTACTATGATGATGGCTCTTACTTTGCTGGATTATCCAGCAGCTATTCACTCAGTGATAATTGGCAACTGCTAACTGTAGTTCAACATTTTAACGGTACGGACGGCAGCTTATTTGGAGAAACACCTGCAACTTTGGTGTTTGCTAATATCCGGTATAGTTACTAGAGACGCCTTTCATTTAGCTGCTATCCCTAAATAATGCAATCAATCACAAATAATGCCTTGTTCTGAAGTTGTTTTTGATACAAGCATTTAACATTTTTATAAACATCGTTATATTTAAGGCTCATCGTTGTCAGGAGTTTATGGATGAACCTTACGATATCAGGGAAGTTGCAGCTCAGTTTTGTGCTGCTAGCCGTACTTTTTATGGCATCAGCGGTATTCACGTATCGCAACGTCACTACTGTAGAGCAATACGCCTCTTCGTTACTTAAATCCGATTTACCGACCGTCGACACCAGTCGCGGTATCCAACAGTCCGTTCAAGCGTCGCTGTCTTCTATTCGAGCCTACATGTTGCTAGGTGGCGATGAAGAGGCGAGCGCACGTCTGAGTGAGGACGTACGCAATATCATGGCATCTACAGACGAGTCGCTTCCAACGTTGCAGGCTTTGATCTCTGAACAGGATTTTCAAGCGACTCAAAGCCAGTGGGACGCGGTAAAAGTCTCTTTGAACAAGCTGATTAAACTTAGCCACAGTGATGAGAACTTACCCGCGCACAACCTCTTTATTAACGAAGCGGCACCCATTGCAGAAGTGGCACTTGATCAGCTTCAAAGCTTAATCAATGAAGAGTCAGGAAACCCATTTGGTGGAGACAGAAAACGTCTGTTTAAAGTCTACGCCGACAGCTATACCTCGCTCGCTAATGCTCTGTCCGCCTTGCGAGACTTCCTGTTGTACGGCCAGCAAGATCATCTGGACAAATACCACGACTTGATTAAGTACCACAATCAGTCTGTGGCGGAAATCGACGGCAAACTCGACAGGCTTACTGATAACGACCAATCATTGTGGTCACTGTTTAAAGAAATGCAGCAGCTGTACTTTCCTTTGGCAGAGCAGGTGATTGCATTGCGTCAGTCACCAGAGTGGAATGAATCAAACTTGTTGATGGCGAACGAACTGTTGCCAGCAGCGGATGCCCTAGACCAAAGTTTAGAAACGATCGTATTGGCTCAACAAAGTCGTGCAGATCAAAGCGGACAGGGCATTAATCAGTCGATCAAAAACGTACTCACCACCATGCTGATTGCAGCGGTATTGGTTTTGTTTGCCGCGATAGCGATTTCAAAATACATGGGCAACACCATTGGTCGCCGAGTGAAAAACTTATCGGAGCGTGCAAAGACGATCGCTTCAGGGGACGTTTCTCAGCCTCCGCTCACTGTTGCTGGGAAAGATGAATTGGCAGACCTTACCGATTCGATTAACCGCATGAACCAATCGTTAGCGAGCATCGTGGCAGGGGTGAGCGAGAAAGCGCATCAAGTGGATACCAGCATGGGTGCTTTGTTGGAATCGGCACAAGTCACTTCATCGAATGTAGAACAGCAACAAACCAGCATTGTTGAAATGGGAAGCCAATTGGATGAAATCGCTTTAGCCGCGCGTAACACCCTAGATCAAGCCAATCAATCAGTGCAGAAGCTTTCTGATTCAAAAGGTGAGATTGAACAAGGTCGTGATGCTTTAGAGCAAAACAAAGTCACTATGGAAAGCTTACATGGCAGCATTGAAACCGCGAGTACGCAAGTGACGCAGTTAAGCAAAGAGAGCGAAGCCATTGGTCGAGTGACTGAAGTGATTGAAGGCTTGGCAGAGCAAACTAACTTACTGGCATTGAATGCCGCGATAGAAGCGGCGCGTGCGGGCGACCAAGGACGAGGCTTTGCGGTGGTGGCGGACGAAGTGCGTATGTTGGCGACTCGCACTACTCAATCGACGACAGAAATCAACGGCATCATCAATGCGATTCAACGCTCGACTAATTCGGTAGTTGAGGAAATTGAACACAGCCAATCACTTGCGGAGCAGGGCGCGGAGCACATTGAAAAAGCGGTAACTCGTTTGCTTGTTACTACTGAGCAAATTGGCTCTTTGAATGAACAAATGGCAGAACTTGCGGCAGCGGCAGAGCAGCAATCTCATGCGACTAGTTCGATCACTGGATTGATGTCCGATATTACTCAATCAGTGGATGAGGTTTCGAATAACAGCCAACGTGCATCAGAGACATCATTGCAAGTAAAAGAGCAAGTTACCGAGCTTAATCAACAGATGGCAACTTTCAAAACGGCGTAGATGAGGTTTACATCTGTTCATCGAATTTTGAGCGTTAACCAAATCGTAAAAAAGCCCCAATCCTTTTCACACAAAAAGGGTTGGGGCTTTTTGTTGGATGATACGCCGATATTCGTCTACTTGCTCATTGGATTTAGCTATTTAAATCATAGCTAAAACCAAATTCTCTTCACCGAGGTGGAGTCGTAATATGACTCCATCGGCAGCAAATACTGCAAAAGAATTTTTAAACTTTATACCAATCTCAGTAAGAGAATCGTTCGTTACTACGATTGGTATCATCCTTCTAGGAGCAAGATTATGAACAAACAAGTAAACCTAATTGGTCTAGACAGCGAACAATCAGCACAACTAGCTCAACAGCTAAATCAACTGCTAGCACATTACCAAGTGTTGTACATGAACTCTCGCGGTTACCACTGGAACATCAAAGGTCAGCAATTCTTCGAACTGCACGTAAAATTTGAAGAGATCTATACGGATCTACAAACCAAAATCGATGAGCTTGCAGAGCGTATTCTTACCTTGGGTCATACACCAGCGCACGCATTCAGCCACTACTTGGAAGCAAGTGAAATTAAAGAACATCAAAACGCGACTTCTGGTAAGGAGTGTGTACAAGGTCTGGTTCAAGGCTTTAGCGTTCTACTTCTAAAACAGCGTGAGATTCTACAAAACGCGGGTGAAGCAGGTGACGAAGGTACCGCGGCATTGATGGGTGACTACATCCGTGAGCAAGAAAAATTAATGTGGATGCTTAACGCTTACCTACAAGGCTAAGCGACGCATCACCCGAGCACTCACTTGGGGGCGCATAAATAAATCGGGAATAAGTCAAAGGAGCACGCGAGTGCTCCTTTTGTTTATGAAAGTGCCTAGTTAGTCGTGAATGTGCTTAAAAGACTGAAAATGTTCGAGTAAATCGGTCAGCTCTGTTACAGCAAGAGAGGCGGAGTCGTGGAATTGTGCAGTCGTATTGTGGTGAACAAGGCAGGATGGCATTTGGGCGTTGTATGCGGCTTGTAGGTCATAAAGGAAATCGCCCACATAAAGTACTTCATCTGGCATTAATCGCCACTCTTTGGCTAGGACTTGGAGCGATAAAGGATCAGGTTTTGCTGGGTAGCATTCACGAGTGAGGACATGTTCAACATCAATTCGGTTATGTTCCAACTTACGCTGCGTAGCGATCAAACAGTTGCGCGTTACTATCGCGGTTTTAACTTTATGCTGATGTAAGTATGCCAAAAGCTCGTGGCAACCCAGCATCGGAGATGATTGCTCAGCATCAGAAATTTCATGATCAAAGATAACATTATGGGCATGCTCTCTCTGATGTGGATGGTCAAGCTTATCAACAAAATCCAATAAATCTTCGTTTTGTGGACAGCCTAGTTGCTGACGAAGATCTTTGAAGTTCATATCGGAGCTGACGAGTGTATTGTCTAAGTCGAAAATAACGGCTTTGACTCTTTCAAGTTTTAATGGAAAAGGAACCATGATGACCTCGTACGACTTAAACCAAGCTATCTTTCTAAAAACAAAAGGTTATTGTTAATTTTAGATTCAAACGTGTTACTTGTACGAAAATAAATCACTGATACGTCACAAATTAAATAGTCTCAATGATGTTGGTGTTTGATTACTTCTCTTCAAGACGGAAAATTTTGCCTGTATCTGTTGAAAAATAGACATAGCCATCCGGACTGATGGTGATATCTCTGACTCGCTCGCCAAGATTCTCCATCAATCTTTTTGATTCGGTGAGCTTGCCATTCTCAATAGAAACCACGTTGATGTGCGCCAGCTTCAAGGCTCCGGCGAGGATTTTTCCATCCAACTCTGGGTACTTATCACCACGATACACCACCATATTGCTTGGCGCGATAGACGGAATATAAACCAACTTTGGGTCTTCCATATTCGGTAAGCTTTTCGCTTCTCCAACGTCTAACGGTCCCCAATACTCTTTACCCTGAGAGACTTTTGCCCAGCCGTAGTTTGCACCTTTCCTAATCAGGTTGATTTCATCACCACCACGAGGGCCATGCTCAATCGACCAAAGCTGTTTTGTTGCTTCGTCGTAAAACATGCCTTGTGGGTTACGGTGCCCGTAACTCCATATTTCAGGGCGAGCCTCAGAAGTCTTGAATGGATTATCTTGTGGTACCGAGCCATCAAGGTTGAGGCGAAGAATAGTGCCTGCATGGGTTTGAGTGTCTTGCCCATTATCACGTTCGCCACGGTCCCCAATTGAGAAGTAAACCTTATCATCGATAAACGCAATACGGCTGCCGTAATGACGGCTGGTGTCCGTGATTGCGTCGGCGACAAAGACGTCTTTCCAATCCACAAGTTGATTGTTTTTCAATTGTGCGGTCGCTAAGGCCACAGTATTTCCTTTATCGGTACGTTTGCTGTAAGTAAAGAAAAGTTGTGGATTTTGTGGAGCGGTATTCGGCACTAGAGCTACATCTAATAAACCAGCTTGCCCACTGGTGTTCACATTCGGTACTTTGAAGAGGGTTTGTTGTTTTCCCGAAGCAATATTAAGTAATGAAACGGTGCCGTTTTTTTCATTCACGATCATTTGTTGTTTATCGAGAAATTCAATTCCCCATGGGATTTGAAACCCATTGGCAACCTCATTGGCACGATATTCCGCAGCATCAATAGAAAAAGCTAGGCAAGCGAGTAGGGTCGCAGTGATCGTTCTCATGGTTCCTTCCAATATGAATCCAAGATACTTAAAAACTAACACTAAAAGAGGACGTTTGGCAGGGTATGCGAACATAAAAAATCCCCAATACGAGATCGGGGATTGAATTAAGACTAGAGAATTGTTTACTTAGCGAGCCTACATCGCTTCTTCGAAGATCTTAGAGATCTCTTCGTGCGTTGCTTGTTTCGGGTTAGTGAAACCACAAGCGTCTTTTAGCGCGTTGTCCGCTAGGGTTGGGATATCTTCTAGCTTCGCACCAAGCTCTTTAATGCCTGATGGGATGCCGACATCTTTAGCAAGCTCAACGATAGCATCAATGGCCGCCGCAGCACCTTGCTCTGCTGACATACCTTCAACATCAACACCCATTGCTTTAGCAACGTCACGTAAACGCTCTGGACATACTTGCGCATTGTAACGTTGTACGTGAGGTAGAAGAATTGCGTTACATACACCGTGTGGTAGGTCGTAGAAGCCGCCTAGTTGGTGCGCCATTGCGTGAACGTAACCAAGAGATGCGTTGTTGAATGCCATACCTGCCATGAACTGTGCGTATGCCATTTGCTCGCGAGCTTCAAGGTTTTCACCGTTTTTCACTGCTGTGCGAAGGTGAGCTTGAATCAGTTCAATTGCTTTGATTGCTACCGCGTCAGTGATTGGTGTCGCAGCGATAGATACGTAAGCTTCAATCGCATGTGTTAGCGCATCCATACCTGTTGCGGCAGTAAGAGACGCAGGTTTAGCAAGCATCAATTCAGGATCATTCACTGACATCAATGGTGTTGTGTGTTTGTCCACAATCGCCATCTTAATGTGGCGCTCTTCATCTGTGATGATGCAGAAACGCGTCATTTCAGAAGCAGTACCAGCCGTTGTGTTGATTGATACGAGAGGCAGCATTGGTTTTGCGGATTGGTCAACGCCTTCGTAATCGCCGATCTTGCCGCCGTTTGACGCCACTAAAGCGATACCTTTTGCACAATCGTGCGGTGAGCCGCCTCCGAGTGAGATAACGAAGTCACATTCGTTTTCTTTTAGTAAAGCTAAGCCATCATTAACGTTGGTGATAGTAGGGTTTGGTTGAGTGCCATCGTACACAACGGTTGCTACGTCGCGTTCAGTGAGAAGGTCTTGAACTTGTTTGACTACACCGATTTGGTTAAGGATCTTATCCGTAACGATCAAACCTTTTTTAAAGCCTTGAGATTGGATGCTGTCTGCTGCGTCTTTTAAACAACCAGCGCCCATTAGGTTTACCGTAGGGATAAAAAATGCACTTGTCATATTGGATAGCTCCGTCGTTATTTTTAATAATCTTTCTTAATTTGCCATTTACTGTCGCACACTCGTTTCCAGATTGAAGTTGATCTGAAGCAAGTTTACCTATTTAGAGGTATTTGCAAGAGAAAAACTGTGACAGTGATCTTGTTGCACAGCGTATAGGTGCAACACAGATATAAAGTAGAACAAATATGAAACCAGTGACGCAATCGATTGGCAAAAATTGATATCTAATACGGATATATCTCTAAATTAGACTAAAGTATAAAAAATCCCCATTAATAACTTAACTATCAATGGGGATGGGAGGTAGGTTTATAAGTTATCTATCAATAATTAGGCAATATCAATCAGCTTTGATACTAACTTTTCGATACCTGATGCCGCTTGAGAGATATTCTCTGCCAACATATAAGCTGGGGTTGATAGAACGAGGTGTGTTTCATCAAAAACGATATCCTCGACAGAGCAAGTGATGTGTTCACCGCCCATTTGATTAAATGCTATCGAGATCGCTTCATCGTTGCCTACGGTTCCTTTCACGCCATGCTCATAAATCATCGGAATAATGACAGGTGAAATACACAGATAACCTGCTGGCTTTTTCGCATGAGCGAATGCGCGACATGCTTGAGCTACGTGTGTATTAATCGAGCACTCAGCCCCTGATACTGCGAAGTCAGTGAGATTTTTAGCGGCACCAAAACCGCCAGGTAAGAGTAGGGCATCAAACTCATCTGGGTTCAATCTTGCAACATCATCAATATTGCCACGTGCAAGGCGTGCAGATTCCACCAACACATTTCGTGTTTCGTCCATCTCTTCGCCAGTTAGATGATTAATCACGTGTAATTGATCGATGTTAGGAGCAAAGCAATGCCATGATGCGCCTTCTTTTTCAATGGCATGGAGTGCTAATACGGCTTCATGCAGTTCTGTGCCATCGTAAACACCTGAACCACTGAAGATAACTGCGACTTTTTTCATTTGAGAATTCCTTTAGTCTGAGGTTTCCGTTTGTTGCTCTGTTTCTTTTAGATGCTGAGTGCTCGAATCAGTTTCGGCGATTTCGCTATCGTCGTCTTCTTCATCATAGTAGCGCACAACAAAAGGTGTAAGCATAACACTCGAGGGCAGAAAATGTTTCATATCGACTCCAACTGCGTAATGGAGTGATTTTTATACTGATTTTTATAAAACAGTACGTTGAACCTGATCATTTTTGAGTTAAGCTGATGTTTCCTTTGGCATTCGTGAGTGGTAGGTCACATGAAATCAGTGCAATTTCGTTTCACACTTTATGGTTGTATCGCCATCCTCTCTTGGAGTTGCTTACTTGGCATTGCCAGGTTGGTTACGGAGAGCTTAGGTCCCGTGGGCGGGGCGGCCATGTTGTACTCTCTCAGTTCTATTTTCCTTCTTATCGTAGTTGGCATTCCGAAGTTATCGTATTTTTCTCCAAAATATCTCGTGCTTGGTGGCGCGATGTTCGTTTGTTATGAAATATTTCTCGCTTTATCTCTGGGATATTCCAACTCGCGTGCGCAGGCTATTGAAGTGTCGATTGTCAATTACCTTTGGCCAGCACTCACCGTTTTGTTTGCGGTTTTAGGCAGTAACAAAAAAACAAACTTGCTGCTTTATCCAGCGGTTGCGCTGGCGTTTATCGGAGTCGCGTGGACGGTGAGTGGTGAGAATGGCTTATCCGTTACTCAGATTATGTCCAATGTCAGTAGTAACCCTTTGGTGTACTTTATGGCTTTCGCAGGAGCAGTTATATGGGCCTTTTATTGTAATTTAACCCAAAGGCAGCAATCCAAACATAACGCGATTACGTTGTTTTTCATTGCTACTGCTGTTTCGCTATGGGTGAAATATGCGTTTGCTGATGAGCCAGAGATGACTTTTTCATGGGAAGCAATGGGCTACCTTTTTGCTTCTGCGGCGTTGATGGCTGGTGGTTATGGTTTGTGGAACATCGCGATTGTTGGCGGAAACATGGTCTTTCTTGCGACACTTTCTTACTTTACGCCCATTTTCTCTGCGCTATTTTCTTCCATTATTCTTGGTGTGACGTTGAGCCCGAGCTTTTGGCAGGGGGTTGTGATGGTTACGGTGGGCTCTTTGCTTTGCTGGGTTGTCACCAAGGAGAAGCGTGAAGCTGCAGGTTAAACCAAAATTATCTGATTTTATCTTTGCGCTGTATGCTCAAATGACAGAAAGAAAAAAGCTCCCGACCGAGGGAGCTTTTTTCTTTCGTGTTCTAACAGTTTGCGACGTTTAAATGGAGTTGCAGTTTGAATCTGTGCTTCGACAGACGTTTCGTTAACTGAGTATGAGTTTGTTCCAATTTATCTAATGCGATGGTGTCGTCATCGACGTGCAAATCGATGTTAATGCGAAGCTCTTGGCCCACTTTAGTGATACCCGCTAACTTTAGCTGGTGGTCAGATGTTTTTTCTATCTCTAGTACATCATTGCCAACGACCTGACATAGCTCTTTGCTTGGTGTCATCATTAGTAGCTCACGTAGTGCACCAACCAACATATCAAAAGGAACTTTCAGAAAGTAGAAGCCCATTAGCACCATCATCATAGGATCGGCATAAACCGCATATTCAGCGAATGGCGTTAGTGATACAGCCCAAGCTGCAACAAATCCTACCGTCACTGCCACACTTAATAGCGTATCCATCTGCCACTGTTTTTTCTCTGCTTCAATCAAGCCTGATGAGAAGCGACGGCTGCGTTTAGCCATAAACCACCAAGCGTAACCACAACCGATGACGTTTACGATGCCGAATAGAGTGGCAATTTCAGCATCGACTTCACGGCCTCCGGACATCAATGCTGAAATTGCAGAGTAAAGAGAAAAGCTTACAACCACTAAAATGACAGCCGCTTTTATCGCAATAACGATTGGCTCTAAGACCGCTTTTCCAAATGGGAATACAGATTTTGAGGGCTTGTTAATATAGTAGGAAGCGGCCAGTGACAATAAAGTTAACAGTAAGCTGACCAAAGAGTAAACACCGTCAAAAACGATGACAATTGATCCTACAAGCAAGCCAAGTACCATACCACCAGCAGCGAACCCAGATGCTAAAAGGGCTGAAATGGTTAGAATACGGTTTTCGTTTTTGCTTGTCCTGTCACACATAAAAGATGCCTTTAAATTTTAATACCTTACTATTCTTCTCGCATAAGGTAATTTAGGCAACCACTAAGTGAGCAGGTTCTAATCTAAAAAGTTGCGTTTTTGTTTATGTTCTTATAAAACAATGACTTGCTACATGATCTTGGTGCCAATAAAATTGGCGCTCACTGATAAAATGTTTAGAAGTCAAATAAATACTCGCTCAATTTATCCGCTAACCATGTCATTGCTGGGTGCTCAGTTTGACCGTTAGGTGAAAACATACAGTAGTCTTCTTGTGTCAATCCGTATGTATGCTTGATAACGGCGAGCTTTTGCTGGCGAAGGTAATGGCGGATTAATGGTTCTGGCAGTACACCCCAAGCGTCTTCTTCTAAGATGGTGTTGAGCATGTAGTCAAAACTCGAAAAGCCAATGTATCGAGTCGAGAAAGGCTGCAGTTCAGGGTTGTCTTTCTCATTTAGGTACACCATCAACGCTTGCATCTGGCTGCGCAGATCTTCGTCTGAGACTCGGCGCATCTTACTTAGGCGATGTTCTGCACTGCATACTGACATCATACGTATCTTGCCTAGCGGGTTATACACGATACGAGGATCGTCGACGCGCTCATAATCAACACCAAAGGCAAAATCCACTTGGTGGGTACTGACTAAGTTGGCTAAGTCGCCACTGGATGCCAAGATTAAGTTGAAGGTTGTGGAAGGGAAGCGGTTATTCAGTGTATGAGAAAGCTCCTGCCAGAGATCATCAGGTAAGGAGTCGTCACGTGCTACCCAAACTTCCGCGTTAAAACCTTCAGAGATTTGAGCACAGGTTTTTCTTATCCGCTGTGCGATGATAAGTAGGTGTTCGCAATCTTTGTAAATGGCTTTCCCAGCTTCAGAGAGGGTGAGCTGGTTGCCAGTTCGGGTAAACAACTCAACGTTGAGATCTTTCTCTAAAGCCTTAATCGACATACTGAGTTTGGTGCGATTACAATCGAGTTGCCTTGCTGCTTCAGAAACAGAACCACACTCAGCGATGGTGCAGAAGGCTTCTACTTGAGTTAAGTTCATGATTTGACACAACCAATAAATGAATTCAAATAATTTGGGTATTATGCAGATGTGCTCCCAAAGCCGTGAAAGATTATCGAAAAAAACGCGAATCCGCCAGATAAGTCTATGGTCTTTTAACGGTTTTGCGGTAATCTATGTGGGTTACAAAAAGTGAACATGGAGGCCACGATGGCACAAGATTGGGACGGCTTAGCAAAAAACTGGGAATCAAATCCAGCAACAGAGCAATTTGCGCAGTCGGTGTTTGAGCAGTTACAACAGCTAACTCAGCTTGATGGCATTAAAGTACTAGATTTTGGATGCGGAACAGGGCAGTTAAGTCAACGATTGTCACCGATGGTTAAAGACATCGTAGCATTAGACGCATCGGAAGCCATGATTGAAGAACTCGATAAAAAAGAGCTTGCCAATGTAGAACCTGTCGTAGATGCATTGTCTCGCGGCTTGGTCGCTCAGCATCCAGCGTTTCGTGGACAGTTTGACCTAGTAGTTGCATCGTCAGTTTTAGCGTTTGTGGAAGACTTAGACGCGTCATTAAAAATCTCGCATTCTTTACTTAACCACGGCGGTTACTTTGTTCATTTTGATTGGATTGCAGAATCTGAACAAGACGGTTTTACCCTGGCGAAGTCTGAACGCGCTTTGAAAGATGCAGGTTTTACTGAAGTTGAATCGCAACACGTTTTTGACATTACATCTGACGGTAAAACAATGCCGGTATTAATGGGGCTTGGTCGCCGTTAATACTGAATAAAGAACACCACATGATAAAAGCGAGCTACCTAGCTCGCTTTTTTCTTATCGGTTGAGGGGATGTCCCAAGTTAACCTCACTTGTTCTTCACCTATCGCTGCGGACGCAAGCAAAGTGGTTCTCTAACAATCAAGTGTTCTGAGGTTATTTTTGGGCGACTATCCTGCGTATCTCCTCCAACACTTCAGGGTTGGCTATTGCGCCTAAATTTTCTACGCTCCGATTGTTAACGACTTGCTTAACGGCTAACTCAACCAATTTTCCCGAACGGGTCTTAGGTATATCGCTTATTGCGTAAATTGCACTAGGTACATGCCTTGGAGAACATGCAGACTTTAGCTGTGCTTTGATGGAGGCGATCATCTCGTCGTTGAGCTCTATCCCTTTCATTAATTGGACAAACAGCCATATTTGTTCGTTTCGATCGACTTCTTTTCCTACTGCGATGGAATCTAGAATACCGTCTATACTGTTCACTTGCTGATAGATTTCGGCTGTGCCGATTCTTACGCCACCGGGATTCAACGTGGTATCACTTCGACCATAAAACACGTATCCACCAACGCTGGTTTGTTCAACATCGTCGCCGTGGTGCCAAATATTGTCGAACTTATCCCAATAAGCACGATGATATCTCTCCCCGGTGTCGTTCCAAAAGCCAGCGGGGAAGTTGGGCAATGAATTGGCACAAACCAACTCACCGCGCTCTCCGATTACGCTATTACCTTGCGGGTTAAAGACTCTGACATCGACCCCTAATCCCGCTGATTGGCACTCTCCTCGATAAACGGGAGAAATAGGGTTGCCTAACACAAAGCAGCCACAAATGTCTGTCCCGCCTGAGATCGATGCGAGGTGGACATCTTCTTTAATGTGCTGATAGACATAATCAAACTGTTCTGGATACAGAACTGAGCCCGTTGAGCAAATGGTTTTCAGACTTGGAAATGCATCACTTTTCGGCGGAGAAAAAGAAACTTTTTCCAATGCCTCTAGGTATTTCGCCGAAGTTCCAAACAGCGTCACTTCGGCTTGTTCAGCGAGGTCCCAAAGCACGTTATGAGCGGGATAAACAGGGCTACCATCAAAAATTACTAAACATGCGCCGCTCGCGAGTGAAGAAACGTGCCAGTTCCACATCATCCAGCCGCAGGTCGTGTAATAAAACACTCTGTCGTTAGGTTGGATGTCGCAATGCAGTTGGTGCTCTTTCAAATGGTTAAGCACTGTTCCGCCGACGGAATGAACGATGCATTTCGGTTTGCCTGTCGTGCCTGAAGAATAGAGCACAAATAGCGGATCGTTTAAATTAACGCGAGTAAAAGTCAGCGCTTCGGGTGTGTATTGATTCAGGACGTTTTGCCAATCTTGAGTGCAGACGTCGCATTCAAAAATGTGTGGTTTAAGGTAGCTAATTTGGCAAACCTGTTTAAGACCATCAAGATGATCCGCAATATGCTGGTTTTTCTCAGACATATCGAAAGTTTTGCCATTGAATGTATAGCCATCACAAGTAAACAGGATTTTAGGTTTCACTTGACCAAAGCGCTCCAAAACGCTTTCAACGCCAAAATCAGGTGAGGTAGAAGTCCAGGTTGCCCCTAAACTGGTGGTTGCTAACATGGCTATCACCGTTTGAGGTAAGTGAGGCAAATAGCCAGCGACGACATCACCTTGCTTGATTCCACATTCTTTCAACCATTGCTGGACACTCGAAACTTCTTCACACAATTGTTTCCATGTGTAGGTTTGCTTTTCTTCACGTTCATTTTCAAACCAAATCGCGAGATCATCGGGTTGGTGGCACGCGTAGGTTAGCAAGTTTTCTGCGTAGTTAATTTGTGCGTTTGGGAACCATTTCATGTCCCTATTTTCGACGGGTTGCTGCCAGCGACTTTCTGCTTGCTCCTTTACAGTCTCTCCTTGAGTACCAATGACGTCGCAGAATAACCAGACTTCTTGCCAAAATTTTTCCACATGATCGAGCGACCATTGATGCAGATCGGCGAAGTTTTCAATGGTATTTCCTTGTCGATTAATGTGTTCAATAAACTGTGTGATGTTGGCTTCTTCGATACGACTTTCGCTCGGTTGCCATACTTTGCTGCTCTCGCGCATAGGTCCCTCTATAACAAAGTGGTAACAGATTTTAGTTTGAGAGGAATACACGATAAAGTCAAACAAGCTAGATATTATATCGTGTCATAAAAATCATGCAGTTACGACGTGTTGTAAACAATATGTTACATCGGATTGATACTGAGAAAATCGTGTAGGGATTGGAAGCTCTTAAGACTGAAGATAGGCTTAATGTAAAGGATTTGTTAATGGAGATGTGCCATGACTCAGTATCGTTCTAAACCCGTAAACCAGGAAGGCAGGGTTGAATGGAGCCGTGAAGAAGACGCCATTTGGCGAGATTTGGTAACACGACAAATGGGTGTGATCCAAAACAGAGCTTGTAAGGCTTATTTACACGGTTTAACGCTGCTTGATTTACCTCAAGACCGCGTTCCTCAATTGCCAGAAATTAATCGTGTCCTGATGGAGACAACAGGTTGGCAAGTGGAGCCCGTTCCTGCGCTTATTGACTTCGACCGTTTTTTTAATCTGCTCGGTAATAAGCGCTTTCCCGTCGCCACATTCTTGCGTACCAGAGAAGAGTTCGATTACTTGCAAGAGCCGGATTTCTTCCATGAAATATTTGGTCATTGTGCGATGTTAACCAACCCAGATTTTGCTGCATTTACCGAACATTATGGTCAACTAGGGCAAGCCGCTACCCCAAAACAAAGAGCCTATCTCGCTCGCCTCTACTGGTTTACCGTAGAGTTTGGCTTGGTGAAAGAAGGGGACAAAACCAAAATTTACGGTGGTGGTATTCTCTCATCTCCTGGCGAAACCCTCTACGCATTCGAGAGTGATGTAGCAATTCGCGACCCATTTGAATTACAAACTGTGCTGAGAACGCCTTATCGTATCGACATCATGCAACCGAAGTACTACGTGATTGATGACTTTTCTCAGCTCTTTAAAATCAGTCAGTTAAATTTATTGAAACAAGCCGATCTAGCGATTGAAGCTGGACTGCTTCCTCCACTTTTTGAACCAAAGGAACCTGCTCATGTTGAATGAACAAAAATGCGAAGCTTGTAGTATCGATGCCATTGCACTAAGCAAAGAAGAACAACAATCTCTGCTGCTGCAATTGTCTGATTGGCAGATCATTGAAAGAGAAGACATACCTCAACTAGAAAAGGTGTATAAATTTAAGAACTTCAAACAAGCATGGGCTTTCAGTAACAAAATCGCGGAACTGGCAGAAGATGAGTTCCACCATCCTTCTATTTTGTTGGAGTGGGGTAAGGTCACCGTAACTTGGTGGAGTCACTCGATCAAAGGTCTGCATAAGAACGATTTTATCTGCGCATCAAAATGTGACGCGCTAGCATCGGCAGAGTAGGACATTACCTCATACAAAAAACGCCCGGCTTACGTCGGGCGTTTTGGTTCTAAATGACTTTTACATTACTTTATAGATTGATTCGGAATACGGATGTCGTGCCCGATACCTCATTGCCAACAGCGATAAAATGACCACCACTACGGGTAAAGTAATTGATGGATTCTGGGCCTAAATCGCCTGCTTTTGGATTGTATGTGCCGTTCGCGCATTCACCATCTTCGACTTCTGTACACACTGGCTGATTGTAATCACGACGGTTTACGTAATGTAGGAACTGCGCTTGTTTCGGATCGGTAATGTCATAAATCATGATACCGCCTTGACGCTCCAAGCCGATGAACACGTAATGACGACCGTTAATTTGTGCTACTTCAATCGCCTCTGGCTCAATGCCTTTATCATCACTTCGGTCATCGCCACTGTGATTGTTATCGTTGGTACTGTTGAAGTTTTTACCTTCATTCAGCAGCGCGATGGTCGCGAAATCGTCACCACTATCGAACACCAACTTGCCGTTTTCATCCCAAATCGAGAATGAACGTGCGCCAAATGCTTGAACCTTATCTTGTGCAGAAAGCGTTTGTGCCGACTTAATCACTTTTAAACGCGCGAGTTGTTTGTTGTCTTTTAGTGCCTCTGCCAATGGGTGTTCTGCTGCTACTTTCAGCTTCTTACCGCGCACTTCATCAATATGGCTTAAACAGCTCCCTTGCTCAGATGTGTATTCATCTGTACCAAGGTAATCGTCTTCATCCCACATAAAGCCAGCTTTGTCGCACAGTTCTTGAGTGGTTTTGAATCCGTACTCACGCCCGTCGCCTTCATTTGCGGATACGATGTAAGTACTCCCATTCACTGAGTAGCTGTCGATGGTGTCAGGCATAAATAAGCCAACCAGTTGTGGGTAGCTTTTCAAGTTTCCAATAATTTTGTCTTTGTTAGATGCATCGAGTTTAGCGTCCGACCAAGACTTCTCACCTAAGCCAACAATTTTTTCTACCGATTTGCTCACTGGATTGACGATTGCCATGGCGTTATTTTCTTGTAGCGCGACATAGATTTTACCGTTATCTGCAAAAGTGAGGTATTCAGGCTCTAGATCTTGAGCGATAGTGGCGTTTGGCCCCGAAATACGCACATTCATTGGGAGATCTGCTTTTCGTGAACCATCAAACTCGTTAAAGCCAATTTGTGTCACTTCTGCTTGAGCAACGCCAAGGTTCAGATCGATCAAAGTGACGCTACCTTCAGGATCGACGCTGTAATCGCTGTTTGGTTCGCCCTCATTAGCGGTTGCGATATATCGGCCATCTTTCGAGAAGCCTACCATGTCTGGCAATGCGCCTGTTGGAAACGTCATGACTAATGACAAATCGTCGGAGCGGTACAAACCAACAATACCATTCGCTTGTTTATTACTGTTTTCAATCGCAACCGCGACCAAACCATTGAATACAGCGACACTGTTTGCAGCGCCAATTTCAACGCCAGCTGCTTCGCCAGCACTGTTGAGATCAATGAATGCGGTTTGCGTTGGTACGCCGTTGTCATCCATAGAAAGTACATCGACACGTTTTGCTTCAGCATTGACCACATAGAGCTTATCCGTACAGGCGTCATAACTGACGATTTCAGCTGCCGATGTGTCGAATGGGGCATCAGCAACGGATGTCCCGATAAACGTTAACCCTTGAATTGACGTTTCCCCAGCAACGGGCGCAGTGGTCGGTTTGCATTGTGTAGCGAATGAAGCAACGGTATCTTCGGGTTGTGATGAACACGCGATGGCAAGTGATGACAATGCGAGTGCACCGATTGCCTTTAAAGGGGTGATCATGATATCTCCTTATCAATCCGATACGTTGTCAATCAGCATGGGGTTTATGCTTCTGTCCATTTCCGCAATTGGAATGATGGAACGCTGAATGACGTGTGATTTGGTAAGGCTCTGAATATATGTATGATTGATGACTCTTATATTGGCTTTTTATGAAACTAATGTGTCATCAAAATGATGAAGTAGGGATTGAGGAATAATGGAATTAAAATCGTTTTTAGATTTATTGGCAGCTTCACCAGAGCAGGTCGAATTTGAAGCAACGATGGCGGTGATCGAAGATAACTATACGTTTGAGCCAACCGCTTTTGTTAATGGTGAGACGCAAAACAACGCGGGTGAGAACAACGGTTCGTGTAAGATCTTCGCTTTCGGCTTGCTAAATAACCTAGACAAAGAAGCGACACTAGCCTGCTTTGGCCGTTTTTATCGTGAAGATGTATTGCAGCATCCAGAGAATAGCGATCACCAGAATATTCGTAATTTTATGGTAACAGGGTGGGATGGTATTAAGTTTGAAGCACCCGCTTTAACCGCTAAATAAACACCAGTCAGAAAACGCAGAACAGTAAGCCAGTCGTATTATGCGACTGGCTTTTTTTCTAGACATTTTCGGCACAAACACAGCTGGTTGGCGCTTGGCTTGGGTAAATCACGGGTTTCAATAGTAAAGCACCAACAGGTTTCTTTGCCTGCGGCGATATCACAATGGGCTTGAGTCCCGCACTCAGGACAATTGTGCGTTGAATCTTCCCCTGCGATTTGTTCGATAATCGTATCTCGTTGGAGATCGGTTTTGTCTTTCCATTGGATGATTTCATCCATCGTTCGGTGACAACCAGAGCATATTCCGGCGTTATTTTTACATGCTGCTCGACAAGGTGACTTCATTGCTTTCTCGTTCTCATTTTTTATGCCGCGTACTCTAGCACAAAGCGAGTCAAAGCCGCCAAAATAAACGTGAGTGCGATTTGCTGGTGAGGAGAGGGCGGCAGTGATATTCTTGGACGAGTTACCTAAAATCTTTGTCACTTATGTTAGAAAAAGAAAACCTCATTAAACTCGCTAGAATGCAAATGCCATTTGGGAAATATGCAGGGCGAGTGTTAATCGACCTACCTGAAGAATACTTACTGTGGTTCGATAAAAAGGGCTGGCCAAGCGGCGAACTAGGGGATTTGCTCAAGCTGTGTTTAGCGCTCAAAATTGAAGGCTTAGATAGTGTCGTGAAGCCTTTGAAGCGTATGTAACTAGCCACAGAAACTCCCACTTTTAATGAAAGACTTATTATGAATTTTGATATCGATGCACTGAAACACCACCAATTGGTCGAAGATGGTAAATTAGAGGGATGTTACATTCATCAGCCAGCTCAAGGTAGCCAGCAAGATGACAAAGCTGTTTTGGCAGAGCGCCAAGCGTTGGAAAAAATGGGGTATAAGGTAATACAGGTTAAAGCTAAAGGCGGGACAACAACGTTTGCCGAGGCGATGCAAAAGCTTGCGAAGGAAACTGGTCACCTGCCTAAGGAGTAAGTGAGTGTAACCTGCCACAGCTTCCCTAGTTATTCCACGATACCATGTGTTTTCATCAAAAGAGCCAGACCGTTAGGCTGACTCTTTTTTGCTCCAAACCCGTTGAGAGCTTAAACATTGATCGTATCAATAAATTCCGTCAGTAGAGAAACCAGTTAGTTGCATAAATAACGAGAAGGACTAGAAGACCTAGAAGGAATGGGAAGGTTAGCATCATTGCGAGCTTTTTCTTGAAGCTTGGTTTATCGAATACCACGCCTTCGGCTTCCCTTACTCTTCGCTCTTCATCAAAATGCCATTTAATAGCTAAGTAGGCTCCAATACCTAGTACAATAAGCTTAAAAGCTCCAGCAAAGTACGGAAAGAAGTTAGCCCAACTGTCGTTCATTATCCATCTCTCTCAAATTAAATATGGGCTTTACGGTAGCAGAATCCAAGGTTTATGTTTAGTGCTCTCCCAATGTCAGGCGCCCTGGCTAGCACAAGCCTACTGATACTGCTAACTGTCCACAACTCTCTTTGCAATATCCTTGGTTATTAATGATTTAATAGAAAAGGACTCGAACATTTATATCCAGAGGCGTGTCGGTATGGTTTGTAACGTTTTTGCCTCATTCCAATTTAGCTCGTTTGAGCGTCTCTTTGCCTAATAGTTCCCATTTATAATGATCTTGCGTGGTTCAAGGCCCATTTCATCCAATGTTACCGTTGCCAGCCCATCAACATGTGCAGTATAGGGTCTGAGTTTTGAGTGGATACAATCTTCTCGGATTAGCCACTATATCGTTCACGATTATCAACAGCCAAGGTCAGGTCACGCGTTTGTCTCACAGCCTAAAATTGCAATTGAGAACCGCGGTCACAGTAAAGAATTTGTTTTGTATCATCTTGGGTTTGCCATCATGCCAAGATTTATGATGGAGAAAGAGTTAGCTCGAGGAGATTAAGTTCGCATCCTATTTGATGTATACGACTTGGAGAACCCGACTTATGCGGTGTACTAATAGAAAGCTTCGATGCCGTTTCGAGTTGAGTTCTTGAAGAAAAAGGCCGGTGCGTTTGAATAGCGTCGAACGCCACCTATTAAACTCAGTATTCCCAAAGCAAAGCCCACCGACAAGTGGGCTTTGTTCTCTTTCAATAACGAAAATAATAACTAGTAGCTCGCTTGAATGCTGACACCGCTATAGTTTGAGTAACCTTGAATCATGACGTGATAACGTCCACTTTGTGTCGCGCTGACCGTACATGTTTCATTGTTACCGTATTTGAAAGGTCGGCAGTCCCATGCGTTCAGTGCTGGTTTTGCACCAAAACGGAGATACAGGTCTGCATCACCACTGCCACCATACATTTGTACGGTTAAGCGCTGCCCAGCTTCGACATCAACATAGTAATACGCTACTTGACCAGTTGAACCACTTAAACCGCTCACTGGCACACCCGAGGTTAACTTACCTTCTGGATCCGGTGTTGGATCTGGGCCACCACAGTCTTGGCCACAATCAGCATCCGTTAAGCTATAAAGTAGCTTGTTCACGCTGCCTTTTGTATCCGTCACCTTTCCGCTAGTTGCGCGACTAACGATCAAGGCCTCTACTTGGCTTGGAGATAACGAACTGTTTTCTTGAAGATATAATGCTGCTACACCCGCCACATGTGGCGTCGCCATCGATGTACCACTAATGGTTTTGTAACCACCGTCATACCACGCAGATTTGATTTGTGAGCCTGGCGCAAACACGTCCACACAACTGCCCCAGTTTGAAAAACTCGAACGTGCATCCGTGCTTGTGGTCGAACCGACAGTCACTCCTGTAGCTACGCGCGCTGGAGAGTAGTTACATGCATCGGCGTTGGAGTTACCTGCTGCTAGCATAAAGCTGACACCTGATTGAACCGCACTTTGCACTGCGCTATCTAGAGCAACAGATTGACCGCCACCTAAACTCATGTTGGCGACTGAAGGTCCGGAAGCGTTCGCAGCCACCCAGTCCACACCGGCAATAACACCAGACGTAGAACCCGATCCGGTACAGCTCAATACTCTCACGCCGACAAGGTTGACGTTTTTCGCAACACCATACAAGCTGCCGCCAATGGTGCCCGCAACGTGTGTACCGTGTCCATTACAGTCACTTGCATCTGCATCATTATCGACAAAGTCATACCCAGAAACCGAGCGCCCACTAAACTCAACGTGTGCATTGTTCACACCAGTATCGATAACATAAGCCGTTACCCCAGTCCCATCAAAGTTGGCACTGTAGTTGTTATCGAGTGGCAAGTTACGTTGGTCGATTCGATCTAGTCCCCAAATGGCATTGGTTTGATTTGCATCTACCGAGACTATTGGGTCAAGCGATAGGATTCTGTCTTGCTCAATGTAGTCCACACGAGGATCAGAACGTAGATCTTGTAGCTGCTCAGGACTCAAGTTAGCGACAAATCCACTTATCGAGTGGTCAAAAACCGACTCCACTTTTATCGAATATAAACCGGACATGCGGTCTACAGACTGTTGCGTGAATTGCTCGAATTCCGGTGAGCTGCTCGCCATCATTTGCGGTTGTTGAAATACCACTATATAGCGATCTGCAATGGCGATGTCGTCCGGTGCAAGCATTAATGTGGCAGGCAATGTGTCGGGAGCTTGTTGTAACTCTGCACTGTCCGCAATCTCATTGGGTTGCGAAAAAGCGAGAGAAGAATGAAAACAGAGCGCGGAGGTGATACAACAACTTAGTAGTTTCTTTAACATAAAATGTTCCTTGAAATCATAGTCTTGTTGATTTTACCTAGTACCAAACTGTCAACACGAAAACACAGACAATCAGCGAGTACGCTCAATACGTGCTGCAGTGACGTTACACAAATCAAACTAGACAATGAGCAATCATGTGCATAGTTGAGAATGATTCACATACTCAGAAACATGATCAATAACTAAGCTTTATTGAAATTGAAATGCAAAGATTCATTTAGATTTAGAGCAAAATCCCTAAAATAGAATAATTCTACACACCTGGCTTATTGCCTGTTATATGCACTATTCTTACCGATAATTTACGCAATAAAAACCTAACTATCCTTTCATTGGTCATGACTCAAATCGGTTGATAGATGTTAATATAGCCACCTGATTTCTGATGTTTTTTAACTCATGGCTACTATCCAAGTTCAATGTCGTTTCTGTAATAAAACAGAGCCCGTCCGTGAACATGGAAAAGGGCATTCTGGCTTTCCTCGTTTCAGGTCTATCGAGTGTCGAAAGGGCTTTCAACTCGATTAAGTTTACGAAGCCCGCAAGCCAGATGTAAAAGAAAAAATTGTCGATATGTCAATGAATAGCTCTGGAGTTAGGGAAACAGCACAAGTGTTGAATGTCGCATACAACACGGTATTGAGCACTTTAAAAAATCTCGCCAAGGTAAGTAACCTCAATACCTTTCGATAGAGCAAATATCAGACTAATTTGTAAACTTGAAAGGCTAGCTGCATTGGTTGAGGAATATGAGGAAAACACTTCCCCATTTAAGAACTGCAACACACCTTTGCCCCGAAACGAGTTAGATCACATAAAACAAAATTGGTCAAAACTAGCTTTTGACTGAGCGTATCTAATTAGAAAAATGTCTGGTCATTTATAAATCTATTTTTCAAGATACTGCAAAAGCTGTTTTTTTAATTCACCATATAGCTGAGCTTGAACTTCCTCTAGCTGGTATTGATTGCGATCAAGGCATAATCGAAGTTTTCCAAGTTTGGGTAATCCATTCAACTTGCTGACGCTGTCTGGATGACTGAAAGAAGAGCGGACAGTAATACCTAGCCCGGCCTCAACTCCTCGCCATAAGTTGCTTAAGCTTCGGCCAACGAAAGTGATTTTCCATGGGATGCCTTCGTGATCCAGTGCTTCTGTTGCTTGTTGTCTTATCATACATGCGGAATCGAGCATCACTAAAGGTAAGGGCTTGGCTGACTGAACGGATTCTTTCAAGTGCTTGTTTGTCGGCCCATACCAATGCAGTGGTAGTTCTGCCAAACACTCACTATATGGTGCTGCTTTTTCTCCTTCCCAACCTAATGAGAAATCTACTTCACCAGATTTGATACCATTGATGAGTTCTTGATGGCGGCCAACGACAGATTGCAATTGCAGTTGTGGGTGTGTTCGTGAAAATGCGCCTAAAAGTTGTGGTAACAGAACCTCACTGAAGTCTTCTTGTAAGCCAAAGGCGACTTTTCCTTCAAGTGTATTTCCCATTAACCTTCGCAGAACTTCGTCATTTAGCTGAAGCATACGTCGGGCATAAGCCAGAACTATTTCTCCAGCTTCAGTAGGCTCTAGATGTCGGCCTATTTTAGCGACTAATGGAGTATTGCATTGCTGCTCAAGCTTTTTTAACTGAGCACTGGCAGCAGAAGGTGATCGGTTAAGTCGTTCTGCGGCAAGAGCAAAACTCCCCAGCTCAATACCTAAGACAAAACATCTCAAGGCATCCAAATCCAAATTACGCATGACCGATCATCCCGAAAATCAAAACAGTTACTATAAATAGTTTTGATTTTTTATATTAAAAGATCAACTTATTATTGTTTCGTAAGCTCAATTAGCTAAGGAAAACATATGACCTCAAAAGAAAAAGACTTAATGGCGACGTTTGCTAGAGTTGCCCCTCAATTTTATCAACTCACCTCTAAGGTACTGTTTGAACAAGTTTGGCGTGATGAAAGTCTGAGCCTGCGGGATCGTAGTTTGATAACAGTTACCGCGTTGGTTGCCTTAAATCGAATGGAACAATTACCGGGGCATTTAGAACGGGCATTAGATAATGGACTCAGCAAAGAAGAGTTGAGTGCTGCAATGACACATTTGGCTTTTTATGCGGGTTGGCCTGTGACGGCTTCAGCAATCGAGCGCTTAGATGATATTAACAGTTTGAGGACTTACTAATGCCTTTGACACGGATATCAGTAAGTAATGAGTTATTTGAAAATTATCAACATCAAATTTCAAAGATTCTACAGCAGTGTTTAGAAAAACATTTTGACGTGCCACGTGGAGATTGTTTTCAAATGTTCGATGTTCACAGTCCACAGCAGAAAGTATTTAATCAATACTACCCAAGTTTAACCCAAGGGCGCAGCGAATTGGGTGCTCTATTTCATATCTTCGCAGGAAAACCGCGCAGCCATGAGCAAAAGCGAGCTTTGTATAAAGCGCTGTGTGAACAACTTCAGGAAAATACAGCCATTAGTAAAGAAGATATTATGGTGGTTCTTCAATTTAACGAGGCAGAAGACTGGTCTTTTTCTTCAGGCCTCTCATGGAAAGACGTAGCGGGGAAAGTAAAATGATAGCAATGCAATATAAAATAGTTCTCCCTGCTGATTATCCAATGGAAAAAATTGAAGCGCGAATAAGAGAAAAAGGATATCTGTTAGATGGGTATCCAGGCTTGGTTTTTAAGGCATACCTATATTCACGTAAGGATGCAGAGAATTATAAAACCTCAGTAAACAGCTATGCTCCGTTTTATATTTGGCAGGATCATCAGTCAATGGTCTCTTTTCTTAAAAGCGATGGTTTTAGAGGCCTCTGTGAGCAGTTTGGCCAACCTGAAGTTAAGATTTGGTTTGTTGACGGTGAAGCAAAGGTACCCGATTCGGAATGTTCTTTTACCTGTATACATCACCAAGTCAGTCTGGATGCAGATGTTTACGGTCTGAATTTTACCTCCTGGAATACGCTGGGTGTCACGTGGATAACTCACTCAGAACTGCTTAATGAAATGGATGGAGACATTTATTCTGTGGGTTATGTTGCCCATGGTAAAAAGGCATTTAGTTAGTCAGTGCATTAGTTATTACTAATAAAATAGATGCGTGTTATAAGCCTAAGAGCTAACACGCTTCTGTCCAGAAGCTTCTCCGCACGATCCTAGCTAACAAGTTCCTGCCCCGAAGTTGGTTAGAATAAATACTACTATTTACTTAAATGGTGTGTATTTGCCTTACTAAAAGTTATCCGGAGTCAGCACATCCACGGTTATGTCTCAGAACAGTCTAACTCCTTAACTCTACTGCTAACTTTTTGGTTTTGAGTTGTGTGCTAGATGCTTTGCTTCAGGTAGATCCCCATTCTGACTAAGAGTTCAATTGTGTTGTTCTCACAGATGTACGCCATGAACATTTTTTTATTGCTGACGTTCAGCAGTTCGAAGGCACGCTTGAGGTGTGTCTGCACGGAGCTCTCTTTAATGTTCAACGTTGCCGCCACTTGTTTTACCGACAAACTCAGTGTCGATAGTGAGAGGCACTCGACCTGACGCTGGGTTAAGAAAGGGGAAAGTAGTTGTGGGATGACCGCATACAGCTCTTCTGAAGCGCTTCTCGGCTTGAGAGGCTCCGTGCGAGTGGTATAACGGCCCATCAGTTGGTTGAGTATACTTTGGGAATCCACGACCGAAGCGTAATGGCTGACTTTACTATTGACAAACGTCAGTTGTGAGCTGCCCTGGTAGACCAGATCTTTCCCCGTAGCCGACACACCTAAGAACTCCCCCAAATGCTTTCCTTTCGCCGTCCACTCAATCACAATGTCGTTCTTACGGGTGATCACGCGGTTTTCTTTGTACTCTAATGTAGGAAAAGCGCGCAGCCACACGCTCAGCGTCTCGCAAAAGGAGTTAGAACCTACCGATAGTTGAAGAGGACTTTCTATCACGGTGTGGGAGGTCATCACTTCCGTCACGGCCTCCGTCATCTTGTCATTCCAGACGAGATTCATAAGGTTACGTGCGGTCTGAACACACGGTTGACGATGAGTAATAATGCGAACCTTCCTTTGTTGTACTCGTGGGATGGCGTTTATCTAAGACGCTGTGCTAGCACGGTGAATTTGGCGGCAGGCACGCTGCCAATCAACAAACCTAAAGCGATCAGGGCGCAGCTTACCACTTTTTGTGAAGAAATGCCCTCATGAAACAGAGCGCTTGAACCCAACAGTGCAAAAAGGGGCACGAGCAACGTAAACGGGGCCACATGCGACAAGCGGTAAGACACCACCAACTTGTTCCAGATCCAGTAGCCAAACAACGTGGTGGCATATGCCTGGTACACAATGGAAAACACACCGGGTAGGGTTATATTGTCCACCAAAGCCGTAAAGCCCTGGGTCCCAACCTGAAGGTAGGACAGGAGACACAGAGGGAGCGGCGCAAAGAGCATCGACCACACACTGAACGAGAACACGTGTTGGGTGTTGGATTGCTTTAACAGCACCCCTGATATCGACCAACACAGCGCCGCCACCAAAATCAACCCCACTCCGGTCAGCGTGACAGAACCGTCAGACACCGTCAGGCTCAAGGCCAAACCACACAATGCGATCAATGCCCCGAGCGATCGAAGCGGGCTCACCGACTCTTTGAGTAACAGCCAGCCCAGCCCCAAACCGAACACCACATTCGTTTGAATAAGCAACGCTGCCATGCCAGGGGATAAGCCCGCCCCGATCGCCCAGGTGGACAGTCCCCAAACCCCGACTGAAAACGTCAGGCCATAGGCTGCCAGATATCCCCAATGTACGTCGGGTTTCTTAACAAAAAAGACCGCTGGAATGGCCGCCAGGGTAAACCTCAAAGCGGTCAGCAGCATCGGATCTAGTGTATCCAACCCCAGTTTGACGACGGAAAAATTCAGTCCCCAGATCGCCATGATGAAAACGCACAGGGTGTAGTCTTTCAAGCCCATGCGTTACCCCTTCGTTAACATTGTGTTTGGCGCCGATTGGTGCCAGATCGCGAACTGTTTCGCAAAGTAGGTGACGATGAGATCCGCGCCCGCTCGTTTAAAGCCGATCAGAGTTTCCAACACTGCTTCCTGTTCGTTTAAGATGCCCATTTGCGCTGCGAATTTGATGACCGCATACTCCCCGCTGACTTGATAGGCCGCCAGTGGAAGCTTAGTTTTACGGCGCAATTGGGCCAAAATATCTAGGTAAGGGGTACCGGGTTTGACCATCAAAATGTCCGCGCCCTCTTGTTCATCCAGCAAGGCTTCACTGAGCGCTTGTCTGGCATTGGCGTAGTCGAGCTGATACGTGCGTCTGTCGCCCTTGAGTTCGCACTCAACTGCCTGTCGAAATGGCCCGTAAAACGCCGACGCAAATTTCGCGCTGTGTGCCAGTATCGCGACATGCTCAAATCCCGCTTCATCCAAGCCCTGGCGGATCGCCCTTACCTGGCCGTCCATCATGGAAGAGGGGGCGAGCATGTCCGCCCCGGCTTGCGCGGCATTGACACACTGCTTCACCAAGTGAACCACCGTCTGATCATTGTCAACGTCCTGATCGGTCATGACACCGCAATGACCGTGCGTGGTGTACTCGCAAAAGCAGATATCGGGGATCACCATCATGTGCGGACACGCTGATTTAATCGTGCTGATCATACGACTCAGCAGACCGTCTCGACACCAGGTGTCACTCCCGATGTCGTCTTTGTGATGACTGATACCAAAGGGCATTACATAGCGGATCCCAAGCGCGTCCAGCGCATGGGTTTCATCGACGAGTTGAGTTTCAGGGAGCCGGGTCAATCCCGGCAGACCGGTGACCGGCACCGGACTGGTAATGGTTTCTTCGACAAATATCGGATAAATCAAATCGCTTAATTGAACCTCATGTTCCCGAACGAGCGCTCTGATCATGGGGGTAGTCCGCAAACGGCGCAGGCGTTTGGTGATCCCCGGTTGGGTGGTGTGGTTGGATTGGAATTCCATGGATGGTACTCCTGAGAGTGGGTTGTCTAAAAGGGTGATGAGTGGCCCTCGATCGAGACTATCGAGTCAGGGCCCCTCTGGCGTGATGGTGCGTGTTACACGCGCTCGATGATCATTGCCATGCCTTGGCCGACTCCGATACACAAACTGCACAGCGCATAGCGTCCCTGTTGCTGGATGAGTTGATTCATTGCTGTACCAATCACCCTCGCGCCACTCATGCCCAGTGGGTGGCCCAGCGCAATCGCGCCGCCATTGGGATTGAGGCGCGAATCGTCGCCGTCAATCCTCAGGTGGTTGACCACCGAGAGGACCTGTGAGGCGAAGGCTTCATTGATTTCAATCACGTCCATCTGATCCAGCGACAACTGAGCGAGTTCAAGGACCTTTTTGATCGCCGGTGCCGGGCCAAATCCCATAATGCTGGGCTCAACGCCGGCACACGCCGTGGCCACAATGCGCGCTTTGGGCACCAGTTGGTGATCGGTCAGTGACCGCTCCGACGCGACCAATAGTGCCGCCGAGCCATCGTTAATGCCCGATGCATTTCCCGCTGTTACGGAGCCCTGTGGGTGCACCACGGGTTTGAGTTTGGCCAAGGTCTCGAGACTGGAGAGTCTGGGGTGCTCATCGGTCTCGATAACCAACGGGCTCTGACGTTTGCGCGCGACTTCGACCGGGACAATTTCGTGACGGAAGAACCCCCGTTCTTGCGCCGCGGCGTATTTGGTCTGACTCCACCGGGCAAACGCGTCCTGCTCATCTCGGCTAATGCCGAATTTGACTGCCAGGTTTTCCGCGGTCTCTGGCATCGAGCAGGTGCCGTACATCTCATCCAATCTGGCATTCACAAAACGCCAGCCCATGGTGGTGTCATAGAATTCGGCGTCGCGGGCAAACGGCAAGTCGGTTTTTCCAAGCACGTACGGTGCGCGTGACATCGACTCCACCCCGCCGGCAATGATCAGGTGCGCTTCGCCCGCTTTGATGGCCCGCGCGGCGTTAGACACAGCTTCCATCCCAGACGCACACAGTCGGTTGACAGTGGACCCCGGCACTTGGGTGTCCAGTCCGGCCAGCAGCAAACTCATTCGGGCGACGTTACGGTTGTCTTCACCCGCTTGGTTCGCACACCCCAAAATCACATCGTCGACGCGACGCCAGTCGGCGTTGGGTGACGTTCTGTGAGTGCTTTTAACGTGATGGCGGCCAGATCGTCCGCGCGGATCGACGACAATGCACCGGCGTAGCGGCCAATCGGGGTTCTGACGAAATCACACAGGTACGCGTTAGACATGCGCCACCTCCTTGTGAGACGCCGCGAAGCTGGCGGTGATCAATCCTCTGGCCAGATCGATTTCCGATCGGATAATGCGGTGCTCTCGCTCGGCAAAGATCTCAAGGTGGACACTCGCTCCTAACTGCTCAAAATAGTCGGCCGTCTGAGTGACACGTTCCGCGGAGACCCAAGTATCGGTATGACTGCCCGAGAGCAACATCGTCATGCCATCAAACACGGGCTTTTGATCCGATGCTGTCGGGCACTGAGGACCAAACAGTCCACCAGTGAATAAAATGGCGCCCCCCATCGGCTGTTGAGATTGCCTGATGAACTCGGCCGCCATGCACGCGCCCTGCGAGAAGCCCATGATCCAGATGCGCTCGCGGCTCACGCCTTGTGAGAGCAAGTTTTGCAGGACGTGATCGATCACCTCGAGCCCCTGATTTAACTGTGGCTGGTTGTCGTCAAGAGCGCGGGTGAACCCTCGGGGATACCAGGTGGCGCCGGGTGCACTCGGCAGATAATAGGTCGCCTCAGCCAAGTTCAATTTGTTGATCAGTTTCGTCATATCGTCTGTAGTTTGGCGGCGTCCATGCAAAAGGATCACCACAGGGTTGCCGGCGCTCAGTTCAGCGCCTTTAATAACCACGGTGTACGGGCTAATGTTAGATTGGGATTTGAGGGTTAACACGTTATCTAGTCCTTGTTTTGAAGGCGGTTACACAGCTATCTCAGCGATGGTGTCGGGCTTGGCAGGTTGTGGGTTTAGGCCTAAGAGTTTTCTGGCCTCATCGATAGTGGCCACATCCCGTCCCAATTCGTGAGACAGTCTGACGATGCGATCCACCAACTGGGCATTGCTGGTAGCGAGCTCACCTTTTCGGTAATAAATGTTGTCTTCGAGCCCCGTGCGGACATGGCCACCCAATAAAATCGAGTAGGTGTTCAGCGGCAACTGCGCCTGCCCAATCCCGATGGCTGACCAGATGCTGTTGTTAGGAAGGCAGTCCACCAGATGCAGCAAGTCTTTGCAGGTCGGCCGGACCCCACCATGAATGCCCATCGCAAAAGCAAACACCAACTTCTTGTCCAAGTAACCTTGTTGCTGAAGGGTGATGGCCTCGTGGATTACCCCGGAATGGTAAATTTCTATCTCTGGGGTCACCTGATGCTCCTTCAGCGCCAGTGCGAGTTTTTTTGCCAGTGCGGGGCTGTTGATGAAGGGTTTGTCGCCATGATTCACTGACCCACAGTTAAAGGAAGCGATGTCTGGCCCGTACTGAAGATGATTCCAGGCTTCCTCTTCTGGCATGCCGTGTGGTAAGTTGAGGCCCGAGGTACTTAGGTTGAGGATAATGTCGGAACGTTCGCGGACACGCTCGATGATCTCGCGCCAAACGTCTTTGTTGTAGCTTGGCTTACCCGCTTCATCACGGGCGTGGATATGCGCGACACTGGCGCCTGCCTCACTGCACTGAACGACAGCATCTGCAATTTCTTTTGGCGTGTGTGGGACTGCGGGGTTCTTACTTCTTGGGGTGATTCCGCCATTAACGGCGGCGGTGATAATTAAATTGTCCATATATTTCAATTTCTTACGCTATATAATTGCCTCCATTGTAAATATAAAAAATTAAAGTCATGTCCCCAAAAAATGGTGACAAAATGGATTTTGTCGCATAAAAGCCACATTATGCCTTGCTATGCATGGTGTGCTTACAACACAGTCTATATGTCTATACATATTGATTTTATGATTGTGATTTGCCTCATCAACACAGGTTACTCAGTAAAGCAACATGCCATACCTGTAGTTATTCGTTAATTGATAATTTAGCAAAGTTGCTGAAACAGTTTTGCCCCATTCCAATTTACCTATTGCAACCATATTCAAAACTAGTGACATTAAATGCCTAAATAAAACTAATAGTAACACGAGTGCTTACTATAGATTTGACGGGTATTTTAACTGTACATATACACACCACTGCCGCACAATTACTAAAGTAGTTGAGTATCCATAGGTGGTATAAGTGAATAACCAATTAGAACCGGGAATAAAAGAGTTAGTAGAGGGCTTTATAACTGAAGGGAAACAGTGCCCTTCGACATTGGATATCGCTAGTAGAAGGACTGGTTACTTATCTAGCACAGTTTTATCCGGGAATAGCCCTAACATGTTTGAAGAGTTCACAGATGAGCTTAACGGTATCGTTTTAAAAGTGTACAAACCGAATAACACCAAGGGTTTACCTATTACTGTTTATTTCCATGGTGGTTGTTTTATTAGTGGAGGATTTAAAACTCACGAGCAGCAATTACGCCAGATTGCAAGTTTATCGAACAGTATAGTCATCTGCATTCAATATCGTTTAGCGCCTGAAAGTTGTTATCCAGCAGCGCATGATGATGTGTACGACGCAGTGCTTGCAATAAAGGAGTTTGGTAGTTACTACGGTGGCGACACAAATATGATTGTCTTCGTCGGTGATAGCGCTGGAGGTCAGTTAGCGTTAACTACATGTTTACGTTTAAAACAAAATCAGAAATGGCTTCCTCAAAAGCAAATTTTGATCTATCCGATGCTAGATCCATTCGGAGAATCTAAGAGTTACGTTGAAAACGGTACTGATTACGTTATTACCGCTAATATGTTGCTTTCTGGATTCTCAATGTACACCGCTAACTTGGAAAAAGATTCGTTAAGTCAAAACTTACAGCTTAACCCACTTGTTTGCGCAGATTTTAAAGGACTACCACCAACCTATATTATTACGGCGGAATTCGATCCTTTGAGAGATGAAGGAGAGCAATGTTATAGACAATTACTCAATGCTGGGGTGGAGGCGTATTGTGAACGCTACTTAGGTGTCATTCACGGATTTCATCAGTTATCGGGAGTAAGTGCCAGTGCGAGACGATGCCTTCGTAAAATTTCCGAAGACATTAAGCAAGCAACAAGATCGGTTGGTAATTAATTGCTCAGTAGCCATGGTTTAAGTCAGTTAGAGCTAGAATAATAATGTCTATTACCGAGTCAGCAAGATCTAAGCTGACTCGTATCTGCCCCAAAATCATTCAGAGTAAATGCTCTTTAATATCTTGCTGATGTAAATTGTACCCTACAAAAAGTTATCCGATAGAATACAAATCAACACGACTTGCCCCTTTACTATGCTTGTTTGACTTGGCAATTTGCCTATTTAATTGGTTAAATCATCATGTAATCTTGTTGAGGATGATAAATCACTGAAAATATTGTTATTATCCTTTTTATTTATCAGTAAAACCGACTCCCATGAGATATGAATCCGCTCCTGTAGCCCCAGAAGAAAGACAAGAAACCAATAGAGAACGAGCAGCACGTCAAAGCCGAGAACGTCAGGAAGAGCTGAGATCTACCGCGAGCGATGAGAAACGATGGGCTGAAAACAGAGAGCGCGTTCTTGCTGAACGCAAAGCTGTCCAACAAGCTTACGACCTAACAGAAAAAGAATGGAACGATGATTTACAAAAGCAAGCTAAACAATATCAGTGGGACACTTCTCAACAAGAGAACGTGAGTATTGCGGTACTGACTGTTGAAGAAGGTAACGAGTATTTAGACTTGCTCATCAAAGACTCGCATGGACAACTTTCGAACGGCAAGGACTACACTGGCGTAGGTATGGGGCTTAAAGGCGCTTATGAGGTCGCTAAAGAGCTTGGTGGATGGGGAGCAACTGCCAAAGCTGTAAATATCAATGGTGTAATGAATATTGTGGTTGAGAACTACAAGCCTAAATATTTAGACCTAGGTATCCGTTGGCAAGAAGCAACACCACAAATGCTTAAAATTGGTCACGCCCTAAATACCGTTCAAGGCAATGTCAGTTTCTTGAAAGGCAACATCTATGTAGAGCTTGTGTTTAGTGGTGCGGTTAATGCAGTTGACTACATTTTGCATGATGAAAAAACGCTAGGTGAAGTGGTCGGCCAATTTACAGCGGATATATCTAAAGGTGTGGTTGCAGGCGTAATAGCTCAAGGTGCTACTTTAGTATTAAGAGCTGGATTAATCCTAGCGTTTGCTACCCCGCCTACAGCATTGTTACTAGGTTTCTTTGCCATAAGTGCATTTTACATTGGTAAGAAAGTATCTGAAGTAGATGACAAATATAGATATACTGAACCAATGAAAAAAGAAGTTGAGAGATTAATTGATGAAAATTAACCGCTTAAAGGCATTTGCTTTCTGTTTGATTTTTTCATCACTTTTCCTACTATCGGCTCACGATGTTATAGAGGTGTTTGATGCACATAAACTGCTTCATGATAGAATAGTCGTAAGTGGAGCGATTAATGATGCTTCTACATTTGCTTTTTCTTGGGCAATGTTTGTTGTGTCTGTATTCATGGTCATCTGCTTAATTACAGGGAAAAAGCTCCTCTGGATACCCAAGATATTTATAATCATTCTTGGGGGGATATCTGTATTAGCTTTTCTAACTGGCTGGAAGGTAAATGGAGCATTGAAGGTAAAACTTCATGAGAAAAGCTATATCGAATGCACCTCTGAACGAGAACTCACATTAAAATCCTCAAGTCGGACCTATGTTTTAGACCCTAGCTTGTGTGATTAAAATTGTCTTTCACGCTTTTGGCACAAGCCACTCTGTTAGCGTATGTACACGTCATGCGCTAACTCTCCCAAAGCCGTTTTTTAATACTTGAAGTTACTCATTAATTTCCAATGTTCAATTTTCCGAAACATCATTCTGGACGTTTCAGCTAGATCCTGGTTAGCAAGCCTCTGCCCCATTGTTACTTGGGGCTAGTACTAATCCAGTTATGGTCAGTATGACTTTTCCTTAATCAATCTTATTTAAACTTCCCCCCAAACTGGTGAGTTTATCGATGCAACTCTGCAACACTCATCGTGAAAACTAAATCCGAATCAGCATGATTTGAGTAGCTATGAGGGACATACGTTTTAGCTATAGCGGATTGACCTTCAAGTAGTTCTATTGCTTGCCCATAAATATCATCCAGATATTTATGAGCAGTCCTTGTTCAAAGAAATTACTGAAGCCTATGCGGTGCTCAAACAAGCAAACCATAGCCGCTTGCTAATGAATGATAATGTCATCACGTTAAAACACCATTTTAGATGAGTGAATCAGGCCTACTTTTTTAGTAACATATAAGGCAACAAGCGATCTGTCTCTGTTTTCACCACGGCGTAACATTCACAGCTCAATTCTTCGAGTTTCGACCTGTCTAGTACAGTGATATGACCACGGTGATAATCAATCACGCCGAGCTTTTGTAATTTACCAGCCGCTTCGGTGACACCTTCACGGCGCACGCCCAACATGTTGGCAATCAGTTCTTGGGTCATGATGATATGGTTATCGGGCAAACGATCAAGTGACAATAACAACCAACGGCATAATTGCTGGTCAATCGAATGATGACGATTACACACAGCGGTTTGCGACATTTGTGTGATCAAGGATTGTGTATAACGCAGCATCAACTCCAGTAGTTTACCGTGTCGATTAAATTCTTCCGTTAATTTGCTACCCTTTAGGCGATACGCATGTCCCGCGCTTTGCACTACGGCTCGGCTAGACGTACTTTCGCCGCCCATAAACAAGGCAACGCCAACCAAACCTTCGTAGCCAACCACAGAAATTTCGGCTGACGCGCCACTTTCCATCACGTAAAGCAGAGACACAATGGCATCGACAGGAAAGTGCACATAAGCCAACTTGTCTCCTGCTTCATATATTATATGCCCTAATTCCAGTTTTTCTAACTCAACAAAAGGAAATATACGGGGTTGCACTTCCTTAGGTAAGGCTGCTAAGAGATGGTTTTGGAATGGTGAAAAAGGCGTATCTATTGCATCATGCATAGGACAATCCTTAAATGTTTTCAAGTGAAAATCAGGTCGCAATAAGGCGATAGAAAAGCATACTTATCACTTAATTACTCAAAGTTCCGTATTACTCAAAGTTCCGTGCGCTAACGAACCACCAATCTTTATTTGGCAATTTACTCACTTAAATCATGGCCTAGATTCTAATTTAACGCATTAAATCCAGATAACTCTTCATCGATATCGCTTTGACCGTGCCAGCATCGAAGGTACAAAGATTTCTCTTATCGAGCGTTAAAGCTTAACGCGATATTTTTATCTCGTACTTATATTTAAGGCAGATGCAAAGAAGTGCACAAATGGCTGTCAGATTCAGGAATCAAAACACATAACAGTAATAGCCAAGACGATCCATTTCATTATGTCGAGAAACAGGCCTGTCGGCATTAATATCAGGGCTGTTTCAAACCAGTTCTTTGGTAATGGAAACCGACAATACTTTCTTTTAACACTTCACTTATAGTCGCACACTAGATGATATCTTCCCTTGGGGCTTGTCAGTTAACTAACTGCCTTAGCATAAATAACGTATGCCTCATCTCTCGATATCAATCAAAAAATAGATCATCTCGCCAATATTGCTACCTGTGCGGCAACTGTATATCTCTCTTAGTCGGTCATGCTGCGTAACATAATGAATCGTCCTATTTCTGCGTCGGTTTTGTAGAGCTCATCGTCACCTTGATCTTCCTGCTTCTGTATGTCTGTTCGCTTGCGCACAGACACCTATCCCAAGGCTTTACTAGTATAAAGTATAACTAAGAGGGTTGATTACAAGATTCCCTACCTAAGGGGCAGATGCTTATGTTACATACCGTTACTTCCTTATTTGGACGACTTGGGCAACAACACTCCCAAACAATATGGCGTAGCACTTCGCCCGTTCGCGAGGCTTTATTTGGTATAGCGCGGCTTGAAGAGCATGCAAAAAGTTTGGCTAAGGCTCAGCAGGTTCTCGACAAAAAAACGTCGGTCTTATCGTTACAAGTGAGGTTGGATGATAATGCTAGATCGTTGTTGAAGTCTTATCGAGGCTGTGCAACGGAGCTAGAACAAGGACGTAGTGTTGTTCCCGCAGCAGAATGGCTACTAGATAACTATCATTTAGTGGAAGAACAAATCCGCGAAATTCGAGACGATCTACCAGACAGTTATTATCGTCAATTACCCCAATTGGCTAGCGGACCTTTTGTCGGATATCCGCGAGTATTTGGGCTAGCCTGGGCGTTTGTAGCCCACACAGATAGTCATATTGATCCAGAGGCTCTCGTGCGTTTTATTCATGCTTATCAGACTGTGCAACCGCTTACCATCGGTGAATTATGGGCGGTGGCGATCACGCTGCGTATTGTATTGATTGAAAACTTGCGACGTTTAGCCGATCAAATTGCCGTTGGTAGAAAAGCACGCCAAGACGCAGATCATTTAGCAGCACGACTTTTAGTGGAAGGTTGTGCTTATTCGGCGTTACAAGAAGATATCGCCGCACGTTCATCGGGGCCTTTATCGGAAGTGTTTGCTGCGCAACTGGCAAAGAGATTACGTGACCAAGACCCGAAAACTACGCCCGCGCTTGACTGGCTAGAACAGCGTTTGCAGCTACAAGGTCTTTCTGTAGAAGAAGTGGTGCAGCATGCCCAGCAACGCCAAGGTGCATCGAACGTCACCATCCGCAATGTGATCACCAGTATGCGCTTGATTTCTGATGTTGATTGGTCGGAATTGTTTGAGAAAGTCAGTCTGGTCGATCAAGAATTTTACCGTTATGACCTATATGCCCAAATGGATTTTTCGACGCGTAACTTGTATCGCAGTGCCGTAGAGGAACTGGCACGAGGCTGTGATTATTCGGAAATAGACATTGCCCAGCGCGCCGTAGAAATGGCGAAAGACAGCGTAAAGTCTTTTGAGTCAAAGAGTGTTGAATCAAAGAATGAAGAGTCAGAGCAAGAAGCACTTTCTGAAGAAGCCAAGGTAGAAAGAAACCGCCTTGGGGACCCAGGTTATTATCTGATTGAACAAGGGCGTTTGGCTTTCGAAAAATCCATCGCCTATACACCGACCATGCAGTTAAGAGTTAGGCGTTTTCACGTACGCCTTGGCGTCGCGGGTTACTGCGGTACGATTGCCATTGCCGCCTTGGCTTTTCTTGCCATTAGTATTTTCTTCGCTGGATTCCTAGCGTTTCATGCACAACCTTGGTTGCTGTGGGCAGTGGTGGCCTTTATTCCTGCCACAGAAGTGGCGTTTGCCATCGTCAATCGTTTAGTGACATGGCGATTTGGTGCGGTGATGTTACCGGGGCTTGAGCTAAAAGCTGGCGTCCCGAGCTCGTTACGAACCTTAATCGCCGTGCCGACTTTGCTCACTTCAGAAGAGGATTTATTAGAACAAATTGAACGTCTAGAAGTGCATTATCTTAGCGGCATCGGCGGTGATGTGAGCTTTGCCTTATTAACTGATGGCAAAGATGCTGATTTGGAAGAATTAGAAAGCGATACGGTGTGGTTGGAACGGGCGGCATTTGAAATAGAGCAATTAAACCAGCGCTACGAAGAGGGTCCATCTGGTCCACGTTTTATCTTGCTGCATCGCCGTCGACTGTTTAATCCGAGTGAAAATGTATGGATGGGTTGGGAGCGAAAACGCGGTAAGTTGCATGAGCTTAATCGATTATTACGCGGCGCAACGGACACCACTTTTATTGCTATTCAGGGCAAAGCGCCTAGTGTGCCGAGTGATGTTCGTTACGTGATTACCCTTGATGCTGACACGCGTTTGCCACGAGAAACAGCGTTGCGATTGATCGGGAAAATGGCGCATCCGTTGAATCGTCCACGTTTGGATAAAGTCAAACAGCGAGTTGTCGCGGGTTACGGGATTCTTCAACCTCGTGTCACACCGTCTTTATCAGTCGGTACGGAAGGTTCTTTGTTCCAGCGTATATTTTCTGCTCCTGGCGGTATAGACCCATATGCGGCTGCGATTTCAGATGTGTATCAAGATCTTTTCGGCGAAGGCTCTTTTACTGGCAAAGGCATTTACGATGTCGATATGTTCGAAGCCGCGCTGGCGGATCGTGTGCCGAATAACACCATGCTGAGCCACGATTTGTTCGAAGGTATTTTTGCTCGTGCTGGTTTGGTCTCAGATGTGGAAGTGGTGGAAGAGTTTCCGGCCCGATACGATGTCGCCGCGAAACGCCAGCATCGTTGGATGCGAGGCGATTGGCAGCTGTTGCCGTGGATTATGAGTAAGCCAACAGATAAGGGGGTTTCCAGTCTGGGGCGTTGGAAGCTACTCGATAATTTAAGGCGGTCGCTGGTGGCTCCAACAACCTTGTTGTCCTTGGTGTTAAGTTGGCTGTTATTTCCGTCGTCGGTGCTGTTTTTTACGGCTGTGTTATTGGCTGTCATGGCTATTCCGCCTTTGCTGCCTTGTGTTTTTTCGATGATTCCTCATCGTTCTGGCGTGGACACCAGCAACCATTTTCGACTTTGGTTAGGGGATTTACGTCTTGCTTTGAGTCAGACTTTTTTGTCTATCACTTTTCTTCCTGATCAAAGCTGGCGCTCCTTGGATGCGATCGCACGCACCTTGTTGCGTTTAGGTGTGACGCATCGACGTTGTTTGGAATGGGAAACCGCGGCGCAGAGTCATGCGAGTCCGCGACTCAAGGTGACGGGTTTTTATCAAAATATGGCCTGTGGCACCTTGCTTGCTTTGGCGGTTTGCTTGTTTGTCATCGTGGTGAATCCGGCAGTGTGGCTGCTGGTGTTCCCGTTTGCTTTGCTTTGGTGTCTTGCGCCTTTGGTCGCCCTGTTTGTTAGTCGATCACCGGAAGTGTTGCGACCAGATGAACTCGATGTTGGCGCGGTCACTTTACGCCTTACTGCGCGCAAAACGTGGCGCTATTTTGAAACCTTTGTGACAGAGGAAGACAATTTTTTACCGCCTGATAATTACCAAGAAGACCCAGAGCCTATGGTGGCGCATCGTACTTCGCCGACCAATATTGGTTTGTATCTGTTGTCTTCAGTGGCGGCGCGAGATTTTGGTTGGGCTGGGTTATTCGAAACGATTGACAGACTCGAAACGACCTTTGTTACACTGGAAAAACTACCAAAACACAACGGCCATTTTTTCAATTGGTACGGCACACAAAGCTTGCATACTTTGTTGCCGGAATACATTTCATCGGTGGACAGCGGCAATCTTGCTGGGCATTTGATAACGCTGGCAAATAGCTGCAAGCAATGGCGCGAAGAATTCGTGGCTGGGCCATCTCAAGACACTTTAACCGCTAATCTAAACTCAATGGTGCGCTCAGGTTTTATGGATAATATTGCGTTGGCTAGACAATCCTTAGTAGCTGAATCAAAACCACTAACTAACCCTGTTAGTCCGGATGTTAGAGATATTAGCATCTCCATAACGGATAGCTCGCATCCATTGCTTGCGACTTTGGACGATATAGAGAGTAAATTAAACAGCCGCCAGACTATCGAGACCTTAACGCCAATTTTAATTCGATTGACTAATAAAGCTACCAAGCTTGCACGTGAGCGACCATTAGGTTCTGGCGAAGAAATTGCACAGGGTCGTCATGCTGATTTCATTTATTGGATCGAAGCCGCAAATAAGCTGATGGTTGAGCAGGAGCGCGATACGCTTGAGCTGCGCAATTCTTCCGACTCTTTGCTGGCTAGATTAAATGTGCTCGCGAGCATAGCTCGTGACATGGCGTTAGCGATGGATTTTGCTTTTCTCATCGACCCTGAACGCAAACTTTTGTCGATTGGTTATTCTCTTGCCGAAAACTGTCTCGATCCAAGTTGCTACGATTTATTGGCTTCGGAAGCACGATTGGCGAGTTTGTTTGCTATCGCCAAAGGCGATGTGGCGACCAAGCATTGGTTTCGTCTTGGTCGCGCAGCAACACCCATGGGCAACGGCTCGGTTCTAATTTCTTGGTCGGGTTCCATGTTCGAATATTTGATGCCGTCGCTGGTTATGCGAGCGCCAACAGGCAGTTTACTTGAACAGACCAATCGGCTGATCGTTGGGCGTCAGCAGGAATACGGTAAACAACTTGGAATCCCTTGGGGCGTGTCGGAATCTTCTTATAATGCGCGTGATATCGAGTTTACTTATCAATATGCCAATTTTGGTGTGCCGGGACTTGGTCTAAAACGCGGCTTGGCGGAAAATAGAGTGATCGCACCTTATGCAACGGGGCTTGCCACCATGATTGACCCTCAGGCGGCGGTTGATAATTACGATCGCTTAACCAGCATGGGTGCTTGTGGCCGTTATGGTTTTTACGAGGCGTTGGACTTTACGCCAGCACGTTTGCCTACGGAAAGCCAAGTTGCCATTGTACGCAGTTTCATGGCACATCATCAGGGCATGACTATTGTGGCCATTGCCAATGCCTTACTGGAAGGCGTGTTTAGACAGCGTTTTCATCAAGAACCCATGATTCAGGCATGTGAGCTCTTATTACAAGAACGTATGCCAAGGGATGTTTGCATTAGTCATTCTAGGGCAGAAGAAGTGAAAACCTACGCGTCTTCTCTAATGGTGATTGCGCCGATAGTACGATGCCTAAGTCCAACAGCCGAAGGCTCGCCCATTACACATTTGTTATCGAATGGTCGATATGTGGTGATGTTAACCGCCACTGGCGCGGGCTACAGTCGTTGGCGCGACATTGCTGTGACGCGCTGGCAGGAGGACTCCACATGTGATGATTACGGTAGTTTCATTTTCTTGAGGGATAAAAATACAGGTCGGCTTTGGTCGAGTTCTGCTCAACCTCTGCAAGATGAAGGTCATTATCCGGCGGGAGTGTTTGAAGAAGATCATGCGGAATTTGTGCGCCATGATGGCGATTTCACCACGACGATGGATGTTTTGGTATCTGGTGAAGACGATGGTGAAGTGCGTCGTATCTCATTGAGCAATAATGGTCGCACAGCGCATGACATTGAACTAACGTCTTATCTTGAATTGGTGTTAACAACGCCAGCTACTGACAATGCTCATCCGGCCTTTGCTAAGCTGTTTGTGCAAACGGAATATGTCCCTGAATACAATGCGCTAATTGCGACCCGACGCAAACGTGCTCCACAAGAACCTTCAATTTGGGCTGCGCATTTTGCCATTGTCGAAGGGGAAGTGACAGCCGCTCCTCAATATGAGACTAACCGAGCCTTGTTTATTGGGCGAGGTAATTCCATTGCCACTGCGGCGGCGTTTGATTGTGACGATTCGTCGGTTGAGAGTGTCGTTCTCAATAATTCAATCGGAACTGTTCTAGATCCTATTTTCTCGTTGCGCTATGCCGTACATGTGCCAGCAGGCAGTGTGGTGAGAGTGTCGTTTTGGACAGTCGTTGCGTCTTCTCGTGAAGAATTAATGGATCTTGTTGATCGACATCATGACCGCAGCGCTTATGATCGAGCGAAAACCTTGGCGTGGACGTTGGCGCAAGTGCAATTGCGTCATTTGGATATTAGTCCAACCGAGGCGGATGATTTTCAACGACTAGCGGCACCGATTATTTACGCAGATCCGCGTTTTCGTGTTTCACCCGAATTCATTCATCGTGGCATGGCGGGTCAGTCTGTGTTGTGGCCGCACTCGATTAGTGGTGATTTACCCATTGTGCTGCTGCGTATTGATGACGTCAAAGATATTGAACAAGTGAAGCAATTATTGTGCGCCTATGAATACTGGCGTATGAAAAGGCTGGCGGTGGACCTTGTAATAATCAACGAGCACGCGTGTTCTTATTTACAAGACTTGCAAAGCGCCATTGAAGCCGCAGTGCGAAGTAGCCAGTCTCGTCCTCAGCATGTTGATAAATTCAATGGCGATCATGTGCAAGGTAATGTACATGTTCTGCGTGCAGATTTAGTGGATGTGTCGGTTTGCGATTTACTTAAATCTGTTGCTCGAGTCGTGCTTGTTGCACGTCGTGGCTCCATCAGTAAGCATATCCAACGCCTACCTTCATCGCCTATTTGGCCGCCTGCTTTGAAAGTCCCGTATGACGTCATTGATGGTGACAATATGTCGCTTGAATCGCGTAAATCAAGCGTAAAAGAACAGTTAGCTGAGCTGAAAGAAGGGCTCGAGTTTTTTAATGGTTTAGGTGGGTTTAGTTTAGGTGGGTGCGAGTATACTGTTATTCTCGAAAAAGGCGCGTTTACCCCTGTTCCTTGGATTAATGTTATTGCTAACCAACACTTTGGTTTTCATGTGGCAGCGGAAGGAGGGGGTTATACATGGGCAGAAAATAGCCGAGAGAATCAGCTAACTCCATGGAGCAATGATCCTGTTACTAATGCATCGGGCGAAGCGATTTACGTACGCGACGAAGACAGCTTAGCGTTGTTTAGCGCTACGGCAGACCCACTTCGATCGCATCTGAATGATCAGGGGGCGTATATTGCCCATCATGGATATGGTTACAGTCGCTTTGAACATCAAATCAATGGCTTGGGCTTAACGTTATTACAATATGTACCGCTCTCAGACCCTATTAAAATATCTCGCCTAACGCTACATAACCAATCAGGAAAGCACCGTCGTTTGTCGGTGACGTCCTATATCGAATGGGTATTAGGCACCGCCCGCGGAGCAACCGCACCTTTTATTACCACAGATTTAGATACAGCAGGGTCAAATGCATTATTCGCTTGCAATCGTTGGAGTGTAGCGTTCCCAGGGCGTGTTGCATTTACTGATATGAGCGGGATGCAATCGTCGTGGACGACTGATCGTTCGGAGTTTTTAGGACGTAATGGTCGGATGAGTGCGCCTGCCGCTTTGCTAAGAGATTCGCCGTTATCTGGTAGCACGGGCGGAGGGCAGGACCCCTGTAGTGCGCAACAATGTGTCGTTGAGCTAAAACCAAATGAATCGGTGGAGGTGGTGATCTTGATGGGGCAATGTGATTCGGTCGGCAAAGCTCGAGAGTTGATAGAGCAATATCGAAATGCTGATTTGGATCAGGTTCTGGCGGAAGTAACCGGGTACTGGGAAACCTTGTTAGGCGCGGTTCAGGTGAAAACACCAGATCGAGCGATGGATATCATGCTCAATGGTTGGCTGCTATATCAAACAGTCGCATGCCGTATGTGGGCTCGTTCGGCGTTTTACCAAGCCAGTGGGTCTTATGGATTTAGGGATCAATTGCAAGATGGTATGTCGATGACTTTTCGTCGCCCCGATATGACTCGAGAACATATTTTGCGTGCAGCGGGCCGTCAATTTATTGAAGGGGATGTACAGCATTGGTGGTTGCCTCACACAGGTCAGGGTGTACGTACGCATATATCTGACGATAGAGTCTGGCTAGCGTATGCCACCGCGATTTACATTGAAACTTCGGGTGATATGTCCATCTTGGATGAGAGAATAGCCTTTATAGAAGGGCCAATATTGGCTGCGAATCAGCATGATGCGTATTTCCATCCTGTTGAAACGGACGCGTCGGCAACCTTGTTTGAGCATTGTGCTCGCGGGTTGGATCAATGTATTGAACTGACGGGCGAAAATGGTCTGCCACTGATAGGCACAGGCGATTGGAATGATGGCATGAATCGTGTCGGCGAAGGCGGTAAAGGGGAAAGTGTTTGGTTAGGCTGGTTGCTGATTCGTACTATTAAGTTATTCTCACCTCTGGCGCAAATTCGTGACGAAGGAGAACGAGAACAACGCTGGGTGACGCATGCAACTAGAGTCAAAGAAGCTATTGAAGAAAAAGCGTGGGATGGTGAATGGTATCGCCGAGCGAGCTACGACGACGGCAGTTGGCTAGGATCTAAAGATAGTGATGAATGTCAAATCGACTCTATTGTGCAATCTTGGGCCGTGTTGTCTGAAGAGGGCGAACCAGAACGCGCAGCAAAAGCCATGGATTCGGTCGATCAATATTTGATTCAACCCGAGTCAAAATTATCTCTATTGTTTACACCGCCTTTTGATAAAACCAGTCACGACCCAGGTTATATCAAAGGCTATCCAATGGGGGTAAGGGAAAACGGTGGTCAATATACTCATGCTGCCATGTGGGCGATTCTAGCTTATGCAAAATTGGGGGATGGCAATAAAGCTAGCAGGTTGTTTAATTTACTAAACCCAATTAATCACACCCTGAATGCCGAAGGTACAGAGTGTTATAAAGTCGAACCTTATGTGGTTGCAGCGGATGTATATGCCGTCGCACCTCACACAGGGCGAGGCGGTTGGACTTGGTACACAGGATCAGCTGGATGGATGTATCAAGCAGGAATGGAAGGTATTCTGGGTATTAATCGAGAAGGCAAAGAACTGACTATTCAACCTTGCATTCCGTTGGATTGGCCGTGCTTTGAAGTCAGCGTAAAAATAGACAAGACCGAATACTTTATTGCCGTCGTGCAAGTGGTTGATCTTGTTGATTCCTCTAACGCTGGAGTTTCTGTAGAAGACTCTTTAATAGCGGAAAAAAATATCAGAGCAGTGATTGATGGCATGGATATTCAAATAACCAATAATATAGTGCGTGTGCCTCTGGATGGAAAGATTCATAAACTAAATATTAGTATTTGGATCTAGGGATGGCTTTGTTGCTTAAATCGATGGAACTAAATTAAGAAGCTACGATATGTTCGGCTACATCCATTAAACATCGTAGTCTCATGCCGAAACCTCGTTACAAAACAACTAACTGGAAACAGTACAAAAAAGCGCTAATCAACCGTGGCTCTCTGACCTTTTTGGATTGATGAGGAAGCGATAGCCGAGTGAAAACGAAACAAACAAGGCAATCGAGGTAGACCGCGTCGATTCAGCGACTTGGTCATTACTACTGCATTGATGGTGAAACGAGTATTCTCTATGCCATTGAGAGCGCTGCAAGGATTTATTGACTCATTATTAAACTGGCTAACATCCCGCTAGTTTGTGCGCATTACACCTGTATAAGTCGTCGAGCTAAAGAAGTTGAGGTTTCATTCAAAACGAAAACCAGAGGCGTGATACAGCATCTAGCTATTGATACCACTGGTCTTAAGGTCTATGGCGAAGGTGAATGGAAGGTCAAGAAGCATCGTACTGACGGGAAGCGTAGAGTTTGGCGTAAGCTACATTTAGCAGTAGATACCAGCACCCACGAAATAGTCGCAACAGAGTTGAGTTTATCAAACGTAACTGATGCTGAAGTGCTTCCTAACTTACTTAGGCAGACACGTCGTAAAATCATTGAGGTATCAGGTGACGGAGCTTATGACACAAGGCTGTATTACGAAGATATCCGCATCAAACAAGCGGTTTCGCTCATTCCGCCAAGGGAAGGGGCAGCCTTCTGGGAGAGAGGTCATCCCCGCAATTTAGCTGTAGGTTGTCAGAAGCTCAACTGGCCAAACAAGAAATGGAAAAAGCGGTATGGCTACCATAAGCGCTCTCTATCAGAAATAGCCATGTACCGAGTAAAGCAGTTACTAGGTGGGAAACTGCGTTTGAGAAACTACAATGCTCAGGTTGGTGAGACTTATACAATGATCAAAGTGCTGAACAAGCTTACAGTGCTTGGTATGCCTGAAATTCAGCACTTTGCATAAGAATTAATCAATATGGACAGTCAGGTCTTCTTACCGAATGAATTAAGCAACAAAGCCTAGCTGTATTGTTGAACTAGGATTTGACTTAATTCATTTGGGTTAGGTTTAAGTAACTGCAAGACATAAAAATGTATGAGACTAGTTCCTGTTGGCACAGCGGCGAACAAAGCTTACATTTGGCCGAAAGGACAGCTTGGAAGGTAGTAAGTGTCAGCCAGAACTTCTTGGAACATTCCTGCCCCAAGACGTGTTTAGTGCGCATGAAACCAACATGAGATTTATTTGTGCAACAAGCTGCTGCACAATTAGGAAATTGCCTGCTTCATCGAATGTCCAACAGGCTGTTGGACAAACTCCAACCCCAATTTTGCAACAACCTGTTGCAAAAATCACTATGAAGCACTTCTGCCCCTTTTCGCTTTATGGGCAAACACCTACAGCACGCACTAGTTAACAGATTTTGCCCTATAAATTGTAATCCTCATCAGAAGTAAATGTGATTCCCAATGTGTTTCTATATCGAATGTCACCAATAACTTGGGTTATCTATTGCTTTCAAGCATGTTGGTTTGCCGACAACGTGAGGGAGCGCCTTCCAGAATAAAGATTGCATAATCCAGCCTTCATCCCCCAGAACTGAGTGTAAGCTTGTGATATCCCTTCCAGAGTAGCATCTTCGTCATGCCTTTACGTCTGAGTACGATAGCGTATTGCGTGAACTCTGGCATGACTTTATCCCGACTGGCTTTCTTGCCGTGATACAGTGCCTGAGTGAGTTCTGTGTCACTGCAACCTAAAGGCCAGCCAGCTTTGCTGAAAGCTAGTCAGGAGTTCCGAGTTTAAGGCAAAAAGCGATGCTGCGATTTGATAGGTCGCAGTTGTACCTAAGGCGTAACACCTCTTTGATTTTGTTCATTGGAGTTCTCTTTTAGCCATTGTCGCTTTCTTACGTTCTTGTTTAAGTAGTAAAAAATAGTGATTGATTTAAAAGAGATAAAGGAATGCTCCGAAATGTGCAGGTATGTAAGAAAATTAGGAGCAACAGAACAATTCAGATAATATTACAAGCATTGCTACAACAAGTAACTAGATTAACTCGGATAGTAAGGGGTGAGGCAGCCAAATGATAGACTTCAGTAGAGTAAGACCACTGTTCGTTACTCTGGCGAGTGTCGCTCTTAGTTTAATAGTTTTGCAATTTTCGTATAAATATTTTGTGAGTTTGTTGCAAGAACAAGCGCTGAATAGGGCTGATAGTATCGTCCATAAGATTGACACCATATTCTTTTACGCTGAAAAAGCAAATGAGAAAACTTTAAGCTTAGCACTGAGTGGGAATAACTGTGATGAGGCATCTTATGAGCTAAGAAAGATTGCAGCATCAATGCCTTATGTTAGAACAACAAATATATCAGTTGACGGTTATATAAACTGCACTTCCCTTTGGGGAGACAGGATATTTGAGGATGATGACGAGAGGTATGTCTCGGATAAGTTACTGTTAATGCCTGGAAGTCAAGTGGCACAAAACCACCCACTTATCGTCCTGCGTACCAGTAAGGATAAGATAGCGGCATTAAGTGGAATTGACGCGCTTCATCTTAGACAAACTCTCTTTAGCTCAACAGTTGATTCTCACCTTACCTATTTCTCTTTGGGTAAGATATGGCTAGATCAAAACGGTGCTCTTTTAAATAGCGACCCAACGAAACAGCTTGTTGGGGTGGAGAGTTCTAAATCTGACTTTTTTCCCTATAGCGTCTCTGTTGGCTTTTCATACTCTTCACTACAGGAAGCGTTTTGGCACGAAAAAAAATTCTACATTCTATTAATTCTGTTAATACAACTTTCCTTCCTAGTTTACTATTGGTGGCATACAACTCGTCCCCAAAGTCTTGATGAAGAGTTAAAGAGAGCCATAAAAAAAGAGGAGTTTGTTCCTTATGCTCAGGCCGTTGTTAATGCTAAAACACGAGAAATAGAGGGAGTGGAAATCTTAATGCGTTGGCTGCATCCTATTCAAGGAGTGGTACGTCCAGACTTATTTATTCCCCAAGCTGAAGAATCAGGTCTAATAGTACCAATGACTCAGTTGCTGTTAAAGGAAACGGCAAAGCAACTATGTGCCTATAGTAGTCATCTAACGAAGCCATTTCACGTCGGCGTGAATATATCACCCCAGCATTGTCGTGGTATGGGTTTGGCGAATGAGTGTAAAGAATTTATTCAAACTGTAAATCAAGAAAATATCATGCTTGTTTTGGAGTTAACTGAGCGAGAAGTATTGGATTTTTCTGAGTCAACCGAAGTGCTGTTTAGCAACCTCAAAAAATTGGGGTGCAAAATCGCGATAGACGATTTTGGTACTGGGCATTCTAGTCTTGCTAACCTTCAAAAATTTCAAGTCAACTACATAAAAATAGACCAAATGTTTGTTCAAGGAGTTGAAAGTAACCCTACCTCCAGGCACTTAGTTGAAAATACGATAGAGTTAGCGAATCGACTCTCTCTCGAGATTGTTGCTGAAGGTGTTGAAACGGAAGAACAGCAAGAATATTTGGCTAACTATCATGTCAAATACTTACAGGGTTTTCTTTTTTCCAAACCCATACCATTAGAAGAATTTTTGCAAGAGTACGGTAAAAAGAAAGGGCTTAAATTTGCAAGTTGTTTAAACTGACCTTAAGCCTCAACGAAGGAAGTATTCAAAAGATACTTGGTATGATTGTGGAGTGTCGATATTAAGTGGCATCGCCCACGGGGCTTGGACCTCTTTGCCTATGTATTGAATAACGTTCGCTTTGTCGATGGAGTGAGTTCAACTAACAAAGCGTTTAAGAATGATTCCCAACGCTTGGCACGTTGGGTTCAGTATTTACGGTGCTATAGTCAAGTTTGTGGTAGCGTAGCTCATACCTTAACACGGCGTTAATTTCCCATATATCAGCTAATCCGTTACATTCTAATTTAGTAATATAACTGACAAGGTTTTGTGTCCAAGGACTTCTCAGCGCGATCCGAGCTAACAAATTTCTGCCCCGAAATGTGTTAACGCATTTACTCAATAGCAGGCATCACTTCTGAATCTACCTTACTTTTCTTAATGCTCATCTATCATAGGGCAACACTAGAAACCTTGCGTATTTTTGATTAAAACAGTGGTCGATTCAGCTAATCTGCTCTTAAAAGGTAGCTATGCTCTCGGGCTAGTCCTCACCTCAGAGCACAACCCACCTTAAGGCTAATTTAAGGGTATATACTGAATTGTCGTAAACGTACTAATCAAATCCTGCACCGATATTACATCTGACTACTACAAGAAGCGTCTATTTATCTAGACTATATAAGGTCTTGTTGCTCTACCGATTTAACAGGAACGAAGTGAATGTCGGGTCTGGAAAAGGCCTCGCAAATCGCTCTTGCGTCATTGGCGTCGTTCTTTTGTCGCCCAACGAATGGCTTCACGTAATGGGCTGGAATAAGAGCGATTGTATGTCCTAATTCTTGGAATATCCGCCCCCAGTAATGCGAAGGTGCGCACGACTCCATCGCAAGGTCAGCTTTCTCTGGCAATTGGCGAACAGTACCAAGAAACTTATCTCGTTTAACTTTTCGATTGGATATTATTTCTCCATCAGTACTCAACACGCGTACTTGGAATAGGTTTTTGGCTATATCGATGCCGACAACTTTGATAGACATACTTTTTTACTCCTGCTCTCACTGGTTGCACCATAAGTTTGGTACAACAACGCTAGAAGGGAGGTGCGTCCATCACATCAAAGCCAGTCATCGCACCCCACTGGACTTAATGAGTATCGTACGCAAAGAATTCACAATCAGTAATGATTTGAAGAAAGTAGACCGTATTTTTTAAAAGTGAATTAGTGCCATTACTCTAATTGGTGATTGAATATGTGGAGTTAGAGCCTGAAAATGGGTAGGTCATTGATAGTCTGATCAATATCATTAAACCAGTAGATAAAACTATTACATAACCATTTGAAAAAATTTTCAACCAATCCCCCCAACTACGATAAGTACATTGCATTATTATGAAATTTGGCAGTACTTGCTTGCGTATGCAATAACTTCAACTAGACTTCATGTAAATCTGGTATGTGCAACTGAATTCATAAAAATTGAAGCTTTGCATCTCTGCGTCGTCCGGTTTAAATCTGTTTTAATAATTCAATTAGTAAAGGATACTTAAAATGAACGTAAAAAATAATCATCAAGAACTAGTCACAATACATTCTACTCCTGCAGCTGATGGTAGTGGCACATGGAAACATGCAATGTCAGGATCATTTGTTTTTTACTTTGAACAATATGGCTGGACTACAAATCAAAAACAAATTATGGCTAAGGCATTTAAGGAAGCCCTTGGGATCCCTAACCTCATAAAGCAAGCTGTACTTGATACTAGCGGTCAAGATGTTGTAAACGGCGTATATACCCAAGATAAAAGTGCGATGGTTAAAGCCATGAATAGCATCCATGGGATGTCACAAACAAGTAGCTCCACTAGTAATCTTTCAGGAAGTGGAACTATCACAGACGCTAACCAGCAGCTATTTAACCGTATGCTGGCTGGGATTGGTGGTGATGTATCCCCCATGATGACATATCTCAACAGTGAAATGAGTATCTATCAGCAAACTGCAGCTGGTATGCCAACATCACCACAATACTTCGGTATTTCGATGGCTGTTCTTTCTTTAGTAGAAGTGTTTGATACTCCAGTAACATCAGCTTTATACACATTCGCTAAGGCTGATTCAGCAGCAACATTAATAGAACACTCATGTGAGAGTCCTACAACAGAATTCTCTTGGAATTTAGACTACGAAATTGTTAAGTTTTTATACAATACTTCCGACCATGCTCTGTTTGCTTAGTTGAGCTTGCTTAAAAAAATGATAAAAGCTGAATATAAAAAGGGATGGTTATATTTTTAGATTGATTTTACAATATAAGATCACTGCTTATATGACAATTAAACTAACAGCCATCCTTATTTAGTTAAATAATTATGAAATGCAAATAAATTAATCATAATAACGCTCAATATTTGGTGTTATTATATTCAGGTCAGAAAGATAAAGTATCAGAATTTTACTGAAAAAGAATGCACCCATGCGTTGTTTACTTTTGGACATGACTCTGATATGTAAGGATAAACCTCTATGATTACATCAATCGCACACTGTGTTACACCGACTAATAATGCAGTTTGGTTAAATACAAATAATAATAATTTGGTGCTTTCTCTAGTACAAACTGGAACAGAGGATAAAGTATTACCAGCGTTTGGGCATGCCAATTCATTAATAGATCAAGTTAGAAACAATCTTGTTTCAGAGAAATTATATGATGAAGGACTATTTTTATTAAGCCTTAGTGATATGACGAAACAACTAATGGTTATAGATGGTATGTCTCTAACTTCATCAAGTAATCAGATAAAACCATTTCAAGGAACACCGTCAGAGATAAATTTGGATTTTTTTGAATTTGTACTCATATGCAAAAGTGATGAACTCAAGTATATAAACCCATTTCTTATGCGTTATATGAGGAACCTTCAACTTATAGCTAAAGAGTATGATTTAAGTTCAGCTGGCTTCTTGCTTGGATATATTGAATATAACTCTTTAATCAAAAAGGTTCAGACTAACTTTACATACATATCCATAACAGACCCAACCATGGAAGCATTCAAAAAGATTAATTGTCAAAGTGATAAACCACTTAACAATTATCCATATCAATTTGATGTTGGTAGGTTTAGCTATGTAACAAGTTGAAATAATACTCTATAGATCGCATATTTATCTTAACTGTCCGCTAAATTAGGGTAGAACCATTCCGGCTACCTCGGTCGGGTGTATTACAACTGTGGAAATGGACACTTCACTCACGGTTTTCCACGCAAAAATTTATCCATATTTTTCAAATTGGAGTGAGTATCTTAAGAAGCTTATGTTCAAAGGTGTGCTGACGGGGTGTGTAACACAGAAATGCCCCAAGGCGAGTTACATCTGAATATTACGTTGAAGAATTAAACAGGTTTTGCACTAAAGAAACTAATACTAAGATCTCTATATAAAGCTATCACTTAAGTCAATCCAACTAATTTTTTGACTAGGTTACTAAAAGTATACTAATTGAATTCGCTTTTTAGGTAACTAATATATACCGCAGCAGACAAGGAGCTATGACTTCACTTGTCTATCCAATCTTTATATGCGGAGTAATTAACAATGAGCAACATTCTTATCATCAATGCCCACGAGCCATCGCCATTTTCAGAAGGCAAACTTAATGCGTCTTTGGTTGACAAAGCTGTTACACTTTTAGAGCAAAAAGGACATATTGTTCGCGTTGTGACCATGCAAGAAGAGTATGTTGTTGATGAACAATTGGCCCACTTTCAATGGGCTGATCGAGTCATTCTGCAATCCCCTGTTAATTGGATGACGATCCCTTGGTCTTTCAAGAAATATATGGATGAAGTGTTCACAGCCGGAATGGGAGGTGCGTTGTGTGCTTTCGATGGCCGCAGTGAAGATGAACCGACTAAAAACTATGGTACAGGCGGTACACTTACAAACACCAAGTACATGCTTTCTCTAACATTTAATGCTCCACAAGAATCGTTTAATAGCCAAGATGAATACCTATTCCAAGGTAAAAGTGTGGATGATTTGATGTTCCACATGCACGCAAATTTTCGATTTTTTGGTATGTCTGCACTGCCTACTTTTGCATGTTACGATGTTATGAAGAATGCCGATATTGAGAATGACTTCGCTCGATTTGAAGCGCACCTCAACGAAGTATTCTAGTAACGGTCTGGATTCGTTTTTAGCGAGGCTGTATGAAAGCAAAAGTTGAAATAAATGCAAAAGGACACAAAAGTGTTATTCATGCCTGCGGCGAGCCATGTGCTATTGAAAAAGGAATGAGGATTTTAGGAGCTAAATGGAAAGGTTCAATTATCTATCATTTGAAAGATGGTCCGGTTCGGTTTAATGATCTTTCACGCATGCTCGGTGGCGCAAGTAAGAAGATGGTAGACCAACGCCTAAAGGAACTCGAAAACGAAAATATGGTGATACGTCGAGTGCTAAATGAAAAGCCGCTAGCCGTAAGCTATGAGCTTACCGAGTTTGGAAGAAGTGCCTTGAATATTCTTGATGAGTTAAGAAAGTGGTCGGAAAGTAACGATATCCAACTCAAGTAATTTCAATGAAAGTTAACATTGCAAAAAGGCAACATCTTAAGGTGTTGCCTTTTTTATACGAGAGTTATTCGGAACTGTCTCGTTCTAGCAAGCTACATTTAGTAATCTAACGTACCTCGGATTGGATAATGATTATCTGGGTCGCGAATCCAAGCTAACCCCCGTGTAAGTGCACCAAGTTCAGGTCTCACAAATGGGTTGTTTGATAGATCTACTACGTGAACATTTCCATGCTCATTAATTACAAATAACCCCGGCTCTGCAAAGTTATGGTCAGTCTCTTTTTCAGAGCGCGGTAGTGAAATGTAAAGTCCTAGCATTTTCATTTGTTGCTCACTTAAACCATAAGCAATCGGGAAGCTTATATCGAGCTTTTCTAGATGTTGTTCTAATTGTTCCTTTGAATCGCCAGAGACAGCCAGAATATCGACACCGGCATCGGAAAAGGCTTGTTTATAAGTTTCTATTTCATTCAAGTATTTTGTGCAAAGTGGGCAGTGTTTACCACGATAAACGAATACAGCCTGCCAAGTAGCTTCACCTTGTGGCTGACCTAACTTCACTTTTGTTCCATCTATTTTAGTTGCTTCCAATACAGGGAAAGTAGCACCTGCTTTCAGTTTCTTTGAGTATCCCATCTTGGCTCCTTGGATTTAACTATTACTAAGTAATTCAAAACGTAGGGCAAGATCAGAATAGTTTCAACTAGTATACTTTTGGTAACCTAGATAAGGAAACTGTCCATTTCTTCCAACTACAATCGTGATGACCAAATCAAAAAGGAGTTCATCATGGTGGTTTTCAACAAAACAAAACGAAGTGGCGTCAAAAAGCCTTTTCGGCTTGAGGAAATTTGGCGGATCAGAACCAGATTAGAAATTGAAAATAATTTGATGCAGCTTGCGTTGCTCAACTTAGCTATTGATAGCAAACTTAGAGCGAGTGATTTGCTCGTTCTCAGAGTTTGTGATGTATCTTCGCAAGATAGGATATTTAATCGCGTTAAACATATTCAGCGAAAAACGGGCATTGAAGTTCAATTTGAGATAACGACAAGAACTCAACAAAGCCTAATTAAATGGATTTTGATTGCTTCACTAGGCAGCAGAGATTTTCTTTTTCCAAGTCAAAGACGTAAGCACAAAGCTATAAGCTATTCGTACTACCGCTATCTAGTTAGAAAGTGGGCGTTAAACCTTGGGTTAGATCCGAACCTATATGGTACTCACTCGATGAGACGAACAAAAGCGACACTGGTCTATGCAAAAACTAAAAATATCCGAGCGGTACAGCTTTTACTGGGGCATACAAAGGTAGATAACACTATTCGCTACCTTGGTGTCGAATTAGAAGATGCATTGTTACTTTCAGAAGGCACGGATTGTTAGTCGAAATGAACCCTATTTAGTAGGGTTCCTATTGTTCACCGACAAGGTGTTGCCCCAAACTTTGTTAGAACTAATAGACACTTCAAAGTAGCGACATACAGTTTGGATTAAGTAATCTAATGCAAAATGAATGGCAGATTGGACTAACATGTTTAATCCAATCAGGAATGAGCAAGTAATAGAAATAGTGCTGACCTTTGCGGTTATGCTTCTCTAATGAAAGCCAGCACTTTCGCGGATTAATTCACTTCTGAAAGTTTAAGATCGGGACTTTTTTTCTGATTTAGTAAGATACTAATCAACGCTAATACCGTAAATGCTAAGCTTGATAGGAATAGATTTTCTACACCGAACTGAGCGATAAACCACGCCGCTATTACCGAGCCAATAGTAATTCCTAGGTTTGAAAAAGATACAAAAAGACTATTCGCAAACACTTTAGCATCTCCCGCATTTTCCATTATCCATGTCTGGCTAACGATCAAGCCTGCTGAGTGTACAGCGCCCCAAAATGCAACCATGGCAATCATAAAGTAGAAAGAAAATCCCATAAGGTAAATTGTGATAAAGGTAAGACTGAATAGTACAGGGTACAGTACTACAGTTTTTCGCATATTCTGACTGAGTAACTTACCAAAGATAAAGTTGCCAAAGATACCAAATACACCGAACACCATCAGCATGGCGCTAATCCACGTACCGTTCATATTCGTTACTGTGCTTAAGTATTGAGTAATAAAACTGTACGAAGAAAACATCGCTGCAAAGATGAATATAACGGTGAATAGCGACAGCCACATGGACTTGCTACGTAAAATAGTCACTTGAGAGCCGAATGACATTTTTTCCTTTACAGGCGCGCTTTCCATCAAAAACATCACACTCACTAACGCAATAGCACAAGCAGTTAAGCCAAAGTAGAAGGCATAAGCAAGTGAATATTCTTCAGCTAGAAAAGCGCTAATCGGAATACCAAAGACCAAACCAACCGCTACTCCACCAAAAACTTTAGCGGCGGCGTTGCTTTGTTCTTCAACTGGAACCATAGATGTGACAACCACTAAGGCAACAGAAAAGAAAACAGCATGGACTAAAGCCGGTAGAACGCGAAATATCATCATGGTTGAGTAATCTTGCGTCATGGCGTACACAAGGTTCGAGAGCACGAATAAGGAAAGAATGCCGACTAGAACATACTTCCTATTCCATCCAGACATCAATAATGTGATGAAGGGTCCGCTTATGGCGACAATGACAGCATAGATACTAACTAATAGCCCCGCTTCTTGTACGTCAATGTTTAAATCTTTCATGACTTGCGGAAGAAGACCGATGATACCCAGCTCTGTCGTGATAACGCCAAAAACGGCTAAAGATAGAGCAAAGATAAACAAGCTTTGTTTTTTCATTGTTTCAACTCAAATGATTATTAACGTATGGAATATATGTACCGTTAACATTGGTTGTTGTTAGAACACTCAATCCATGCTTTGGATAGGTGACGCAAAAATGTTGTTTTTCGTCCAATAAAAATGCCGTTATCAATGCAATTGAATTCGGCAAATTATCAGAATTCGCATTTTCAAAGGGGGAATGGCTTCTATTTATCCCGATGACATGCGCTTAGAACCGTGTTGTACGAAACTTGCAAGTGACGACTGGTTGCTCGCTTTCCATGATTTTGTGCGGTCATTTCAATAATTCTGCCCCTAATGCCTGGTTTGCAGGCTTCGTAACAATAGTTCACCTGAAACGTGCGACAGCAACTCAGGCAGCGATACCTTTGATGGCCTTTAGGGCCATAGCCATGCTTTACCACGCTGTCACTCTTACAACAGAAGTGGCAATGGGGGTTATTCGTCGTCACATCGAACCTCAAAGCCTCAGCGAGAGATACCGAGAATCTTTTGAATGTAATTATCAAGTTGGATTGCATAATAGGGGATAACACACGCCGAATTGAGTCCTTTAGATTACTAATACATATTCCCACGAGGACTTAATGTGTGTTTTTTGCAGCGTTAGACTGAACATCAAGCTCAGAAGAAAGCAAAACAAGCATCTGTTTTTAAATGATTTAATCTCTGGTTTCTTTCGATAAATAGAAGGTGTGATGAATGCACACAATTTAGCCGTTACGTTGATTTGTTAAAAAATACCCAGTTGACGACTCGAACATGCCATGACACATTTTGCGCCCTGCTTCGGTATGCCATTTAATGTGAGGGCATATCGGTATAACACGTTATGAGATTAACCTTATGAAAAAATGGAAGAAAACACTTTTAGCCTCATCGGGTATTTTACTTTCCTCAATGGCTTTTGCGGGTAATGAGCAGAGTCAAAAAAACAGTGAGTTTCCAATCCCTGCAGGCTTTGAAAGTAGCTTTAAAGACGTGAATGGCGTAAAGCTTCACTACGTAGTTGGAGGTGAAGGACCTTTATTATTAATGGTTCATGGTTTTGCTCAGTCATGGTACGAGTGGCACCAATTAATGCCTAAATTAGCTGAAGAGTATCAAGTTGTAGCCATGGACCTACCAGGGTTGGGGCTGTCTGAGCCGCTCAACTCCTCTTATACAGGACAAGACGTATCACCTTATATCCATTCTTTAGCTAAAACCTTTAGTCCGGAAGAGAAATTTAATGTTATCGCTCATGACATTGGCGGTTGGGTGACCTACCCAATGCTGGCTCAGCATCAGAATGATATTGATAAGGTCGCTTTATTAGAGACCATCGTACCAAGCGACCTCATCTATACGTTCCCAGCCTATACACCTCAGGGAGAGTCGACCGCGTGGCACTTTAGTTTTTTCTCTGCTAAGAATGAATTAGCTGAATCACTTATCTCCGGTAATGAAGATAAGTTTTTTAAACATTTCATTCTTGAGCATGCAGAAAACAAGAATGCATTTTCAGATGAACTCTTCGGTATGTATGCTGACTCTTATAAAAAGCCTCAAACGTTACATGCCGCTTTTGAATATTACAGAGCGCTCCCAGAGTCTGTGATTCAAAATGACAATCTATCAGAGAATAACTTGTTGAAAATGCCGATTTTGGCAATATCAGGTAACGGTCAAGGCAGTTTAGGTAAAACTCAAATTAATCAAATGAAAGAGTATGCCAACGACGTTCAAGGTCATGTGTTGGAGTCATGTGGCCATTGGTTGATGGAGGAGTGCCCCGTCCAGGTTGAAAGTATTGTTACTGACTTCTTTGACAAAAAATAATTTACAAAACTGAGCTGAGTTTTGTTTCTATTGCGGTCTTCATTGCTGCTATAGACTGTCTATCATTGTTGTTAATACATACCCTAGAGTAAACACTAGGGTATTTTTTCATTTGAGCGGTGATGAGTCTAAAGCGTTGGAGAGATTCAGAGAACAATGGCGATTGAGTTGATTCGTGCTCAGTCATATCGCGATACAACGAGCACGCATTATTCGTTGTCTAGTTCAGAATGTACCCAGCGAGAAAACGCTTGAAATTTTGCTCTCGTTTCCATGCCTTTAGGACAAACCAAATCGTAGCCCTTTCCTGATTCAATATGTGGAAATGGCGCGACTAATCTCCCCGCTTGGATTAAAGGTAGCGCAAATTCATATCGAGCAAGGAATACACCAAGCGATAATTCCGCTGCTTCCATCGCCAGCCTGTTATCACTATAGAAATCACATCGCTTTTCGCAGTCGATGCCGACATTCATCTCATCTAACCAATGCTGCCACGCACTCGTATCCCCTCTATGGATAAAATTAACGTCAGATAGAGCGCTCAACCCATTGTGAAGGCCATGCTCGGCGGCGTAATCAACACTGCACACAGGTGTTCTTTTCCCTGAAAACAGTCGCTCACTGTAGTGGTTTGGATACCGCCCTTGGCTATAAAAAATCGCCACATCGTAAGGCTCAAATTGAAAATCAGATTGATTTTGTTTGGTTTGCAGCTTGATGCTTAGATTTGGGTATAGCTGACGAAGTGAAGGGAGTTTCGGGATCAGCCAAGCAGAGGCAAAATAAGGTGATGTCGCTATATGTAAGCTACCAGTCAGCTCTCCGGTTTGAATGTCAGAAAGGGTGGAAAATATGGACTCAAATGATGAGTTCAAAACACTCAGAACTCTTTGTCCCTCCGGGGTTAGCTCTAACTTTCGGGTTTTTCTAATGAATAGATTGAATTGAAGCTGCATTTCCAGTTTTTTAATTCGCTGGCTCACCCCACCTTGAGTCAGAAAGAGCTCTTCTGCTGCCTTGGTAAAACTCAAGTAGCGCGCTGCAACGCTAAAAGTATGAAGCAGAGAAAGCTGCTGTTGTTGATTGGTTATTGAGCTCATGCATTACTCTAGTTAATTCATTTAGAGGTATTGTTCGTTTGTCCGAAGCTGTGAGTCACTATAGATTAATTTGTGTAATGTCACATTACAAGGACGTTAATGGTGACTCAATCAAGAAGCGCAACGTTGTCGATGACGGAAAGCTCAATACGGGCATCGGAACTGATAGCGCTATTACTAGAATCGATAAAATACAACTTGGATGAGATACGATGAAACTTATATTAAATGCTGATGATTTTGGGCTGACGGAGTCGGTGAACTTGGGGATTGCGGATTGTTTTCGTGCCGGAACCGTAAAATCGACCACCATCATGATGAACCAACCTGGCGTCGCTCATGCGTCACAGCTCTATCAACGTGGCCTTATTTCTGAAGTTGGACTGCATTTTACAGTGACATCTGGTCAACCCATTTCAGATCCTACATTGGTTCCAACACTGGTCGACGAGAATGGTCATTTTTTTGATAGAAAGACCCTATTTAATAAATCCGATGTCTCCTCTAACGAAGTGGCGAGAGAGCTTAAAGCGCAATATCAAGCCGCTATAGACGAAGGCTTTAATATTAATCATATCGATAGTCACCATTTTGCAGGCGCCTATCGCCCTCTTAAAATAGGTTTTACACAAGCAGCCAATGAAATAGGCCTCCCCGTCAGGCGTATTGATAGCTTTATACGAGGTCAAAACTTGTTATCGGTCCCGACACCAGATGCGTTTGATATGGGATTTCATGCCGAAGGCGCTAATATTGAATATCTCAAAGCCATGTTGCTGGCTTATCAAGACAGCATGCCTAACAGCACGATTGAATTGATGTGTCACCCTGCCAGAACGCTTAACGAAGAGCTAGAGGACATCTCTAGCTATGCCCATGCCCGCGTTGAAGAGTGGAAGATTTTAACCAGCGATGAGTTTTCTCTCTGGCTAAGAAAAAATGACATTGAATGCGTCGGCTTTGATGCGCTTCATGCTTAATTCAGCGAGGCAACCTACCTCCTCACAAGATAAACCATCAGCCTTGCTCGGTCGTTAAAATCATCGCTTGCGGTTCAATCAATCAACACAATAATAAAGGGTGACATTGTGGTAAATCCTACCGTACTTTCCCAAATCACTATCTATCCAGTCAAATCTATTGGCGGGCTTTCACTCTCTTCTTCGTGGACTGAAAAGCAAGGCCTTGCTTTTGATCGTCGCTTTATGCTGGCGCTGACTGGCGAGGCGGTCTCCGCCTTAGCTAAATACCCAACGATGGTGACGGCGCGTCAGTATCCAAATATGGTTCAAGTGAGTTCCAGTCTACTGCCTACTGGTATCATTTTTTCTTACCCCGGGGTGGAGCCGCTAAAATTACACTATTCTACGTTTAAAATGCAGGCTATAGATGCCAGTGTTTGGAGAGACCGTTTTTCCGCCTATACAACAACCGATGAAGCGAACGATTGGTTTAGCCAAGTGATAGGAAAGCGAGTTGAGTTACTGTTTACTGGCGAGCAATCTAACCGCATGAGAGAAAACCTTGGTCATAATGTGAGCTTTGCCGACGGTTTTCCTATCTTGCTTATTAGCTCTGGCTCATTAGCGGAGCTGAATAGACGCAGCAGCGACGTCCACACCATGGAACAGTTTCGTACTAACCTCGTGGTGCAATCAGACGAACCTTTTATCGAAGACTCATGGAAACGTATCAAGATAGGTGACGTCGAATTTGAAATTGTAGAGCCGTGTGAGCGGTGCATTTTAACGACACTTGATCTGGGAAATAGGGAGTTTAGGGCCAGTAAAGAGCCATTGACAACCTTTTCGCGTTTTAGAGCCAACGAGCAAGGCAAAATATTTTTCGGGCAAAACCTTGTAGCGAAAAACGAAGGTGTTATCTCCATCAATGATGCTATCGAAGTGCTTGAGTATAAGTCCAAGGAGTTTTATGAAGATCTCGACGCAAAAAAACAAGAGTTGATTTGCGTTGAAAGAGAACCTGTAGCAAGAAACTTCGAGACATTTTGGTTTGAGCCTAAAAATGGCTTGGTACCTGAGTATAAAGCGGGACAACACCTCCCTATTGAGATCACGGTCAATGGCAAACTGACTAAACGAATGTATACGCTGTCATCTAGCCCCTCTCGACCAGAGCGTTTGTCGATTTCAGTGAAGCGAGTCAATGGTGGTGAAGTCTCCAACTGGTTATTCAAACACTTACAAGTTGGCAATACCATTATTGCGGATCAACCCAAAGGCACATTCCATATTACTAAAGGCTCGAATGACCCGCTGTTGCTGCTTTCTGCCGGTAGCGGTGTGACACCCATGATATCCATACTTCGGTATTTGACTGACCAACGAGACACTCGTGATATTGCGTTTTATCATCAATGTTTGACGAAAGCGGATATTCCATTCATGGAAGAGCTCGTTATGCTAGAAAAACAACACGCCAATGTCACTGTGACTCTAGCCCTTAGCGAGCCATCAACTGATTGGCTAGGCGAAAAGGGGCATTTTAGTCGTTCTCATTTAAATCAAATTTCAGAGTTTCACAAACGTCAAGTTTTTGTATGTGGTCCTAGTGGTTTCATGGAGAGTGTAAAGCGCTTGATGATAGAGAGTGGGCTGCCTGAAGAACAGTACCATCAAGAGACATTTGGCGTTGCAAGAGTGGCGGACGGGAGCGAAAAAAGGGTTCAAATCAACCTTGATGGTGTCGTGTTTGAAGGAAGCAACCAGCGCACCGTTCTGGAGCAAGCTGAAGCTGCAGGGCTTTCTATTTCGAATAACTGCAGAGCTGGTTTCTGCGGCGCCTGCAAAGTCACAGTGAAATCAGGAGAGGTTTACCAGCCCGATGCCCCAGGAATTGAAGACAGTGATAAGGCGAAAGGAATGGCCCTAGCTTGCTGCGCGATACCTAAGACAAATGTAAATATTGTTAGCTAGTATGTAGGTTTTATGATGATTGAGGCCACTATCAAACTTTGATAGTGACCTCAATATCGTTGGACTATCTAAAACACAATAACACCCAAATGACCTGCAATGTCGTGCTTCGATTAGTCAACATTACAAAGAAGCCTCAAAAATATCCGGATGACGGCTCGATAATGCAATGATTTCATCTATGATGACTCTTATTTTAGGCAGAATGTAAGGTGTTTTTAGCCAAACAATACTGATGGGGGCTCCTTCGCCATTGAATTTCTCTAATACAGGGCATAATTGCCCATCATCAAGGTATTGCTTCACTAACCACACTGGTAGTTGAGCCAAACCTGCACCAGATAAAGCCGATTGCAAAATACCTTCACAGTCGGCTATCTCATGACGTGCTGAAATATCAACAGATTCGGTTGCCCCTTTAGCATTTTTCAGCAGCCAACTATGCCTTTGTCCTATAGGCCAACCGACGATGCAATCATGTTGGGCAATATCTTCTTTTTTGGTAATCGGTGCTCGCGTTGCTAAATAAGAGGGAGAGGCACATATCACCCTTTTTTGCTCCCCTATTTTACGTGCAACAATATCGCCCGAATTTTCTAAGTGCCCAACGCGGATCGCAAGATCAATCCCGTCACTGACTAAATCCGTAGGACGGTCATTAAAGGTAATAGATAGATCTAATTGCTCGAACTTGGACGTTAATTCTAGCAACTTGGGTAGGATTGCTCTTCTACCGAGAACTGCGGGTAAATCAATACGCACACGCCCTGATGGCAATAATTGTTGATTGCTTAAGCGCTTCTCTGCTTCCTCTAAAATAGTCATCGCTTTAAGGCAGTCGGCTAAATAGGAATCCCCATCATTGGTCAACGCGATGCGTCGAGTTGTTCGATGAAGGAGTTTGGTGCCTAGCTGCTTTTCTAGTCGAGCAACGCTTTTACTTAAAGCTGAACCGGTCATCCCAAGCGCTTGGGCCGCAAGGGTAAAACTCCCCAACTGCGCAACGGTGACAAAGTGACGAACTTCCACAAACTGGCTTTTTAACATCAATTGATTCCCTGTAGGACTTTATGTTTGTCATTATATGGACTTAATAAGCAGATGTGAATCGATTATTCTGCGTACATCAACGAGATGATTACATCGACTTTTCAATTAAGGTAAACATGATGAATAACTTCAATAGATTCAAAGGTAAGGTCGCTTTTATCCAAGGTGGCAGTCGCGGTATTGGTGCCGCCATTGTTGAGAGATTGGCATTGGAGGGAGCGTCTGTTGCTTTTACATTTGTGTCATCCCACGGAAAAGCCAAAGCGCTTGCGGAGAGTTTAACTTTACAAGGTGGCAAAGTCATCGCAATAAAGGCGGATAGCACTAAACCTGAAGATATCAGAAATGCAATCAGCGAAACCATAGAACAACTTGGTCAAATTGATATTGTCGTAAACAATTCAGGTACGCTGATCTGGGACAGTATTGAAAATTTGACGATGGATGATTGGGACAAGACCATCAATACCAACGTACGAAGTGTGTTTGTGGCGATTCATGAAGCTGCGAAGCACATGAATAATAATGGCAGAATAATCAATATCAGTAGCACGAACGCTCAGCGCATTCCTTTTGCTGGCGGTTCTATCTATGGAATGAGCAAGTCTGCACTAACCGGATTGGCCAAAGGTCTCTCTCGCGATTTAGGCCCTAGAGGCATTACCGTCAACAACATTTTACCAGGTCCGGTAGATACCGACTTAAACCCAGACAATGGCGATACTTCAGAGCCTGTAAAAGCTATTGGTGCACTTGGTCGTTATGGTCAAGTAGAGGAGATTGCGAGCTTAGTAGCATTCGTCGCTAGCTCAGAAGCGGGTTACATCACTGGTGCTGACTTGATGATCGACGGTGGCTTTTCCGCTTAATCGAAATACACGGTCGAGTCACTCACGATTGATCAACCCAACCTCAAGCAATCATCACTTCATGATGAGCAAAGAGAGATACGATGATTGGCCTACATCCAAGGTCAATCATTCAGCACCTATCAGTTTTGAACAGTTTTGCGCGCTTGCTAATGACATCCAGTTATTACCACATAAACATCCGATGTTAAATATCGAGCTCCCCAATAAAACAGATAGCGTATTAAAAAATTAGCGTTATTAAAACGAATGCTTAGTCTTATTCCATTTCTAAACAGAGAGGTAAATTACTTCTATGGACGACCCCTTTAGGTGCCGTTTTATCCCATTGTCTTCTTGTATTAAGGAGATAAGCACATGCTAGAGCTCTTTCTACAACCCGAAATCTGGGTAGTATTTGCCACGTTATTGATCCTTGAAATTGTTTTGGGTGTCGATAATGTCGTCTTCATTTCAGTTCTATGTGAACGACTCCCAGTACAGCAACGCAAAGTTGCACGTAATTTAGGTATTGCTCTGGCGGTGTTAACGCGAATAGGTCTTGTGTTTTCTATTTCGTGGGTGATGTCTCTGACTAATCCTTTGCTGAGCTTCGCCCATACAACGTTCACCGGACGAGATATTATTATGATATTGGGTGGTGGTTTTTTGTTGGCTAAAAGTGCGAAAGAACTTTGGTCATGGTTAAGACATACACCATCGTCATATTCGACTCGAGCTAGGACTGGATTAGCCGTCGTACTTCTCCAGATTGTGGCGGTAGATGCCGTTTTTTCTATGGATTCAGTCATAACCGCCGTTGGTTTAACATCTGAAGTACCAGTTATGATAGCCGCTATTTTGACATCCGCGATTTTTATGATTTTAACGGCGGAAAAAATCAACGACTTAGTTACTCGTTACCCTGGATTTAAAACATTGGCTTTACTGTTTTTGGTTTTATTGGGCGGACTACTAATGGCGGAAGGTTTAGCCATTCATATCAATAAAGGCTATGTGTACTTTGCTATGGTTTTCGGACTAACGCTTGAGTTATGTCATATACAAATAAAAAACAAACAGAAGCGAACCTTAACCATCCAACAAATCAAAGAATTTCAGAAAAAGCGAATCGGGTTACGTTTTAACTAGATACGTCTCATGTACAAGGAGCCTGTAGGCTCTGATGATTCGTAATGTACAAACCTAGCCTACACGATCAGCACTAGGCAAAGCGGCTTTCTATACACAAGGGGTATTCATTAATTGCTAATTTAGGAAGGGTGATAACTCGTTTTTTCCATAGGCGTTTCAGCTAACCCATCCCCTATAAAATATGATTGCCAAACTTCATGTTGACCAAAAACACTGAGAGGAGGTCATCATGAGAAAGTCATCTTCTGGAAAATGCAGTGGCATCAAAAGGCCATTTAAGCTTGAAGAGATCTGGCGGATCAGAACTAGGCTGGAGATTGAAAACGATTTGATGCAGCTCGCGTTACTGAACCTAGCTATAGATAGCAAGTTAAGAGCGAGTGATTTGCTAAAGTTACACGTTTACGATGTTTCTTCGCAAGGAGTTATCTATGACAGGGTTCAGTGCACCCAGCAAAAAACGGGCACCGATGTCCACTATGAGATTACACCAAGAACACAGCAAAGTATTAGCCGATGGATTTTTGCAGCATCCCTAGAGGCAAGTAGTTTTCTATTTCCGAGTAGCCGCCGCTCTGGGCAACCTATCAGCTACTCATTCTATCGAGCAATTATCAGGAGCTGGGCTGTAAAGCTTGGATTGAATGCTGACTATTACGGTACTCACTCCATGCGTCGCACCAAAGCCACTTTAATCTATGCCAGAACGAAAAACATCAGGGCTGTACAGATCTTACTTGGACACTCGAAGCTTGATAACACAATTCGATACCTTGGCGTTGAGCTAGAGGACGCTCTGAGGTTGTCTGAGAAAACAGACTGCTGACAGATAGAAGCTGCTACAGGCTTTTCTCCTGAAAAGCCTGTGCCCCTAAGTTTGTTAGAAGCTTAGGTATAGGCCTCTATGCTAACTAATCTCTAGTTAAACAATTTGGCTATAGCATAAAACGAGAAAGGGTTACCAGATGGCAACCCTTTACAAACAGGATAATCATTTTAATTAGTTTTTTTAGTGTTTGATTCGAACTTTTTCAACTTAAACCAGATCTTCTTTCGACCATTATTTCTCAAAGTATTTCCTCCAAAACAACACCACTTTCACCATTGGCAATTCTTTGGAGAAGGCTATTAACTTGTGTTTTTTTATTGATTGAAGTTTCGGTATTTTGAATAGTATTATTTTTATTAATTCTATTTTCATTATTAACTATTTGATTAGACATGTTATGCCCCTTAGAAATTTAAAATTAAGGTGCACTGAACATAGGTATTATTTTTAGGATAGAGAGTTAAGGGAGATTACAGAGAGAAACTTGCTAGGGATGACGCTGGAAAACTTTCTTTATATTTTATCTTGAAACAACTCTTTGTCAGAGCAACTACCTTGCCACAAACATGACAAGGTAGTTAAAATTCAACTGTAAGACTAAATAGTCGTTACATTTTCTGCTTGAAGACCTTTTGGCCCTTTACCTACAGTAAAAGAAACCTTATCACCTTCAACAAGCTTCTTAAAACCATCGCCTAAAATGCTTCGGAAATGAACAAATAAATCATCGCCATTTTGTTGAGAAATAAAACCGAAACCTTTAGTTTCGTTAAACCACTTTACTGTACCAATTACTTGATTAGACATATTATGCCCCTTATAAAATTAAAAATTAAGGTGCACTGAACATAGGTATTATTTTAGGATAGCGAATTAAGGGAGATTACAGAGAGAAACTTGCTAGGAATGACGCTGGAAGACTTTCTTTATACTTTATCTTGAAACAACTCTTTGTCAGAGCAAGAAACACTATACAGACTTATTTAATTAAAGATACCTTTATTTTAATTTAGTTAATCCCTACAAGTTTAAAGTTGTAGTAACAATCTAGCCCAGAATCCGTGGATGGAAGAGTATGTCCAAAAACTTCTAAGGCGCATCGTTTTGTATCAGCCCCCTATTAAATATGACTGCCAAACTTAATGTTGACCAACAACATTGAGAGGAGGTCATCATGAGAAAGTTATCTTGTACAAAGTGCAGTGGCATAAAAAGGCCATTTAAGCTTGAAGAAATCTGGCGAATCAGAACCAGGCTTGAGCTTGAAAACGACCTAAGGCAACTTGCTCTGCTAAACCTAGCCATTGATAGTAAGTTGAGAGCGAGTGATTTACGAAAACTACACGTATACGATGTCTCTTCGCAAGGAGTGATTTATGAGAGGGGTCAATGCATACAGCAAAAAACGGGCACTGATGTGCACTATGAAATCACTCCTAGAACTCAGCAGAGTATTAGTCAATGGATCTACTCTGCACCCCTAGAAGCAGTTTTTTGTTTCCAAGTTGTCGCCGTAAAGGGCAACCTATCAGTTACTCATTTTATCGTTCGATTATAAGGTGTTGGGCTGTAAAACTGGGGCTGAATGCAGACTATTATGGGACTCATTCAATACGTCGCACCAAAGCTACTTTGATCTATGCCAGAACAAAAAACATTAGGGCAGTACAGATTTTACTAGGACATTCGAAGCTAGACAATACGATTCGTTACCTTGGAGTTGAACGGGAATAAGCTTTGAGACTTTCAGAGCAAACTGACTGCTAGAAGCATTAGCACAGGCTTTTCTCCACCGTTGAAAAGCCTGTGTCCAGTATTGATTCAGTGCTCTCTAGTCTGATTTATCTTATCCCGATTCTTGCTAGAGCGGCCGTTCTTTTAGGTTATTCGAGTCATACTTCTCTACAAGGCTCGTTCCGTTGTAGAAAAATTGCCAAATCTGTCCTTATACGGACATAAATAACCTATAATAATAGTTAAAGATGTATGCTCTCACATAACCACACGTCGCATAACGTTAGCGATAAAAAGAGCCTAGTAATTAGGGGGTACTGTAGAGCTTGAGATATGAAAGCTAGTATGATTTCTAGCTAATAATTTCTAATTATATTAGAAGTTTAAGTAGAGCTTCCCTATCCTAAGGCAACACTTAGTAACTAATCGTAAACTGCACACAATTTACTCTAGTTGATTAAGCGCTACCTACCTCATTCAATTTTGCATAGGTCAAATTCCTTACCTATAGCCGGAGGGCATGCTCATGCTCCCAAGTAACAATTCTTCAGGAAACCCCTAGGGTGGAGGACAGCAAGATCCTCCACATTTGAAAAAAGCTTTTCATACTATTCTTCAGCACTTCAAGAAAATTCTTATCGGTGGCGGACCGTCGAGCTTTTTTTCTCCATTTATTATTTTATTTTTAGTTCTCATTTTATGGTCAACATTTTATACCGTTCCAAGTGATTCTGTCGCTGTCATACAACGCTTTGGTAAGTATGTAAATAATGTTCCTGCGGGGCTCCATATCAAGGTTCCACTTGGTATTGACACGGTAAAAATAGTTCCAGTTAAACGTCAGCTGAAACAAGAGTTTGGTTTTACGACGCCAGGAGCTAATGATCCTCACCAAAGTCCCAGAGTGAACGATCGTCGCCAAGAGACACAAATGGTCACTGGTGATTTAAATGCTGCCCTTGTGGAGTGGGTAGTTCAATATCGAATTTCTGAACCTATTAAGTTTTTGTTCGAAGTCCGGGAACCTAGTGAAACGCTTCGATATGTTTCTGAGTCCGTAATGCGTGAAGTTGTCGGGGATAGAACTGTGGATGAAGTGATCACAATAGGCCGACAAGAAATTGAATATGAAGCGCTTTCAAAAATGCAGGCGCTCTCAACGAAATATGCCTTAGGAATCAGTATTGACCAAGTGCAATTGAAAAACATCAACCCTCCTCAACCTGTTCAGGCATCATTTAACGAAGTGAACCAAGCCCAACAGGAAAAAGAAAAGCTTATTAATGAAGCTCGTCGAGATTACAACAAAGTGATCCCTTTAGCTTTAGGAGAAAAAGATCAAAGGATCAGAGAGGCTGATGGTTATCGTTTAAAAAGAGTGAATGAAGCCGAGGGGGATACAGCGCGATTTAATGCACTATTGTTTGAGTACGTTAAAGCTCCAGAAGTGACCAAACGAAGAATCTACTTAGAAACCATGCAAGCTGTATTACCGAATATTCGGGCCAAAATTATCATTGATGAGCGAGCAAACAATATCTTACCTTTACTTAATCTCAATAAGACACAAGGAGATGCACAATGAAACCGAAAAAAATAGGAGTCATAACCGCATTAGTTTTATGTGTCTCTCTTGGTATATACAACGCACTTTACACCGTGAGTGAAGTACAACAGGTCATTATTACTCAGTTTGGTAAGCCAATAGGAGAACCTGTTGTGGATGCCGGGTTAAAGATAAAAATGCCATTCATTCATGAGATTAACACTATAGACAAAAGAGTGTTGGAGTGGGATGGCAACCCTTCCGATATGCCCACAAAAGATAAGCTGTATATTTCAGTTGATTTATTCGCTCGGTGGCGAATAATCGACCCACTTCAATACTTTTTAAGAATCAAAGATGAGCGTAGTGCACAATCTCGTCTTGACGATATTTTGGGAAGTGAGACGCGAAATGCTGTCGCAAAGCATGAACTAATCGAAATAATTCGTACCAACAAAAACAGAAAACCGTTACGAGATGCCTTATTAAGTGACACTGAAGGAGAGTTAAAAATTGGCACCCTTGTTCCTATTAAAAAAGGGCGTCAACTAGTAGAACAAGAAATATTCTCTGCTGCGTCAGAAAAAATAAAGATATTTGGTATTGAATTGCTCGATATTCGCTTCAAACGTATTAATTATAATGAAAGTGTTCGCCCTAAAATTTACGAGCGAATGGTTAGTGAGCGTCGGCAAATCGCGGAACGTTTTTTATCCGAAGGGAATGGGGAAGCTGCGAGGATTCGTGGCGACCGCATCAGAGATTTGAATAAAATCCAGTCTGAAGCCTATCGTGAAGTCGAAGAGATTCGCGGACAAGCTGATGCCAAAGCCGCCGAAATTTATTCGTTAGCTTACAATAAAAGCCCTCAAGCGAGAGACCTTTATGAGTTCACGCGAACAATGCAGTCTTACTCAACTATCATTTCAGAAAATACAACGCTTGTTTTATCTACTAACAGTGACATATTCAGGTTTCTCAATAGCATTGAAGGTAACTTAATACCTACAGTTGAAAACAATGAGTAAAAAAATCCCAATAGTACCAACTAATCCGACTCGATTACCCAAAGAGTACATTGATTGGGTTGCTCAACCAGTAAACCGTTTTATACATATTGAATCCGCAGCAGGCATTGTTCTATTTGTTTCAGCAGTACTTGCTGTTTTACTTGCCAATTCAAATCTAAGTGAAGAGTTTGCTCATTTTTGGCAGATTTCGGTAGGGATTACTTTCGGTGATTTAGTCTTTGAGCGTTCTTTACACAAATGGATAAACGATGCTGGAATGACTTTGTTTTTCTTTCTCATTGCCTTAGAACTTAAGCGTGAGTTGGTGCTGGGTGAACTTCGTAATCCAAAATTAGCTGTACTTTCCATTGCTGCCGCTCTTGGTGGGATGTTGTTACCTCCTCTTTTCTATTTATTTATCCAATTTGGTGAGCCAGGGCATCATGGTTGGGGGACTGTGATGGCGACGGATACCGCATTTGTAATCGGGTGCCTAGCACTCTTAGGACGAAGTATTCCGAGTAGCTTACGAATATTCATGTTATCAATGGCCGTAGTCGATGATATTGGCGCAATCTTTGTTGTGGCTATTGGTTATGGTAATGACATTGAATGGCGGCCCGTGGTTTATGCATTGATAGGTTTTATTATTGTTCGAGGTATGAGCTTCTTGGGAGTTCGCAGTATTGTACTCTTCTCTCTTGTTGGAGGAATGATATGGTTGTCGGTCGACATGTCTGGTATACATCCGACAATTACTGGTGTGATTCTAGGCTTATTAACCCCCACAAATAAGTGGGTCAGCAAGCAACACCTCTCCACTATTGTGGACTCAATAGTGGCATCATCTCCTATGAAGCAATGGAGCGGAGATAAGATTGAAGGAGAGACTTTAAGGACAGCTGCGGCGGCGGCCCGTGAAACGCTTTCACCGGTCGAGCGCTTAGAAATGTTACTTCATCCTTGGGTCGGGTTTATCATCTTACCACTATTCGCCTTTGCTAATGCTGGGATTTCACTAACCAGTACGAACGCAACGTCTCCAATTACTTTTGCTGTCTTTTTGGGTTTTGTTTTTGGCAAGCCTATAGGTATTGTGCTGTTCAGTTGGATATCCGTAAGACTCCGGTTAGCCATGCTTCCAGAAAATATGAATTGGGGAATGATTTTTGGGGGGGGGATGTTGGCTGGCATTGGCTTTACGATGGCCTTGTTTATCTCAGAGTTAGCCTATAGCCCTGATCAAATTAATGCAGCAAAACTTGGAATTTTCTCAGCTTCCATCTGTTCAGCTTTACTCGGTCTCACTTTTTTACGGTATTTCTCTGTAAGAGAAAAACAGAACAACATCTGAATCTGAAATGTATAGACAGTCTGCGGTGAAAAACTACCGCAGACTGCTACCCCGTAATCTAAGACGCGAGACTTCACTATGACATTTTAGGAATATTAGCTGTCAGCTGCTTCAGAACATATTGAAGAATACCCCCCGAGTTAAAATACTCCAGTTCCTTAGGGTTATCTATACGAGCAGTAACAGGTATGGTGAGCTCAGCACCTTGCGCTGTTACTACGATAATATTGAGCTCCAATAACGGCTTAATAGGTTCGTGGGGGGCAATAAAAACAGTCTCATTACCCTCTAAAGTCAGTGAATTTAATTCATCTGGTCGCATCAGTTGAAGAGGCAGTATGCCCATACCGACTAAATTACTACGATGAATTCGCTCAAACGATTCCGCGATGACCGCTTTCACATTCAATAACAAACAACCTTTTGCCGCCCAGTCACGACTAGAGCCTGAACCATAGTCTTTGCCAGCAAATATTACCAACGGAACGTTAAGTTCGATTGACCTCCTGCTGGCGTCGTAAATAGGAATGATGGGAGGCGCTTTCTCAGTGGTTGACATGTTACAGTCATCCAGTTTGGTATCGCCGTAACACCGCGTGACACCGCCTATCGTCGGGGAGGCGATTTTGTTTTCCAAACGTACATTTGAAAAAGTCCCACGAACCATGATGTGATGATTTCCTCGGCGTGAACCATAACTATTAAACTCTTCAGGTGTGATGTTTTTTGAAAGTAGATATTGACCCGCCGGACTATGTTCTGAAATGCGGCCTGCTGGTGAAATATGGTCGGTCGTAATTGAATCCCCCAAAATGGCTAATACACGCGCTGATTCAACAGGAAAAGTCGGCGGTAGTATTTCCAAAAAAGGAGGGCGTTGTATGTAAGTAGAGCCTTCGTCCCAAGGGTAGCAGGGGCTATCTTTCATTGACAATTGTTCCCACTCTTCATCACCTTCAGTAATGTCGCTGTAGCTCAATCTAAAGTGGCTCTCATGGACTTGATTTAGCATTTCATCCAGCATGGCTTGGCTTGGCCACAGATCTTTTAGATAGACGGGCTCGTTGTTACTATTGAGCGCAATTGGGTCTTTTTCTAAGTCAATACAGGTCGTACCCGCTAACGCAAATGCGACGACTAAAGGTGGCGAGGCAAGCCAGTTTAGGCTAACAGAGGGGTGCACTCTACCTTCAAAGTTGCGATTACCTGATAATACCGCCGATACATTCAGGCTGTTTTCCGAGATCTCAGTTTCAAGATTGTTTTTTAATGGGCCAGAGTTACCAATGCATGTTGTGCAACCGTATCCAACTCGATGAAATCCCAATAGGTCGAGGTAGTCTTGCAAACCCGTATCATTGAGATATCGAGCGACAGCTAATGAACCGGGGGCGAGAGAAGTTTTGACGTAGCTAGGAACGGTTAACCCTTTTTTAACTGCTGCCTTAGCCACCAAACCCGCAGTCAACATAACAGCGGGGTTTGACGTGTTAGTGCACGAGGTGATAGCTGCAATGACGACATCACCATGATGTAAGGGTCTGGATGAGCCTGGCTGGTTTGAGTTTGCGGCACCTTCAATAGCACATTGGTCAAGAGTCACTTGCTTAATGGCGCTGATATTAAGTCTGTCTTGAGGTCGTTTGGGCCCTGCTATTGAGGTACCGATGGCAGATAAATCGACTACAACATTTTCGTCATACTCTGGTGAAGGGCAGTTTGTATCCCACCATAGCTCTTGCTCTAGAGCGTACGCCCGCACTCTATCAATCAGTGAAGAAGGGCGGTTTGTCAGGGTTAAATAGGCGATAGTATTTTCATCAATTGGGAAAAATCCGCAAGTGGCTCCATACTCTGGTGCCATATTGGCAAGCGTTGCTCGGTCTGCCACCGATAGAGTGGCTAAGCCGTCACCATAGTACTCAACGAACTTACCTACCACGCCATGAGACCTTAACCTTTCTGTGATCGTCAAAACCAAATCGGTCGCAGTCACACCGGGACGCAATTGCCCATCAAGAAGTACTCCGACAACTCGTGGGATAGCGATATTTAGTGGCTGACCAAGCATTGCAGCTTCGGCTTCTATGCCTCCCACTCCCCAACCCAACACGCCTAACCCGTTTATCATAGTGGTGTGGCTATCGGTTCCTATTACCGTGTCTGGTGTTAACACTCTTTTTTCGTCTTCGCGCACAACTTGAGATAGATATTCCAGATTAACTTGATGGCATATCCCCTTACCGGGAGGGATCACTGTCAAGTTACGGAAGTTTTTTTGTGCCCACTTTAGAAATGTATAACGCTCTCTATTTCGTGCCATTTCATGTGCACGATTTGTTTGTATCGAAGATTCTGAACCTGATTGATAAACAATTAACGAATGGTCAATGACAAGATCAACCGGACATTTAGGTGTTACATAACTCGGATCTCCGCCTTCTTTAGCTACTGCATCTCTTATTGCGGCTAAATCGACTAAAGCAGGTATCCCAGTATAGTCCTGCATCAGTACTCTACTAGGATAGAAGCTCAATTCTGATGAATGACCGTTGTTCTCTGAGTCGAGAGCCTTATTTTTAAAGAGCAATGCTTCAATAATTCGAGATGACTCTTTTAAATCAGAGGTTTGTCGCATTACATTTTCAATAAGCAGACGTTTAGTTACGGGAATTTTGGACAGGTTTACTTGATAATCTTGGGCAAGTTTTTTTAATGACCAGTATCTATATTCTGTACCTTTTAAATTCAGTGAACTTAGATATGTTTGGAGCCATGTTTTCTCGTTGGTGGGTATCATGATTTGTTTCCTTTCAATGATGGTTGACCTTTATAAAAGGCACCTCCTTGTCATAGACTGTTTTTTGGGACACTTTTATATTTCCCATATCCAAATAGCTTTGATCAGCTGAAAATCTATAACCTGAAAGGATCAGAGTTGAATTTCGAAAAGAAGGAAGAAGTTGGAATGGACTTTTACCATCAAACAATAACTAGACAAAAAATGAAGGCAAAGCTTTTGATTGCTATGCCTTCAGCCGTATCTAGATGAGAGCCACGTTTGTTGCGTGTGGTCCTTTCTCACCAGGTTCAACTTCAAAACTTACTTTTTGCCCTTCCAACAGGGTCTTAAACCCATCAGACGAAATCGAACGGAAATGGACAAAAATATCCTTGCCATCACTATCTTTGGTGATAAATCCAAAGCCTTTATTCTCGTTAAACCATTTTACTGATCCAGTTTCTCTGTCAGACATATATACCTCGACTAATCCTATAGGTTAAGGCTCTGGTAACTAGAGCTATTTCATAGTCACTCAAGAGGGCTGTCGCAGAAGTTAAACGAAAAATTTCGAAAATAACTGTGAAAGGAAACTTGTTTTATAATGAAAAAATAACTCAAATTCGCGGAGCTACTTTAAGTATAAGCCTTAAATTGAAAAGAGTTAGTTTAGTCTCCGGTCATATTTTAATTTGGCTGTAATGTTATGATTTTAAAAAATATTAGTAAGTTTCTAATGCGTTAGCTAACAAAAAATGACTTTATGCCGACTGCGAGCAAATAGCCGAAGTTGCAACTAGCTGGTTTTTGCGATACTTACAATGCTAATTTAACTAGTGCTGTTACTCACTTTTGTCTATTTTATGCTGACTTGTGTAGTATCATTGTTTCTTTCATAGCCAACGTGGATGCTGTGCGAAATTCAGTCAATCATCAAAATAGGATTATATGTGAGCAAGTTACCTAAACCGACACAAAAGCAGAAACAACTTGGTCTTAATCCGAAAGGAAAAAGGATTAAGCGGATACCAGAAGAGTTGAAGAGAAAGGATGTCCGCAAACGAATAGAAGATATTGAGGAACAAAAGAAGTGGGATAAGGAATGGGGATTGTGAGTTCAAGAAACCTCTCTGAACTTATCAATACGACACTCCTCATGCATTCTGAAAAACTGAGTAACTTGGAAAGAGACATGCTTGCAGGTTTACTCGACCAACTCTACTGTGAACAGGCTTTGACAGACAAACAAATTAAACTGTGTCAAAGGCTAATACGAAAAACTAATCAAGCCTGTGTATTTATCGATGACACTCCAAACGAACCGTGATTGCTAGGCAATGTCAGTCTTCGATGTTATCAACCCAGCCTTGCTCAAGCGTCAACCGAGTCAGAACTTGATCCATTAAATCTTTGATTTCAATTTGATCAGTACCCTCTGGCGCATGATGCTCTGCTGAGCGCTTTGCGTTCGTTAGGTTTTTCATGAAGATAGCTTCGCTATCCATCACGGCGTGTCTCACGTTGAAGTAAGTGACCTGGTAGGTCGGCATAGTATTATTCCTTCTGTGGGGGCGTGAAGATGTGATGCTTTCAATATAGCACTTTTTCATGCTATAGCGTTCTAACTGACTTAGCCTTCTTGATTAAAATTGACTAGTCAAATCACTGATTATCAAGAAATATGAACGCAAAGCCTACTTCTCTACCTTCCAATATGATGATGCGAGTTCGACTCTCGCTGTACGCTCCAAATCCACAAACCAATGCGCACTATGACTGACATTTATCATCGCCCACCATTGTTTAAGCAACATAACGCCGCTCTCGCTATGATGTCCCTCCCAGACATGTCGTGGGTGCTAATGATGCTTAGAGATTATCTATTGAAGAGCACGGTCTTTCAATGGGCAAATATTGAGCATGCCTTAAGGGGAATAGTGCAACACCCATACTTTTCCTAATACCTAATAGTCTAAATAGAGTAAATTTCCTAACCAACTTTTGTCCAAAAGCTTGCTGGCGTAGTTCAAAGCAGACACTTGCTTTGGGTTACTCGACTCCAAGTAACTTTATTGCTATGTTTCGCAAAATATATGGAGAATCTCCTGCGCGTTATTTTTCTAGATGCCGTGCAGAATAATGTGTTGACCGGCTGAGGGAAAAATGAAAACCAAAATAATAATGTCGTTTCTACTCGCTACATTGTGTGTCAGTGTCAGCGCCAGTACGAATGAGCCGAAATACCATTCTGCGCTAACAGTCAAAACGGCATTCAGTGAAGACAGAGACAAGCCTGTGGAAGTCTATTATTGGTATCCCACAACGAACGGAAAAACCAACTTCACGTTTGGTAGGGGTAACATTTTTAAATCAGTCGAAACGCAGTTAGATGCCCCTTTAGCAAGTGGAAAATTTCCCGTTGTGCTTTTGTCGCAGGGCGGAACACGGTCAGCATTTTCCCACAGTGGTTGGATAGCCTCGAGCCTGGCGCAACAAGGTTATGTCGTTGTTGTACCAAAGCCTCCTGCACCAAAGAAATCAATGCAGAAATGGCTGTTGATGAAATCACATTCAGAACCAGTGATTTGGTGCTTGGGCTGAACGAATTAAGTTCGGTCGGGATACTGTCCGGAGGCGTAGATACTGATGCAGTGCAGGGTGTCGGCTTTTTTTCTGGGCGGGACATCTATGCTGATGCTCTCCGGAGCGCAAATAAGCCCGGAAAAATATCGAACATCGTGCCACAACGTCACCAATGTAGACTGTCATTGGTTACGTGAAAATAACGTTGATATTACCAACATCCCGGATCAAAAATTCCCCCGATTTCAGTCTGAAAACAAACTGAAATCGGTCGTCGTTATCACCCCTGAGCTAACAAAAACTTTTGTCCCTGAAACTCTGGCCTTGATGAACAATAGCATCACCTTGGTGATGCTTTCTGATCGGCTACATCCCGCACTGACACCAGCCGAATCACTCGTTGCTCTTCCCAATGTGACATTTCAAGAGATCCCCAGTGCGAGTCAGTTTAGTGCGTTCGCAGAATGTACTGAGCGTGGCATTAAAATTCTCGCATCAGAAAGGGAGGAAGCACTTTGTCAGGAGCGTGACGAGGTTTCCAGAAAGGATAATCACCAACAAATTTTGGATGTAATTCTGGCTAGGTTAACAAAGTCATAAGAGTGCAACAATGCGGTACTTTCTTACACATTGTCTGCTTGAACAAGCAAAGCGAGGAATAAGTTTTTCAGGCTTGTCCCCACACCATATTACAAGACCTACTAATGACGGTATTATTTGCCCTAATTAAGTACTTGTACCAGCATTTTAAAACTTAGAAGAACACACAAAATACCAACGATTTTCTTAAGAACTTTATTTGGGAAATACTCTGCGCAACGCACTCCGAGGCTAGTAGTTAAGTAGCTGCTAATGGAGAAGCTGATCATTGCAGGAAGGTATATGTATCCTAATACTAAGTTGTTCCAATCTGTATTTTCCCATCCGTTTAACATGTAACCGAGGCTTCCTGATAGCGCGATAGGGAAACCTATCGCAGCAGAGGTGCCAATAGCTCGTTTTACCTCAAAATTTTGCTGGACAAGATAGGGGATGATCAACCCCGCACCGCTTATAGAGACAAGTGCTGATACAGAGCCAATCACAGAGCCTACAGTGATGTTACCGATAGCCCCATGTGGGTTCGGGTTGTACTCATTTTCAGTGTTGAGAAACATCTTATAAGCTACATACAACATGAATACGCTGAAAAACCCTGCCAGATAGATCCCCTGTAGATACGATGCTACGAATGTGGCGCAAAATGTTCCGACTAGAACTCCGCTCAACATTTTTACTACCATTGTCGAGTCTACATTCTCTTTTTTGTAGTGAGCGCGCATGCTGCCCAATGTTGTAATAATCATCGAAGCCATTGATGTCCCTAACGCAAGATGGACCACTTCTGTATCAGCTATTCCCTGTAGTGAAAATAGAAACGCAAAAATAGGGACGGCCATTCCACCACCACCCACACCAACGAGTCCAGCGAGAAAGCCAATGCCCAAGCCTGCTGTAATGTAATAGATAATAAAGATAGGTTCGTTCATGATGGTTCTGCCTTCGATAAAATGGTCGTTGCTAAAATGTTACTCGAACGCTAACTTGCTATGGTAACGTTAAGAGGACAGAAAATAATGAATAATGGTCAAAATGGAATTGAGTAAATAAAGTGACAAACTCTGATTACAGCGAATGGAAAAATGGCGCCGCTTTGATCGCTAAGGAGTGGCAGCATGAAAGGAGCGACTTCAACCATTTGGAGCAACGGCCACATAATTGGCACAGCCATCATCGAGGCCAGTTACTGTGTATAGATGAAGGGCTAATTCAGGTCAAAACCGATGAAGGAACGTGGATACTACCACCTCACCGAGCTGGTTGGATCCCCCCAGGTGCGATGCACAGTGTTTATTTTTGTGGTTCTCTGAAAGGTCGTTCATTACTGTTTACTCCAGAGAGTTGTGAGCGGTTTCCAATGAGACCTTGTGTGATCCAAATGAGCGATGTGTTGAAAGCCTTATCGGTTAGAGCATCGATATGGAGCAAAACAGACGATCTATCCATACAGTCTTTACGTATTCTTGCCGTAATATCTGATGAAATCGTCAATAGCCCTCATGAGTCACTCCACATCCCACAGCCCAGAGATCCGAGACTGCAAAAAGTTACTCAAGCAATTTTAATAGACCCAAACAGCAAACATTCTGTGGAGCATTGGGCAAATATCGGGGCCGTCTCATCTCGGACGTTAAGACGATTGATTCGAAGTGAGTTAAACATGAGTTTTAGTGAATGGCGGCAACAAGCACTGCTAATACATTCGTTAGAAATGATGGCACGCGGAGAATCTGTAGGAGCGGTTGCACATGCTTTGGGTTATTCGACGCCCAGTAACTTTATCGCGATGTTTCGTCGGGTCTATGGCGATTCACCCACGCGTTACTTTTCGAGTCGTGGCATATAGTTGCCAAGAGCTTACCTAAATTAGGTTCGTTTTTATGTACTGAGGCTTTACATACATTTACTCACCCAACATAAGCAAGTGCTTCTAGCTTCTTTCTGCCCCAAATGAGCTGAAATCAATTTCGAAGTGGATAATAGATTTCAAGATTTTTAAATATTTAATCTAATGGAAGGCAAGACCACACTCCTACGGTTATTGACAACATAAAGGGGGGGGGAGAATGTTCATTCCTTTGCTTTAAATGTACTTCAAAATTACCCGTTCAACTTGTGCCATACAGGCTCTTTATCGTCTCCCTCAACCACACGATTTTAGGGTTCTTGTTATTGCGTTTGTGCCAAATCATAGTAAATGGAATCAGTAGCTTGTGCTGATAATCTTCCGCAATGGGGATAGGCAACGCTATTAAGTTGGGGTGAAGCTGTTCGCAGTATCGCTGACAATATTTTGGTGCTGTGGTTAACATTTGATGATCGGGCTTTTCTGCAACAAATAAAGCTTGTTCGAAACTCGCCATCGTTAGGCTAACGTTTCGAGTATATCCCTGTTCAGCCAAGATCTCATCCAATGCCCAACTGTCATTTTTCTCCCATGCTACATTGATGTGGGCATAGCTTAAGAAAGTATCCAAATTCCACTCTTGCTTGAGCGCAGGATGATCTTTGCGGACATACACCATAGGTAAATCCGAAAACAGCACTTCGAAATTAATAAAATACGGGAGCAGTTCTAACGACTCTTTGGAGCGAGGATGGCTTTCACGGCCAGTAAAACCAATATCCACTTCACCGCTGGTAATGGCATCTAACGAGTCGTAATCCCAGTTATGGAACTTTACCGTTGAGTCTGGGTAAAAATCATGGATTCGTTTGGTCAGTTCATCCGCCATGATGAGTGACAATGGCGACTCTACTCCAAGATGAAATTTAACCCCGCTTGGCGCATCATCACCTCGGTGTGAAACAATCTGGTTACCGATCTGCATCCAGTCTGACAAAAGCACTTGCACGTTTGTCGCGAGATTTGTTGGTTTTAGGCCTTGCGGCGTATTCACAAAAAGCGGGTCATCAAACCAAGCGCGCAATTTGCCTAAAGACTTACTCACGGTTGAGGGAGTTACATTAAGTTTTTTCGCCGTTTTAGTAACACTCTGCTCTTGCAGTAGCAATTGCAGAGTGAGCAGTAAATTAAGATCAAGTCGGGCAAGAGATTTCTTCATGAGGCTCACTAACGTTCTGATTTGGAAATAATAATATTATGGAGAGTCCAATAACGCTACTAGCAACCAACGCTATCATTAACATCATCACAGCCGACACACCTAACGTCGCCATCAACCAAATGTAAAGTGCAGACCAAGAAACCTGACCTATGCCAAGCATAGAGCTTGCAAGTCCAGCTTTGCGTGAGAATTGGCTTAACGCTTGACTCATCGCCACACCAAACCCCATAGGGAAACTCATGCTGAGCAGAGTGAATCCTACCATATAAAGTGTCGGACTATCGCTATTCAAGTGAGCCGCGAGAATAACGATAGCCGACAGGAAATTGGTCATCTGTGCAGCGAACATCAATGTGGTTTGTTTGAAGTAAGACAAAGCAAATGGGACTGAAAACGATGCCGTCATACCTACCATCGCGAGTAGTGCCATCGTGGTTGAATATTCGCCTCGAGTAAAACCAATCGAATCCATTATTATCATTGGTGACGTATTTACATAAGAGAGAATCGCTGTGACGCCTAAAGATGTATAAATAACGCGCGATATAAAAAAACGGTTATATAGTGATTCGTTCGAATCTTCACTCATATCTAAAAGTGTGCGCTTGGTTTTAGGCAAGGTTTCTTTTAAGACAAAGCAAGCAATTAAGCCTATCGCAATACCCATCATCGCCATGGCAGTGAATAACACGGGCCACGGAAACTTGATCATAATCAGATTGCCGATCACGGGGGCAAGTACTGGGATAGAACAGATAATTCCATTGAGCATCGACAGAATCTTAGCTCGCTTTTGCTCATCCAAAGTGTCGCGCAAAATGGCAAAGGCCACTACATAGCAACATGCGGCACCTACACCTTGGAAGAAGCGCATTATTAGGAAGCTATTACTGGTCTCAGCAGAGCCCGCGAACATTGATGCAAGGGTAAAAATCACTGCACCGCAAATGGCAACAGGTTTGCGTCCAAAACAATCAGCAGCTCGCCCAACAAAAACCATCGTCGATGCTAGACCAGCGAGGTAAATAGAAAAGGCAATATGAAGTTGTGATTCGCTCGCAGACAGGTCATTGGCGATTTGTGGTAAAGCAACCAAGTAGAGATCTATTGCCGTAGGATAAAGCAACACAAAGGCGAAGCTACATATCAGATATCGGGGTAAATTAATTTGTTCCATTACTACCTCGTGAAGGAATTGGGCTTACGAGGATGATATGCAACATTACTCATCTTGGCGCGTTACCTTTCTGACAACAGGTATTTCCATATACGACATCAGCAACGATTGTGGCTACAGCAGTCAAACGTACACTGAGAAGAACCTGGTATCGGGCGAAAGTAATCTATACAACCGAGTCCACAACATTAGCTAAATAGATAACGATGGACATTAGTGACCTGGAGTTTTCTCAAGCTGTATTAAGCTCTCAACACCGCAGGGCTAAATAGTGTGGTTAAGCCTTTGATTCGGATGTGGCCTGCCTTTGCAATCTCTTTCCCCAAAATACAATGTATTTTGCTTTACAGGAATCAGAAGGCCTGACTCTTTTTCCCTTTGTTCGTCGCGAACGCTACCACCGTGAGTCGCAGAGCCTTGGTTATCGAAACCATTAACTCATGTTAGTGAAAGGAGATTCCTGCTCTCTACAGTGCTTCTCTCACCAATATTCTGTTTGGGCCATTATCGCTAACATCCAGACACGAAATAGCATAAGATACACGGCCTTTACTAGCACTGAGCCACTCATCGTAATGACAGATAAAACACAGCAAGCGACATTTGCCGATCTTGGCCTGATTCCAACCTTAGTCGAGCGACTAGAAGCGTTAGAATACAGCCAACCGACGCCCATTCAATCTCATACCATTCCTTATATCCTTGAAGGGAAAGATATTGTTGGCGGTGCCAATACTGGCTCTGGTAAAACCGCTGCTTTTTCGCTGCCAATTCTGCAAAAAATTGTTCAGCAAGACGAAACAAATCATCGCCGTGGTAACTTCGTTTCTCACCTGATTTTAGTTCCAACTCGTGAGCTGGCATCACAGGTGGCATACAACGTCAAATCTTACTCATACCATCTTAGAGATAAGATCAAAACGGTTGCCGTATTTGGTGGTGTGTCGGTGAACCCACAAATGCTGGCGCTTCGTGGTGGCTGTGACATTATTATAGCTACGCCAGGTCGATTACTTGATCTGGTATCCAGTAACGCGATTAAGTTGGACCAAGTAAAAACGCTCGTGCTCGATGAAGCTGACCGTATGTTGAGCCTCGGATTTACCGAAGAACTCAATAAGATTCTTGCGTTACTGCCAGAGAAGAAACAGACGCTGCTATTTTCTGCTACTTTCCCTGATAAAGTCACGACGCTGTCTCAGCACTTGCTCCGCGACCCTGTTGAAGTTCAGTTGCAGAGCGCAGAAGCCAGCACTTTGGTGCAACGCGTGTTTAGTGTAAATAAAGGTGAGAAAACGGCGGTACTCGCGCACTTAATCAAACAGCATCAGTGGCGACAGACTTTGATTTTTGTGAATGCTAAGAATGCCTGCAACCATTTAGCTCAAAAGCTGTCAAAACGCGGTATTACTGCTGAAGTTTTCCATGGTGATAAAGGGCAGGGCGCTCGTACTCGTGTACTTGACGGTTTTAAGTCTGGCGAGATTCAAGTTCTTATTGCCACCGATATCGCAGCACGTGGCCTTGATATTGAAAAGCTGCCAGTGGTGATTAACTTCGATCTCCCGCGTAGTCCTGCTGACTATATGCATCGAATAGGGCGTAGTGGTCGTGCTGGTGAAGTGGGTCTAGGGCTATCTCTTATCGATTACGATGACTATCACCATTTCAAAGTGATAGAAAAGAAAAATAAGTTCCAACTTGAACGTGAGCAGGTAGAGGGCTTTGAAGTGGAAGACGACCAAAGTGAAGCCTACTTTTTACCGATGAAGCCGCGTGCAAAACCAGCAGGTACAGGGAAAAAGAAGAAAAAGCGCAATCAATAGAAAACGTAAACTACATGTGAGTTTACTTATGGGAGGCGCTGGAGAAGGGGGCGCACTAGCTTGAGTATTTTCTTCTAGCCATTTCTTTAAAGAACAATAGAGCCTTGCTGGAGCTACCAGTAGGGCTCTATTGCTTTTCAAGATAATGTGCTATCGACGCGTCGGACGTCCACGAGGTGAACGTTTTTTAAATGCGGATGCAGCTTTAGCTTGTGACTTGAGGATAGAGTCAACGGTTAGCGGCATTGGCTCTTTAGGTTCAAGACCATGAGGGAAAGTACGAGCTCTCGGTGGTAAATCATATTCTTCTTCACTTGCGCGTGGCATGCGCTTAAAGCGATAAAGGTAAAAGTTTTCTAATTTTTCTCTCGCCCATTCGGTCTTCTTTAAATACTTCACACTACTTGCAATCGAAGGCTTAGTGTTAAAGCAATTAAAGCGCATTGCTGTATCTAGAATGTCCCAGCCATAAAAATCCACCAACTCTTGCAACATAGTTTCTAGCTTTAACCCGTGCAGTGGGTTGTTTCGTTGCAGTTCGATTCTTTCTTCGTCAGTCATCATTTTAGGGGCCTTACTCATCAAAGGGTGGAGTTTAGCAAAGTATACATTACAGAGATATCTATAGTTAGGCTGCGAGGATTTGGATTGCAACTCGATTTGATGTTGTTAGTGCGTACTTGCATGAGCAAAATTAACCAATTACCTGTGTGAATACGGATATGTTTTTTCTACCTTGAAAAGCACAGGTGGAGTTGCGGCTGTTCCTCTTCTTGAATTGCTGTTCAAAAACTCTCACTAAAGATCAGCGTATTCTAATGTAATGTTAAATCTTTGTGTAATAAGTGAGATTTTTGTTGTTCTTTTACTAATGTCTAATATTCCTACCGATAGCAATACGTGCTTAATAGGTTCAAATCAAAAATTAGCCATACCACTTTCTTGGTGTGGCCTCGATGTTTGATGTGGGTGTTGTCTCGTATTGGTCTGTATACCAAGCGAAACTCTAGTTGGCATAGTTCAACGTTGAAATATAACAAAGGATAGCTCAATGTCTGACTCAAGTAAGACCTTTTACAGGGACGTGCGTAAAAAACCGCATGAATTTGAAAGTCGTGAAGACTTTCTAAACCATGATTTAACCATCATGAGCTTTCGTCGCTGGGGTATTCATTTGCCATCACGTGATTACAGTATTGAAATCGAAGACTGGGTGCCTGCATTAGCCGCAACCATTGGTAAAGTGGTGATGGTCACCGCCATGGTTGCTGCATTTGCTGCTCAGTTCGGCTTATCTCCGGAGTTCGTTGCAGAAAACGTGCGTTACGAACTGCTTATCGCGGGTGCTCTGTTCGTTATTCTGTTTTCTGCCATCCTAAACCCGAATGCAAACTTAGCCGGTACTCATGGCCCAATGATACCGCTGATTCCTATGATTGCTGCCGCAGGAGGGCATCCTCTGGCGCTAGGTTTGATGGTATGTGCTTTTGGTTTAATTCTCGCTTTGACTAAAGGTGGTTCTAAACTCATGACCCTGACTGGCATTGGGGTTAGAGGAGGGTTACTGATCTACCTAGGCGCCGTTGGGTTGCTCGGACAGATCAATAAGACTGAGGCGTGGGCTGCGAGTACAGACCAAGGTTACATCTCGTTTGTGGTTATTGGTCTAACGGTTATGGTTTATGCCTACCTAGCTAAGATCAACAAGCGTTGGTTGGCAATCCCACTGTGTTCTGCACTCGCGGGTATTGTTGCTTATTTGATGGGCGCTGAGTTTGCTTTTACCACAGAGCCGGGCCTGCCTAATTTCAGTCCATTCTATTGGTGGGGTGAAAATACTGGCTGGCAACTAGGCTGGCCAACCCTGGAGCACTTTATTGCCGTGACTCCATTTGCTCTACTGGCAGTCGCTATGTGGTCTCCTGACTACCTAGGCCATCGTGTGTTTCAAGAACTTAACTATCCAAAAGAGGCGAAAGGCGTACTAATGGATGTCGACGACACTATGGTCGGAGCGTCTGTTCGTCAGGGGGTTGGTTCACTATTGGGTGGCGGTAACCTGGCTTCTTCTTGGGGCACGTACATGATTCCTGCCGCCATTGCCAAACGTCCGATTCCAGGCGGTGCGCTGCTAACGGGTTTCATGTGTATTGCTGCGGCAGTCATTGGTTACCCTATGGATCTAGCGATGTGGGAACCTGTTCTGCGCGTTGCTTTGATTGTCGGTGTATTCTTACCACTTCTTGAAGCGGGTATGCAGATGATCCACAAGCATAAAGATTCACTCAGTGCAGGTATCTGTATTTTTGCCTGTGCATTCGTTAATCCAGTCTTTGGCTGGGCAATCACGATGCTACTGGATAACCTTGGACTTATCGGCGACCATGAGCGTGCTAACGAACTCTCGCGAAAAGATAAATACCTGATTCCTGGCACTGCATTTATCGTTTGTGCAGGTTCGCTTGCTGTCGTTGGTCAGCTTCCGGGTATTCCTGCTCTGATCGGTTAATCGAATTATGTTCTAAAGGACTAGTTGGAGTGGTAAGTAAGATGGCTTTCTCAAGCTATGCCTATTTCTCAAAAGTAAAAGGTTTGGACTGTGTAGTTAAGCCTTCAAAGCGCATGTAGGGAAAGTAAGGCGCAAACAAAAAGCTACCTAGTAATAGTAGCTTTTTGTATAGACAGTTAGCCTACCAAACAGGGACTAAACAATTGATTCAATGCCGTATTTTGCGCCGTAGTGTTCAACGACAAAATCAATGTCTTTGTCACCGCGACCGGATAAGTTGATCAGAATTGAGCCAGTTTCTCCTTGCTTCGCGAGTTTAATCGCGTAAGCGACAGCGTGTGCGGATTCAATCGCTGGAATAATCCCCTCTTCGCGAGACAGTTCAAAGAATGCATCAATCGCTTCGTCATCGGTGATTGAGCCGTAATTGACACGGCCAATGTCTTTTAAGTAACTATGCTGAGGCCCAACCGACGGGTAATCCAAGCCACTTGCTACAGAGTACACTTCCTGAGGTTCGCCTTGCTCATCTTTAAGCATGTAAGACTTAAATCCGTGCATGATACCTGGCTCACCGAGTGTGAGTGTTGCAGCATGCTCGCCAACCTTTTTCAAAGAGCGGCCCGCGGGCTCGACGCCGTGAATAGCGACTTGTTCATCGTCTAAGAAAGCAGTAAATAGCCCCATCGCATTAGATCCTCCCCCAACACATGCAACGAGATTATTGGGTAGCTTACCAGTCATTTCTTTGAATTGAACACGTGCTTCGTTGCCGATAATTGACTGGAAATCTCGTACCATTTTAGGGAATGGGTGAGGGCCAACGACGGATCCTATCGCGTAAAGTTGTGTGTCAGGATCTTTTAAGTAGGCTTCGAAGGCAGAATCAACCGCTTCTTTGAGAGTCTTGCGCCCGTGAGTAGCAGGGATGACATTGGCACCAAGGATTCTCATACGGACGACATTCGGGTGCTCTTTGGCAATATCAACTTCACCCATGTAAATATCGCACTTCAAGCCAACCAGTGCGGCGGCTGTCGCAAGCGCGACACCATGTTGTCCTGCGCCAGTTTCAGCAATCAGTTTCTTCTTACCCATCTTTTTAGCGAGAATGGCTTCTCCTAAGCAGTGGTTAATTTTATGTGCGCCTGTATGGTTTAAGTCTTCGCGCTTTAGGTAGATGTCTGCTCCGTATTTCTTAGACAAGTTTTCCGCATGGAAGATTGGGCTAGGTCGTCCAACAAAGTGCTTATACAAACGAGCAAGCTCCGCTTTAAATTCAGGATCTTTGCTGCATTCCTCATAAGCTGCGTTGATGTCACGCATGATTTGTTCAAGCTCCGGCGGCACGAAGCTACCACCGTATTCACCAAAGTATCCTTCTTCATTGGGCATGGTGAGATCAAACGAGTTTTTCATTATTTACATCCTAGTTAACGAAAGTATTGATACTTTTATACCCAAAATTTGGAAGAGGTTGTGTGATCAGTTGCTTAAATCAGAATTCGCGATCTAGTGAACTAGTTAAAAAGTACAATTTGTATGGTTGGTAACGGGTTGGATACAACATAAGGAGGGGTTTAAGAGGCGCAAAAAAGCCCCGAGAGATCCTAGGCTGTCATAAGAACCTCTCGAGGCAAACAGAGTGCTGGAAATACACTCTGCGATGGTGTCTGGAAACAAAAGTTAGATTCGTTTCCTTTGCCAGATATTAGGGTTTTAGAATGAGCTGATGTCAGCGAAATGTCACAAGTTAATCGCGGTATCTAAAGCTTATTTTTTATTTTTGAACAATGGGTTAGAAAATAGACTACAACAGACTAACCTACCGTGTGTTCTGCATCTTTTAAATTGAACATGATCTTTCTTTGTTTCGAATCGACGTCTTTAACCAACACGTGCACTTTCGTCCCTAAAGTAAACGTGGTGCTCTGGCAGGAAATTTTTTGTTTGACTGCATCAAATTCGAACTCACCATTTTGGAAACTTGATAAAGGAATGAGACCTTCGATTCGGTTTTCCTCTAACTCAACAAATACTCCGAAGTGTGTGACTCCAGACACCGTCCCCATGAAGTGTTGCCCGATAAATGGCTTCATGTAATGACATTTCAGTGCTGACTCAACCTCTCGACTCACTTCATCTGCCTGACGAGATTGATGCGAACAATGCACGCTCAGTTGCTCGATTACTTTTGTATCGTAAGGGTAGTTGTTCGCAGCACCTGTCAATTGACGAATAGGTTTTAGTTTCATGAGCAGACTGCGTAGCTTGCCTGTTTTTTGCTCTCGAAGTTTAGCGCGAATGGCGCGGTGAACGAGTAAGTCTGGGTAACGACGAATTGGCGAAGTAAAGTGTGCGTATGCGTCATAGGCTAAACCGAAGTGACCCATATTCTTCGGCGAATACTCGGCTTGACTCTGAGAACGTAGCAGTAGGGTACGAATCACATCACACTCATCCAAATCTCGCACTTGTTCCAGTAATGCGTTGTAGTCATGAGAAGTTGGTTTATCACCACCCGCAAGCGTTAGCCCTTTCTCTGCAAGCATCATTCTTAATGAAGACAGTTTTTTCATCTGAGGACCAGAGTGCACGCGGTATAAGCTCGGTATTTTTTGTTGCTGCAAAAATTGAGCGGTGGCAACGTTGGCACACAGCATGAATTCTTCGATCATTCGGTGGGCATCATTTCGAACTACCGGAACGATGGACGCGATTTTCTTTTTATTGTTTAACGTGAATGAAAGCTCTTGCGTGTCAAAATCAATGGCACCACGGACTTGACGTTGACCAGATAGGTTCAAATACAAGCGATGGAGATTCACCAGATGCTGTTTAATGTTTTGCTTTGGGTTCTTACCTTGGTATTTTTTTGCTTCCGTTGATTGGGAAACAATGCGGTAAGCTTCGTTATAAGTTAAACGAGCATGCGAGTGAATGATCCCTTCAGAAAACTCTGAATCTAGCATGTTACCTTCGTCGTCAAAGGTCATCTCACATACCATAACCAATCTGTCTTCATTCGGGTTAAGCGAGCACAAACCGTTAGATAATGTTTCTGGTAGCATTGGTACAACGTATCCGGGGAAGTAAACGGACGTTGCACGAGATTGCGCCTCAAGATCTAAATGGTCGTTTGGCTGAACGTAGTGAGATACGTCTGCAATCGCGACGAATAACTTCCAATGCCCATTGTCCATTTGGTATGCGTAAACGGCATCATCAAAGTCTTTCGCGTCGTCCCCATCGATAGTGACGAACGGTAAATCTCGATAATCCACTCGTGACGTTTTGTCTTTTTCTTCTACGTGATTGCCAAATGCGGAAGCAGCGTGAAGAACTTCATCATCCCAATGATCATTGATGCCATGTCGACGTAACGCCAATTTAACTTCAATCCCTGCTTCTCCCGGACGCCCTAATACTTCAGCCACTTCAACTGTTGTTGATTGTCTGTGATCTGGATAGGCAGTGACTTTACAATGAACGAGTTTACCGGCACTTTTGGTGATAAGATCATTTGGTGTGACATGAATGGTTTGAGTCAGTTTCGCGCTTTCTGGCACTAGATAGAAGTTCGAACCTTTTCTCTTTAACAAGCCCACGATGTGGGTTGTTTTTCGTTCCACTATTTTGATGAAACGATGATTTGAGCGTCCTTGATGCTGAGCATTGCCTTTCAGAACCAGTACGATATCGCCATCAAACACATGAGTAAGTTGGTGTTTAGGTAAGAAAAGGTCTTTTTCATTACTGTCGTAAGTGACAAAACCAAAGCCGTCTGCGTGAATGCTGACCTTTCCAGAAACCAAAGCGGTTTGATCGACTTTTTTATAACCACGGCGATGCGTGAAAATCAACTGGCCATCGCGCTCCATAGCGCGTAAACGTTTTTTTAAAGCGTCTTTTTGTGGTTTCTCATCTAAGCCAGTAGAGCGAGAAATTTGCTCGTGACTTAAGTGATTTTTGACTTTATCGAATAGGCTAAGGATAACGTCTCGGCTAGGGATAATGTGCTCGTAATTATTAGAATTTATTGATTGTGCGGATATATTTAATTTCATTTTTTTCTCTTATATTCGCCAATCGCTTTTATTTTATAAACTTTATTTATATGAGCAAAGCATGAGGCGAAGTGATTCAGATATGAATCAGATTAATTTAATTCCAAACTGGAATTGCAAGGTAGGTAGTGTGATTACCTAAAGATGTATACCAAAGTGACTTTATTGAAAGTGATTAATGACGGTGTGGGAGAGGTAAGTGATTTGGGTATATAAACTTAGATAGAGAATAGTAAGGGCGGCAATAAGTGGAAGGGGATTGTGGCACCAACAACGTTGATGCCACACAAAGAATTACAGTGCAGTTACTTCAGCAGCTTGTAAACCTTTGTTACCTTGTTCAACAACGAACGATACTTTTTGGCCTTCAGTAAGAGTTTTGAAGCCTTCAGAAACAATAGAACGGAAGTGAACGAATACGTCATCACCGCCATTGTCTTGAGAAATAAAACCAAAACCTTTAGTTTCGTTGAACCATTTTACTGAACCAGTTAATTTATTAGACATAGATACCTCTATATTTGATTGTTTTAAATATTGAATTTTTAGCTAATATCAAGTGCTACTATATGATTTTAGAGATAACTATTTTGTCGCAGGAACGTAAACGAGGAATTCGATGTGGAACTGAGAGAAACTTTGATCTTTAATTACATTAATAGCTCTTTCCGTAAGAGCTGATGTGCAGTATACCGACAAAATTAATAAAGGCTAGCCTTTTCTTTTTTTATTTTTTAAGTACACCAAGCGCATTGCATTCAAAGCATACGCTTGGTGTAATAAGACGGTATGGTGTTATAGATGGTGCTGAGCGCTTAGTGTTTTCTGGTTGGGCCGTTACGAACGATGTCTTTACCATTGTCATATACGTGCTGCGAAACCCAGCGGCCAAGGAGCAATTGGTGCTTTTCTCCTAATACGGCAACAAATGGACGGCCATCGGTATTAGAGGTGGCTAGCGCAACGCCAGTGACACCTTCAAGACCCAGAGCGCCGCTTTCTACTAAATGCAGAAATGCCTCTAACTCTTCAATCGTTTCGATTACATGGTTATCAATATTCATTGTATTCAATCTCTTCGAATTGCATTGCGGTCGCGTACTCTACCTAAGTTAAGCGTGGAAACCAAGTTTCTGCGTGAGTCATGTAATGAGAGAGCCAAGCCCTGCCACTAATCATCGATAGTTAGTCTCCATAGTCCGGAACTTGTGTAGATTCAATAAAGGTGACAACCCTCGCTGGTTAGACATGAGTCACATAATGTTGTCTGGTTTATGTCAACAATACTTTTGCTATTGGATGGGGTGAAGGGGAGTGCAATAATTTGTGAAACTCTTTTCCTAAAGGCTGTTATGAAGAAAGTCCTGATTACCGGTTTTGAACCTTTTGGTGGTGACGCCATTAACCCCGCCTTAGAAGCGGTCAAGCGATTAGAGGCTGCGGCAATAGAAGATGGCATGATCGTTACTTGCCCAGTTCCTGTGATTCGGCATGAGTCAGTGAATACCGTTATTGATGCAATAGAAGCGCACCAGCCAGATTGTGTGATTACCGTTGGGCAAGCGGCCGGACGTGGCGCGATCACCCCAGAGCGTGTCGCAATTAATGTGGATGATTTTCGTATACCAGATAACGCTGGTCATCAGCCGATTGATGAACCCGTAGTGGCTGACGGCCCAGATGCTTACTTCTCGACACTGCCGATAAAGCGTATTGTTCAAACGCTGCAAAAGCAGGGGATACCTAGCCAGATTTCTAACAGTGCCGGAACATTTGTATGTAACCACCTTTTTTATGGCATCCAACATTATCTAAAAGACAAACCTATTCGTCATGGGTTTGTTCATATCCCATTATTGCCAGAACAAGCAGTAGATGGCAGTCAGCCTTCCATGTCTCTGGAGATGATAGTCGAAGGGCTAAGGCTGGTGGCTCAAGTTTGTATTGCCAATGAAAACGACATATTGGTCAGCGGCGGGTCGATTTGCTAGTAAGTGTTTTACAGTCCACTAAGTGTCTGAAAGCTAGTAATAAGTTCATCGTTTGATGTTGTAATAAATGTTAGCTTTGTCAAATTTCACAAGTAGCGAAAGGAGTAGCATTGAATAGTCAGGTTGGATGTTGTTCAAACTGGCACTTCCCTAATACAGGAGGTATTAGGGGCTACCCTTACGAAAGGCGAGTTATCATGAAAAGCAACAAAAGTAAGTCAATCGCACTTATCTCTGTCGTTGTTTTCGCATTGGCTATCGCTGCGCTTAAATTCGAAAACACGCTCGGAGTTCTTCCCATCGTAGTCGCTATTATCGCGTTTTTTACCTGCGTCATTTACACCAGTATGTATCTTTCTGATATGAAGCGTTCAGAGTTGATAAGTCACTCTGATCATTCTCAAAAAATGTGTACCCACGCATCACGCAATGAGCTTGATGAGCGCGATAAAAAGCGTTGAAGCGAGTCACATTCTCCGTATACTTTGCTGGAGCATTAATGCACTAACGTGTCGGAGATAAGCATGTCAAATCGAGTACCAACCAACATACTGACCGGATTTTTGGGTGTCGGTAAAACGACCACGATTTTAAATCTACTGAAGAACAAACCGGAAAACGAAAACTGGGCGGTTTTGGTCAATGAATTTGGTGAGATTGGCATCGACGGTGCATTGATGACCGACCAAGGTGCGCTGATTAAAGAAGTGCCGGGTGGCTGTATGTGTTGTACGGCGGGCGTGCCAATGTCGGTCGGTATTACCGCGTTACTGCGCCAAAAACCGGACCGTTTATTGATTGAGCCGACAGGCCTTGGTCATCCAAAACAGGTTATCGCGACGCTTACCTCAGAACAGTATGAACCTTACGTTGATCTAAAAGCGACGATCGCTCTGGTTGATCCGCGTAACTTAAGTGATGAAAAGTACCTTTCTAACCAAAATTTCGTGGACCAGTTAGACAGCGCAGATGTGGTTATAGGCAGTAAGGTTGACCTTTGTACCAGTCACGACATTGATGTGTTTAATGACTGGGTGACGGACCAATCTCCCTCAAAAGTATTCAGTAAGCTTATTCATGATGGTGAGTTACCGATAGAAGTCTTGGATATCGAACGGGTTTACGGCAGCGCTTCTTCCCATATCGAGTCACATCATCATGACCATGCTCACCAAGAGCCTCAATTCCAGTTGCCGCCAGGTGAAGCCTTTGTGCGTAAAGAGAAGAAAGGGCAAGGGTATTTTAGTTGCGGGTGGTTGTTTGGGGCAGAGTACACGTTTGATTTTGATAAACTCTTCTCAATGCTTTCGGACTTAACGGCTGAACGTGTTAAAGCGGTGGTCAACACGGATCAGGGGTGTTACGCGTTTAATGTTGCCAACCGAGTCGTGTCGGTGAATGAAATCAGCTTAGAAGGGTTTGAATCACGATTAGAAGTGATAGATTCTCAGCTGTTGCCATGGGATGAGCTTGAGCAAATTCTCCTTCAGCTGTCTGGCATTAAGCGTTAAATCGAACAAATATTAAACGGAAACGGTGAGCCTGCAATCTGTCTGCGTTCGCCGTTTTTGCTTTGGTAGCGTTTCAATGAGAAAAGTGAGATAAATCACTCAAATTCGGGTATAGTGCACGGCTAAATTTTTAAAGCTATTTTTAGTGGTTTGTTTAAGGAATACGCTCAATGTCATTTTCATCTCAAGGTTTTGCGCCAGAAGTGGTTAAAGCACTGGCAGAATGCGGTTATGAAAAGTTAACGCCAATTCAACAGAAGGCGATTCCAATGGCTCGCAAAGGCCATGATATTTTCGCTACAGCACAAACAGGTACTGGTAAAACGGCTGCGTTTTCTCTGCCTATGATTCAGCAGTTGTTAGACAGTAACCGTAGCGCTTCTCGTAAGACTGCTCGTGCACTTATCTTGGCTCCAACTCGCGAGCTTGCTGAACAAATTGCTGACAACATCAAAGCTTACACGAAGTACACCAATCTGTCGGTGGCGGCGATTTTCGGTGGCCGTAAAATGTCTTCTCAGGTTGCGGCACTGGAAAATGGTGTTGATATCCTTGTGGCTACACCTGGTCGATTGGAAGAGCACATCGAACAAGGTAATGTCTCGGTGGCGCACTTAGAGTTTTTGGTGTTTGATGAAGCAGACCGTATCTTGGATATGGGCTTTATTCATGCAGTTCGTAAGATCATGCTGGATGTGGATACAGATCCGCAAATCATGATGTTTTCGGCAACGACTTCAAGCCAGCTAAATCTGTTAGCGAAAGACATTCTGCGTAAACCAAAACGTATCGAAGTAGAGCGTGCAAATACTACGGCACAAACAGTTGCTCACGTGCTATATCCAGTTGATCAAGAGAGAAAAACGGAACTGCTTTCAGAGCTAATTGGTCGCAAAAACTGGAAACAAGTGTTGGTATTTGTGAACTATAAAGAGACCGCAAACGAAGTGGTAAAAGAGCTGAAACTTGATGGTATCAAAGCGGTGGTTTGTCATGGTGACCGTGCTCAAAGTGCTCGTCGTCGTGCGCTAGAAGAGTTTAAGTCCGGTAAAGCACGTGTCATGGTGGCTACCGATGTCGCTGCTCGAGGTCTAGATATTGAAGACTTACCTCACGTTGTGAACTATGACATGCCTTTCCTAGCGGAAGATTACGTTCACCGAATTGGTCGTACGGGCCGTGCAGGTAAACAAGGTCATGCTGTTTCATTTGTAAACCGAGATGAAGAGCTCACGGTGGTTCAGGTTGAAAATCTAATCCAGCAACGCATTCGCCGTATTGAGCTTGCAGGCTATGAACCAAAACAGCGTGAATCTTACATTGAAAAGCTGCACTCAAAACCAGCATTCAAGAATCGTCAAGGTCGTCGTAATAATCCGAACCAGTCGGCAACAGACCAAGGGTCGGCAGAGCGTCGTCTTGCTATGGTGAAGCGCCTGAAAGCGCGTCGTGGCGCAAAGTAAATTACACAGTTTGTGTTAAAAGAGCCCCTCAATTGAGGGGCTCTTTTTGTTTGCCGTTTCGTGTTAATTTAGGCCAAGCATATTGGGTTCACCACGATAAATAATGCGATCGTTTCCTCGGTGAATACCAAACGTAACAATGACGGGTGGGTTTTCCTCTTCACTTGTAGAGCTATCCCAGTCGTATTTCAGCCAAGGGATGCGATTGCCTGAGCTGTCTAAATCTAGGTGGAATTGTATTTGCTCGCGCGCTGAGTCAATTTGGCTTGCAACGATATCGGTCATCCTGTCAATACTCATCGTTCCAACGCCAGAAAGCAGGGCGTTGTTTGCAGGCGCATGCGACCAAATTGGCGTGCTGAAGTAATATTCACCATTCGCCGTTGTTGAGCTGTCATCGAAGTTAGTCGTAAATCGACCATTTTGCCAAATTTCCACATCAAGTGGCACTTTGATCATCATGCCTTGGTTGCCACCCACATCTTGAAAGTTCAAGCGACCGAATCGAATATCTGGTTGTTGTGTGAGCACTTCGCTGTTATCAAAGAAGTTTACCTCATCAACGGCTTTAGTCGTGACTATACCTATTTTGCTAATATCACTGTTAGTCCCATTATTAAATGGACCATCAGGGTATTGTTTATCGGTTGTGTTCTTTTTCCAACATGGGCTATTGTTACAAGTCGCGTTGGTTGAGGGCTTCTCGATAACAAACGTTCCAACACTCGCGCTACCCAGTAGTTTCCAGTCTACCTTCTTAGGCTTAGGCGGCAAAAACCGTTCGGAGTATGAGCTTAGCTCGCCTAAATCGAAATGTTGTTGAAGGTTAGATGAAAAGTGGACGTAGTTCTTCACGTTTTCTTTATTCGCATTGAGTGCGACAACATCGTAAGTGACTTTTTCAAAAGGTTGATTCATGTAAGCAAAAGTTTGGCCATGTGGGTAGTGCCATCCTTGGTCTTGCACTTGAAAATATTTTGGGTAAAAACGACCGATGTAACGATAGCCTTCGTTAACAGTCATACCTAGATATTTACTTTCTAGGTTTGTTTTTACTCTCAAGCTCCCGACTTCTTCCCAATATAATCCATTAAAGACGAATTGATCATTCTTGGCTGAATTATGCGCCTGAGCCAGTGAGTAACTACTTTTTAGCAATTTCGAGGTTTGGTTCGCTGTCTCTGATGGCGTATGTTGCTCACTCGACAAGACAACGGATGCCGCTGGAGCGTCATCAAGCATAAAATTACGGGTGATAGAGGCATCACAATAACGTGCTGATTCAACAGAACCACTTACAGAGCCGTCAGTTTGCCAAATGATCGGCTTCACTGTTAGAGAGAAAAGTTCTCCGGCGGCAATAAACCCATCTCCTTGTTCAGAGGTGCCAGAAGGCAAAGCACGTTGGTTGTCACAGATAGCCAGTGTCCATGGTCGCGAGTACACATTAAATGTTCCTTTCACTTCCACTTTGCCTTCTTCTGGGCACTCTTCAAATCCCTCACATTCAAAATGATCGGACAATGTCACTTCAAATATGCCGGACTCGTTCGTGATAAGACCATGTTCAGACAAGCCGTCTTTAAATTCCGCTGAATAGCTAAAGTTTCCTTCACTTCCTCCTAATGGTTGAACCAATGGATGAAAAACCTTAGGAGTACCATTGTAGTTGCTTGCCACTACAGGTTCGCCTGTGGAGGCACAAGCCAGCAATCGCGTATGCACGTTTTCTGGTTTACCTGCAATAACGCGTATTTCATTTAAAGTGGCGCTTTTCGTCTTTGAGTAGGCCTCAAACATAAATGGCGTAAACATAAAGCTAACCGTTTGATGCTTGCTGGTGTCTTCTGCCATAGTGAAAGTCAGCGTGTAGTTAGTACCTAACGCGATGGTATCAATATCGTTCGGGACCACTCGAACAACGAGCTCACCATTGTCGTCAGACATAAATTGGTTTGCTTTTAATGTCTGCTGACCTTTGATCACCTCTAAAGTGAACAAGTCAGGGTGTGATAGGGCGGCACTGACTTCTGCGCTTACAATTTCTCCATTATTGGTTGTTGTTGCTGTAAATTGCGGAAGATCGTCGCCGCACATCAGTGCCATATCGTCCGATGGTGTGACGCTTAGGTCGAAGTCGTTCTCTGATGGAGGTTGCATGCTGCAATTCGGAACATCTTGAGGGGTGATCGGACAGACCTGAGAGGAGTAGTGACAATCGGTGTCGCCCAATCCACAGTATTGCGTGTATTTGTTGTCTTGTGCTTTCGTTTGTGCACTTCCTGGCGTTTGTTGGATTTCACCACAAACTTGACTTGGCTGATTTGGAGCGTTATTGAAGTTCAATGTTTGGAAGTATTTAATTGCTGTAGTAGAGCCATAGAACGAACCGTTCAATGCGGCAGATGCTCCTTTAGTCTGAGTAGTGCCGTAAACCGCCATGTCATCAATAAGCAGAGAACTGTGCGCCACAATGTCACCGACGACGAAATGTCGTTGGAGAGGGTTCTTCGTCTTGAGATGCAATTGATGGCCTTTTGATTCAATGGTGCCACAAACGTTAGCGTTGAATATATCGGTCGTGCTGTGTGTCGAAATATCACCAATAATGGTGTTGTACGCTCCATCAATGTGAAGTGTCGAACCTGTTAGCTTAATATTCCCGTCTATGAGAATGTTATGCAGCTTTGTTGGGTAAGCCGATAGAAGATCACCATAGATAACAGTGTGCTTATTTTGGTAATCGTCAATGCTTGAAGCTTTCTCATTGTTAACCGTTAATCCGGTAGCGAGTGCGTGTAGAGAGATACGCTTATTGGGTTCACCAATCGTATTGTTCCCCTCTAACACAATGCCATGAGCTGCTTCTAGCGTTATCTCTTTTTCCGGTAATGAGGAGACAATTTTGTCACCTGCGGGTAGGACTAGTTTCCCTGTACAGTGATAAGTCGTACCATCACTTCCGATACTAAAACTCTTGTGTGAGCAAAGTTGACCTAACTCAGATAGATCTTTGACGTCATAAGTGGTGGCGTGTGAGGCTAGCGGTAAAACAAGAACCGAAGCGAAAATACTGCAAAGACGCATCATCAAATGTCCTAAAAAAGTGGAACAAGATGGCATCAAGCGAGCGTGAGCAAGTGCTCACAGAAGTTGAAATGTCGGCGGTGTTTTTGGTTTTTAATCCGCTTACTTATTGAACTTTGGCTATTTTTATTTCGTATGTCATACCAAAGCATAGTGGCGTTATTAGAACGTAAGTATGAGATTAGTTCAATAGCTAAGTGTGACATGAGTCGCTTTATTTATGTAACTATTTGTTGGTAAAAGATAATAATTAACCATGTTGGTTCAGAATCAGTAGCTTGAGCGTCCTGATTCTGAACAGAACTTAATCCTAGGCTGCGTGAACAATGAGTGGCGCCATTTGATATAACTCTTCTAGTATGGCTTTCGTTTGTCTCGAATAGACCAGACGATCGCGATCGCCTACGAGTTGAATGGCTCTGACTTTACCTGCAACCAGACATTGCCTAATGGTGCGTAGAACCATTTGGATATCAATCTCTGAGGTACCATCAAGGCTGTTTTTGGTTTTTAGGGAGCCAAGGTCGATACTGAGGATTATTTGGTCGCAATGGTCGAGGTAATTGCCGATCAACTGCTTTACATTATTGCGATGACGAAAAGAAAACTCTTTATCGGTTACCCAGTCACAACCTTGATCCTCCGCGTATTCCCACGTTTCTTGCTTTGTATCTTGTTCGCTAACACCAGCAAAAAATAATCGCACGTTTTGATAGCGAGAAAGAGCAAAATGGAATGCCGAGCCTAAACGTGGTTCAAGTGTTGGCTTCAAGTTCATGTCATGTCCAATATTTACCACACCCACTTCGTCTCGATAAGACACGACCACAGGTAACATGGACAAGATTGCCTCGGTACAGTTGGTCACTAAAACGGGAATAGAATGACGAGAAAGCGAAAGACTTAACGCTTCCTGAAACTCCCCATTTTCCAGCTTGTCGTGGTTGAAGTGACCAAAGTTTTCAGCGGTTTCATGATCATGCTGTTGGTATAGCCAATCGCTAGCATTTTCCAAACTTTGATCAGCTAATTCAAACGCGCCCTTAGACATGGGGGGCAAATACTCACACACTGTCATAAAAGAAAAAGGGTAATGCTGCGGCTGTTTCACGGTGTGGTGGAGTTTATAGCGTTTGAAAAAGCTTAACATGATGAATTACCTTTCTGGTGGTAGTGCCCTTGCCGCTTGCAACACATGCAAAATAATGCGCTGCTTATCCTTTTCGACTCGGTGGGCCGGAGCCATCACCGAGACCGCGCCGATCAGTTTGCTTCCTTTCATCACTGGTGCACTGATGCCAGAAACACCCGGGTCAATTTCTGAAGTACTGACGGCATATCCGTGTTTACGGATGGTTGTGAGCTCTTGTTCCCATTCGTCTCGTCGGTGATCTTGATTAAAGTATCTCAAGATTTTCTCGCATCGACTTTGAGGCATAAAAGCGAGCATCACTTTAGATGAGGCACCACGTAGCAGAGGTTGACTTTGACCCTGGACGAAGCTGCAACGCAGCGCCTGCATACTTTCTTTTTGTCTGACACAAAGCGCGCGATACCCTGCAGGTACCATATAAGCGGCCATTTCCCCTGTTTGTTGTACCAACCGAGCCAGTATGGTTTCGACCATATCTAAACCATGCTGTGCGGTCTCATAGCTATGCATGAGCAGCAATGCTGCCGGGCCAACGACAAATGTCTTGTCGTGTACGCTTTCTTCAATCAAGTTCCACTCTTTGAGCAGCTTCAAGTGTCGGTAGAGACTGCTCAAAGGAACGTTCAATTGCTCGCTTAGCGTTTTCGCAGAGACTGGGAATGGACTAACTGCAACTTGCATTAACAACTGCAGTGCTTTTTCGTTTACCTGGTTCGCATTAGCTTTGTTTGTCGTCATGAGAGTGTTGTAACGTGTTATATGAATTACGACAAATATAATTCTTAATCACTGAGAAAAGAAAAATAATTTTAATGGGTAATTCTCGTAGAGTGAGAATTTGACGACTGAGGGCTTGCCTCGGTACCGATAGGCTCAAAAATGATGTCGTATTGACGTCTCAGGTTTGAGTCGTTTGATGCTAAATTGGAACAGGAGGGATTAAGGCATTGTTTAGTTTGCGGTATTACTAAGTGTTTCGCATACTGAGTTAATCTAAATAAATAATATTATAAACGAGAGTTGCTAGTGGGTATCAGAATCCAGATACCATATCAGTAAATCGGTTTTATAAAAGGTTACTTTTATATGCTGAATAAGGCGCTTTTTAAAAAAGCCATCATTTTTTTGTTGCCCATTCCTTTGATTGTTGGCGAAGTCTTGTATTTAGCTCGTGAAAGCGTGCAAAACAACCTCAACCATCTATTAGAAAAAAATGTTCAAATCGCAGACGAAATTTTATTCCAAATAGAGACCGAAAACCGCACGGCTTTGTTGCATCCTAGACGATGTGAAGAGCTTCAGCAAAACTTGATGTTTGAACGAGATATCGAAGAAATGCTGATTGTAAAAGATGGGATCATTACGTGTTCTTCTAAACTGGGCGTAATTTCTAAGCCGTTAGCCGAGCACATTACATTTCCTGAGGGACAAGCGTTAGCACTGGGAAACGTGGATAGTGTATATGACCAATTTTTGCTCGTCGTGACCGAAGGAGAGCGAGGTTATCAAGCGGTGACGATTATTGATCATGACTACTTTAATGCGAAGATAGGATTTAATAACGATTTACGTTTAAAACGCTCTGCCTTATTTATCCATGACCAAGTTGCACCTGAAGAAGCGTTGAGAACGGGAAGTAACCCTATTGGCATCAAATCGTCGCAAATGTTTGAATATGAAGCTTTGAGTGAAGCTAGCGATCTATTTGTCAAACAAAGAACACTTTCCTATTTTTTGTATTCAATTCCAATCATTTTTGTTATCTATCTTTGCTTATATGCGTTAAATAAATTTATCGATCCTCATCGAAGCTTGGTCTTAGATTTAAAGAAAGCCATAAAGAAAGGCGAGTTGACTCTGTATTACCAGCCCCAGATTAACGTCGATACTGGTCAACTATTTGGTTTTGAAGCCCTAGTGCGATGGGAACATCAGAATAAAGGGTTCATTTCTCCTGATGAGTTTGTGCCAGCGGCGGAGCAAAGTGGATTGGTCTTTTTGCTCACGGATTACGTTCTCGATAAAGCGGCAGAAGACTTTAGTAAATTAGACTTTAATCAGTCTGTTCACCTTGGTATTAATGTGCCGCCCGGTTACTTAGTTGGGCCAAACGCGATTAGAAAGATTCAACTCATTGACAGGAAGTTATGTCGAAATAACGTCTCATTAGGCATAGAGATAACAGAACGTCAACTCATTGATGCTGAAGCCAGAAAGTGCATTGCAGCGCTGCGAGTACATGGCATTGATGTGTTAATCGACGATTTTGGTACCGGTCAAACCTCGCTGGCGTTTCTGCAGCACATGCGTATTGATTACCTAAAAATCGATAAGTGTTTTGTCGAAACTATTGGCATACCTAGCCTTAGTGCTTCTGTTTTAAAAGCTATTGTTCACTTTGCGGAAGAGCTAAAAGTACAACTCATCGCTGAAGGTGTAGAAACAACGGCGCAAGCCGACCATTTGAAAAAGATGGGAGTGCGATATCATCAAGGATATTTTTACTCCAAGCCTTTACCTTATGATCAACTTGCTCAGCGAAGTCATTATGATTGGTAAACGTTAGCCCGATAACATTGGTCATTGTCATCAAAAACAAACTCTAACTCATTCTTGATGCTATCCAAGCGGTCTTCTTGGTAATGAGATACATACAATAGCTGGCTTAAATTCTCTCGGGCGATGAGCTCAAGTGTATTCTTAACTAAACGCCTACCAAGAAAATCTAACCCTTGATATGGCTCGTCCAAAATCAGTAATGTTGGTTGTTTAACGATGGCTCTTGCAATCAACAACAGGCGCTGTTGACCATACTCTAATTGTTTGAATGAGGTTTTTCGGTATTGGCTCATATGTAGGATGTCGAGCCATTCGTTTGCGATGTCCACTTCTTTACGAGTGGGTTGGTTATACAACCCTATGGAGTCGTAAAAACCGGACAAAATCACGTCTAGCGCACTGCAGTTAACGCGGTATTGAAGGTGTAACGCTGAAGATACCATACCTATGTGCTGCTTAATTTCCCAGATTGTCTCGCCAGACCCTCGCTTTTTACCAAAGATATCAATGTCATTGCTGTAGCACTGAGGATGATCACCAAAGATTAACCCAAGCAAGGTGCTCTTCCCACAGCCATTTGGGCCTTTGATCTGCCAATGCTGACCTTTGTCTATTCGCCAGTTTAAGTCAGTAAAGATCTTCTTATCAGTGTATTCAACAGACCCATTTGTTAGTTTAAATATTGGGTTGTCGAAGTGTGTCGAGTGCTGATGCTGACGTATCAAGTTCATCATTTCTTCACTCTGTTGCTCGGACTGAGATTTAATTTGTTCAATGATTGGATGATTATCCCAACTGGATTTATCCATCGTACTGTCCAGCTTTCCTGCACTGAAAAGCGCAACGCGATCAATCCACTCAGGTATATCAGACTCGCGAGAGAAGGTGACCAGTAGCTGTACGGTTTGAGAAAGCGAGTGTAAATAGTGAGCGAGAGCTGCTCGATGGGCAATATCTAAACCAGTAAATGGGTTATCTAGCAGTAACAAATCAGGCTGTGTTGCTAAAGCGCGAGCTAGCATCACTCGTCTTGTTTCCCCAGTAGAGAGAACACGAAAGCCACTGTGTTTAAGGTGAGTTAGGTCTAGATCGGTAATCAGCTGATCTATTAAATTAGCGTCTTGGCTGCGCTCCTGAATGAGTGAGTAAACGGTACTGCCTTGGTCGATACGATCAAGAAAGTCTGTATCGTCCTTTTCTAATTCTCTTTCCAGTAATCGCTGTTGCTCTGATAACGACACTTGAGCAACGGACAGCCCATCAAGCTCAAGTTTCCCGCTTATTGGTGAAAGTTCACCACAAATAAGGTCTCCAAGTAGAGATCCAATATCCCCATCCGCGCTGAATATTCCCCAAGATTGCTGAGTGTCTATTTTCCAATCGTCAATAAATAGGTGAGCCGTGTTCCCTTGAGCGGCAAGCTGACTAAAACGAATAGTCATATGTTTGTCTTCCTTGTTTTCGTTGTAATCGTGTATTTATAACAATTTACGAACTCAGTAAGGAAGCGCTTTTGTGTATTAATTTTAATCAATGCAGCATCTTGTGAGCACTCAAGGGTAGTGCTATTTGAGAGTGAAACCGCCACTATGTTTGCAGGTAATAAATTGACCTATCAGTAATTTTATTGAATTTTACAATGAGCTTATCATTATGCGCATAAATGTTATGCTGCTACACTCATACTTGCCGTTTATTTAATTAATCAATGTAAGGACACATGTTTATGAGTGAAACGGAATATGATTACCCTTCGAGTTACAGCCTAGTTTCTATCACCGATACGTCCAGCTATATCAAATATGCCAGTGAAAACTTTAATGAAGTCGCGGGGTTTGATGATGGTGAACTTATCGGTAAGCCTCACAATGTTGTACGCCACCCAGACATGCCGAAACAGGCTTTTAAAGATTTATGGACGCACCTAAAAGCCGGAAAACACTGGATGGGAATGGTGAAAAACCGACGTAAAAACGGAGGGTATTATTGGGTTGATGCGTTTGCTTCTCCTATCAAATCCAATGGTGAAGTTGTTGAATACCAATCGGTTCGATTTAAACCTGAGCGTATACATGTTCAACGAGCGGAAAAAGCGTATTCAAAGCTTCGGAATAACGGTAAACCATTGCAAATGTATCTTCCTCGTACGCGTTTGTGGATGAGATCAGCCTTCTTTCTTTTCATTTCCAACCTTCTTGGCTTGCTAACTCTACAAATGAACCAATCACCAGCGGTGGCCTTTGGCATTGCTGCATTAATTTCCGTGTTCTCAATTTATGTATTAACCAGGCCAGTTGAGAAGCTTGCTAGACAGGCTAGGCAAGACTTCAACAATCCACTAATGGAGTATATTTATTGCGGAAAAATTAACGATCTGGCTGAAATTGAGCTGGGTATGAAGATGCGTAAGCAATTTGCAGATGCGCTATTAGGGCGAGTCGGGGTGTCTGTAAAAGACTCTTGCGAAGAAACGCGTGCAAGTGCCAACAGTGCTGCGACTAATAGCCAGCAAGTGACGGAAAACTTGAGTGCACAGAAAGTAGAGATCGACTCGGTCGCTACAGCGGTCAACGAGATGCAAGCCTCATCATCTGAGATATCAAATAATGCTCAAGCGACTGCCGATGCTACGCTAGAAGCGCAGAACACGATGATAGATAGCCGTAGCGTTATAGATAATGTTAACCACTCGGTACTAGAGCTGGTGGATGAGCTCGGCGAAATCTCTAAAGTGGTCATGCGTTTGAACCAACAAACCGAGCAAATAGGAACTGTTGTTGAAGTGATCAATGATATTGCTGAACAAACCAACTTATTAGCGTTGAATGCAGCAATTGAAGCGGCGAGGGCAGGCGAACAAGGGAGAGGGTTTGCAGTCGTTGCGGATGAAGTGAGAACCCTTGCTAAAAGAACACAGGAATCGACAACAGAAATTAAAGCGGCCATTGAAGGGATTCAAAAGGGCAGTAAATCAGCGGTTTCTGCGCTAGAGAAAGGCAATGAAATGTCGACTGGAACGGTAACATTATTAGGCACGGCTTTAGAGAGCATCCAACAGCTGCAATCTCTCGTTCAGGATGTAGTCGAGCGAAATCAACAAATTGCGGTAGCGATAGAAGAACAGGTTTACGTAACGGATGAGATTAACGAAAACATCCAGTCGCTTAACTTAAAGTACAGTGAATCGTATGAACTGATGACTGAAACGAATCATATGAACACCAAAGTGCAAAATTGCACCAATGACCTGTCTGAAATGATTAAGAAGTTTGCTTAAACTTTAGAAAATCGAAGTTAAAAGCCCGCTAAAAATTGGCGGGCTTTTAACTGGAATATAGTGAAGTGCTGGATTCGTTTACGAGCGAGGATTTCTAAATCTCGTTTTTGTAAGAGCTAAAACGACGAAAGCTCGCAATAAATGCGAGCTTTCTAAATAAGTGGCGGAGAGAGTGGGACGAATATGGGAACTGGCAACTTACTGTATTTACATAGTTTATTGTAATACAAAACAAACTGGATAAGACGACTCTTAGAATATGAGCCTGCCGAAATCTGAGATGCTTTGGGTTATGTTAAGCCTATATAGCACTTCATGGAACAGGACGATAAACTACCAAAACAGGAACCTGTTTTGGTAGTGTTTTGAGCTTAGAGTTTAAAGAACTTATTGTCTTGAGATAGCTCCATGATGATGTGCTGTTTATACTTAAGATAATCTTCTTGTTCTAGCTTATCAGACAGCATTGAGACAATATGTTGTCCCGAGAGTTGAATTGATTCATCAAACATTTTACGAACGTGTTGTATGTCGATTTCATCAATGGAATCGTGTAGTACAAAGTTAGGCCTCAATGCTTGCATATCACAAACTGTCTTGATGTATGCTAGATCAAACGTTACAACTTCGAGTCTCTTCAATCCACCCTCATTGTTTGATTCTACATCGTCAACATGTGGGGAACATTCACCTTTTTCTTGGTCTAGGTGAAGACTAAAGTTGTACTCAACACCATAGAAATCACGAGTGTAGACTTTGAAGTTTTCGATATATTTTTCTTCAAATGAGGTTACATTGCTCAGTTCTGTTTCCAACTCACTAGCCAACTCAGCTAATCTTTGTTTCTCAAGTATCAGTTTCGAATCAATATCATTTTTTTTCTCGATGATCGCTGTTAGTTTGGCTAACTCTTTATCAAGTGCACCGATTTCCTTCATCGTGTCTGATATCTCTTCTATTTTCTTTTTTGACTTAAGATCATCAAAAAGCATCTGTTTCTGATTTTTCAGTTGACCAAACTTGATAGTTGCTTGTTCATGCTTTTGTTGCAGCTTATCTAGCCCCAGGGAAACAAACTCTCGTTTGGTATTCAAAAGATGGTTATGGAAGGAGAGTGCTTGTTCATAATCATCAAGAGTAGATTCTATTTTTACCGATGCATACTCATAGATTGATCTCAGCTCATCAAGCAAATGATGCTGCTCATTGGTCTTTAGTATTTCATTGGTTTTATAGATGTTTTTGATTTTCAAATCTAATGAAAGAATCTCATCAGACAATGAGTTTTGTTCGTCATCAATCCTATTAATTTTAGAAATGATCTCTAGCTTGTCGATACCTTTCTCGGATGATAATAAAGATTTTTCTAATTTAGTAATATCTTTCTTTATTTTGGATACTGAACCAACAATCTTATCTTGAGAAATGACACTATTGAACGCTTTTAGATTGACCTGCTCCCCGTAATCTAGTCCAGTCTACACTTAGTAATGTTCATCCAACCAAGGAGATGATGAACATGAAAAAGCGATTCAATGAACAACAAATCATTGCCATTCTAAAGGAAGCGGAAGCAGGTATCCCCGCCCGAGAGCTTTGCCGCAAGCATGGGATATCGGATGCGACTTTCTATACATGGCGTAAAAAATACGCGGGACTGGATGTTTCTGAAGCCCGTCGGCTTAAAGCACTGGAAGACGAAAATGCTCGACTCAAAAAGTTGCTGGCTGAAACATTACTGGATGCAGAAGCCCTGAAAATTGCTCTTAGCCAAAAGTACTGACCGTCGAGGACAAGCGCAAGGCTGTTAAAGTCATTCAGAAAGGCACCCAACTTTCAGAACGCAGAGCCTGTCTGCTCGTCGGTATTCAACGCGCGTCACTGCGATATCAACCTCAAGCTAATCGCGAGGATGAGAAGCTTCATGCTCGTATAAAAGAACTGGCATTGGAGCGACGTCGATTTGGTTATCGTCGAATCCATCGCCTTCTGAGGCGAGAAGGTTTTGATGTTAACCATAAGCGAGTTTATCGCTTGTACTGCGAATTAGGCTTAACGGTCAGCAAACGGAGACGTAGAAAATCACAGTGTGTTGAGCGAGAGCCACTCTTGCTTCCTTCAGTACCAAATCACACTTGGTCTATGGACTTTGTGATGGATGCGCTCAGTAACGGCAGACGGATTAAATGCCTGACGATTGTGGATGACTACACAAAGGAGTGCCTAGATATTCCTGTAGCTACGGGGATCTCAGGGGATGAAGTTGTGATCACGCTGGAGTCTATCGCTGCGTTTCGAGGTTATCCAGAAGCAATTCGAACGGATCAAGGCCCAGAATTTACAGGGAAAGCGCTTGACCAATGGGCTTATCAGCATGGTGTGATTTTAAAATTAATCCAAGCAGGAAAACCGACACAAAATGCTTATATTGAAAGTTTTAATGGTAAGTTCAGAGATGAATGTTTAAACGAGCACTGGTTTAAGGATTTGAGTCATGCTCGTGACCTAATCAGCCTCTGGCGAATGGATTACAATGAAAATCGCCCCCACTCAGCTCTGGGTTACTTAACTCCTTCTGAGTTTGCAGCGACAACAAGAAAGGCACGAAACAGCGGTAATTTAACAAGCATTACTAATGAAGTTTTGGATTAGTTCTCGGGGGCAGGTCACAGAGGCTCAACCACCACTGTCACATGAAGCTTCACCTAATAGTACAGAAGTGGAGCATATCAGTTCGATATTTCCCAAGTTATTACTGCATAACAGAAGCTATAGCTTTCATTCCTCTTCTGAAAGCTGAGCTATTATATCTCTCTTGAGCTTTGCCATTTGAATTCTTGGTATAAATCCAGGGTCTTTTGGAATTTCGCTATACTTGTAGCCATGAATGGTTATGTCAAAAGATTCCAAATCCAAATCTCTTAGATGTCTTAGCTTCCTATATTTCATTGATAAACTATTGATTATAGGGATTTCATTCCTGTAACGTTCAATCAAGCGTAAATCATCAATTGTTCGGTCATTTAAACGTATAGAGTCGGAAGATTGTACTATGCGTATGCTAGTAAATGGGCTATCAGCTCCTAGATTTAGTTTAACTATTTCTTCAGGATCTAATATAAATGAATATTCTGAATCAAAACAGTTCTCATAGGGATTAATATGAGTTTCTGTGTTAAAATCAACATTTCCTCTAACTGTTGAGTTACATAGACCACAGCAAGGTATTAGATTAAAAAAAGATAAAGCTAAGTATGGATATTTACTTTTTAAGTAAAAATGGTCTAAATCTAAGAATAACTTTTCAATACCATTCTCATAACCTACTATATCAAGCTTATTATTATTGCAGTAAAAGCACTGAGCCTGTTCCCCAAGCAATTTTTTATATGTATCAATGCAGCCTTTTGATTGTCTATAGTTGTTATATGTAAAAACATCATCAGAAATGGTATTATAAAAATCCGTTTTATTCCCATTTTCAGAATGCCAGTCTTCAGGGGTAAGTATACCTTCAATTTCAGCAATGATAGTATTAAATTCTAAAGGAGTAGATAGAATGACTCTTTCCAACCCTAGCATGTTGTTTGACAAAAAATAGTCTACAAAATCACCTAGCCTTTTTTGATGCTCGACATCACCCGCACAGTGTTCGACCAAATACCCATCCGATAAAAACTTTCTTTTCGCATTTATCAATCGGCTCGACAATGAATTTTGATGAGGAGTACCATCCCTCTTTAAGGGGTTGACTCTACTAAGATGATATCTTGATATTTCATCTAGTTTATCTGATGACTTATCAACGAGGCATGAATTGGATATCTTAATCATAGTATTTAGCCAATTTCTTTATTTGCACTTTACTTACTTCATCAGAAATTAGTTCTAATGTTTGATAGAAGCTTTCACTAAGAGGGCTACCAATAGGATTTTCTTTTACCTCTGTAAGTAAAGATATTATTTTCTCATAAGCTAGTGCTCCAACTTTACTTTCCTTTAAGAAAAATCCTTGTGAATACAGATCATACAAATTTGCCCCAAAAGGATTAAATTCATTATTATCAATTCTAGTTAACTTATTTTTGCATTTTAGTAATATTAAACATCGTTTAGGAAAATCCGTCATTATCAATGGAGAGTGACTTGTCACGATCAATTGAATACTACTTTTATTTATTATTGATAATATCTCCACCATTTTCTTCATAAATAAAAGTTGCCATTCAGGATGCAAATACAAATCTGCCTCATCAAGCATAATAAGAGTATCATTTCTCCTAGTTTTTATTTGAGAATATATAGACGATAAAATACCAATTATAGCTTTCTGACCACTACTCATATCAAGGAAAACAGGCTTACTATATTTAGAAATAACTGAAATGTCTCTTATCATTTTTGAATCATGGAAGTCAGGTACCAATGTAAACCTAAAACCGCTTATCCCAGAGTAGTCTACTTTTTCTAGAATATTCGGATTGCTTTTAAAATAATTATCAAGATATTCAACATCATCTATTAATTTATAAGCAAATTCTCTATTTGATTTTCTAATGTTTACATTTTTTGAATCAAGTGGACTTGTATTTAACATGTCCATAAACGCTTTTCTTATAGCATTAGTAGAAATAGATTCAACCTCTAGTAATTTCAATAAATCATTCAAGATATTGAAACGACCACGATTATCTATATCTCCATTACTTCCATCCTTTAATAGGTCGAAAAACTCGTTAAAGACAATAACAAAAGGAATATAAATCGGCAGAATTTTTTTCTTAATTCTATTGTTTACCCTCTTAATTAATCTGTCATACCTATCTGCTAATTCCATTATGTCATTTTCATTGTTATTAAAGAAATCTTCATCAAAAGAACTAGCAATAAATTTTTGACCTCTATTTTTTAACGGCCTAATTGTGACACCTATTTCAGTAGGAATAGAAAAACCATCTCCTACTTCTTTGTTAGAAAGAAATTCAAAAATTTCTAAAAACTCGTTTCCCGACTTAGCTCTGTTATTAATAGAAAGGTTTAGTATTTTTTTATCAAACCCCATATCCGAGCTATCAAATGTATTTGATAAAAAAACAGTATTTAATCCTGGAATTTCATCCTTATACTCAACAACTCTTCCATTAAAGTTATTTGTTGGTCCAAGTCTATCCTTCCCTGTAACCCTACAATAAATTAATGGCCCATCATTGCCATCAACAACCACGATAAAATTAGATTTAATTCTAGATCGTGCTCTTGACATAACCGTACCAATCAACTTTAGGCAGTTTGTCTTACCAGAGCCATTTTTTCCAAAAATACCAGTTACAGATGTTACACCATCACCAAAAAAATTTTCTGGTAATGATAGTTCTTCACTGCGCTCTAAAGAGTTAAGTTCTTTGTTATAGTTGTATTTATGTTTGTTACTAAGATTAAGTGAAAAATCGACCAGACTATTAAATTTCTCAACCCAGATAAATGCTAATTCCATACTGTTAGAACATCTCATTCATATTGATTTTCCTATTATAAACTTAAATTTCATTAATCAAATCGATTAATTCAATTTATTGGTTTGATTGGTTATGGTATTTGTAACAATTAGCTTTAGCTAGTCAGCAAGATCTGAATCACCGAGACTATATTCACTTACCATTCCAACTTAGAAATTTCGTGCTTGTAGTTCTCACCCTTAGCCAGCATAGGCAGAAGGTGAAGTTCTAATTGATAGACTCTAGCCAGCCGTAGCAAGGTTTCGATCGTGCAAGGTGCAGGGTCATTTTCGATTTTAGATATCGTTGCTTGCCTTAGCCCGCTTAACTCTGAAGCCTGCTTTTGTGTCAATCCACGGTTTTGCCTTGCTTCTCGCAGCCAGTTTGCCAACGCTGATGGATCACTAACGTACATCTTCTATCTTCCTTCTACCCAGTAAATCAAATCCTCATATACTCTATGGCGTATATTTTCTGTTTATACGCTAAAGAGTATATTTGAGTCGTCAACCTTGGGCAGATAGGTACTTGTAATAAGTTGCTCTACCTACGCCTTGCGCTTTACATGCGGCACTGACGGTTTCACCGTCAGAGACTAGCAAATTAACAGTTCGGCACTTATGGGCTGTCTCTGCGGTTTACTGGTCGTCCCTTATAGCGTCCTTCTTTCTTTGCTTTTGCGATACCTTGCTGAGCACGTTTCTGGCATGTTTCGTAATCATCACGAGCCATGCCTGCACCGAGATCCAACATGAAGCTTGTTAACGCTTGCTGAATTGCCGAGATTGACACATCTACATCAGATAAAGACTGGTGGGTCATAGGTTGATCAACGACTACGATTGATATCCCTTTAGTTTTGATTCGCGCTTTAAGTGTTTCCCATACTTGGAATGGTAAGCGTGTCAATCTGTCCATTTTTTCAATTAATAGAATATCGCCATCTTCTGAGTCTTCAATAAGCCGATCTAGTTCAGGACGTTCGACTGCTGTGCCAGAGATATTCTCCTGGTAGAAAGACGCAATCTGTAGATTATTGGATTTAACGAATTCTCGTAATTCCTGCTTAGCACGAGAAGAGTCTTGCTCATCAGTTGAGGCTCTTAAATAAGCTCTTATCATTTTCTATGTCCCTAGAATGGCATTTTGTCTGCGTTAAACTGTCTACAAAATAGTGTCTATTTTAAACTATTTTTTAAATGAAGATTTGTGAGGAGTGACCTGTCTCTTTCGGGTATGGCTGTTTTAGGCGTTACTGGAAGCTTCCGCTTCCTTACAAAGAATATGAAGTCTGTACAACGCTGCTTAAGCTGAACATAAGAGAGGTGAGTAATGTTCTCAAGGCTTTTCGAGCGAATAAAATCATCTAGTTCATTTGCGAAGTACTTCGAGTCCTTGGCTGGTTGTTCAGGTAAGGCTTCCATAGGAGCTGGTGGCGGAGTTTCGGCGGTAACTGGCGCATGATGAGGCTCCATCTTCGAACTCGTCTTAGATTCCTCGCGTACACTCTTAATCAAAACCAGGAGAATGGCTTTGAACGGTTTTATAAGGCATGTACTGATTGAGCGCTCTGTCGAAGAGAGAGCAGATAGCACTGGCTAAGCGAGTATTACGTTTAATCGCTTCACGGCGCGTTTTAGTAAGCAAAGAGAAGCGAACTTCCTTCGGATAGTCATGGGAGTTTTGTAGAAAAACAGGGGTGGCAATACGTGTGTATTACACGCCAGAAGCCAGTTTTATCAAATACATATGTATCACCTATCTGTGTTAGATGACTTTTCTATGCTTCAGATACGAAAAAAAGCCTTTGATAATCAAAGGCTTTTTTCTAAGAATAAGTGGCGGAGAGATAGGGATTTGAACCCTAGATACGCTATTAACGTATGCCGATTTTCAAGACCGGTGCTTTCAACCACTCAGCCATCTCTCCGTTGCGGAACGTATAATAGGGAGCATAGTCCGGCTTGTAAAGTGCTGAATTATAATAGAAGTACTGTTTGCTCGTTTTATAGTCGCTGATGTGATGTTAAACAGTTTGAAAATGGGGTAAAAAAGAGACAAATAGTAGCAATTTATAGAGTTTTTACTTTATCTTGGCGCAAGTCAATAAAATGGTGTTTTATTGTTATCTTCATGATATTTAAGAAATAACTTGCTTTTAGGGTACAGGTGTTCGCCCGAAAGTATTTGCAAGACTTTGTGAACTAATTCAAAATTAACTGGTATAGCCAGTTGTGCTTAAATTTTTTAAGGGTGTTTATGAAGGTCACAAATCTATTTAAAGACAAAGTTGATGCGATTTCTGCTCATCAATCCGAGTTTATGAATTGGATGTCTCCAACGTTACGCGATTATTGGAGTGACTTTTTAGGAAAAGCTCAGAATAGCTTTCTTTTCTCAAAAGTTCGTGATCACCAACAGCCAGCTGTTAACGAAGAGGTTGCGCCTCAACCTACACCAATCGTAATGGCACCTGAGGCTCAAAAGCTGTATGACGAGTTAAGTGAAAAAATTGGTGAAGTGATTCACATTGGTGACTGGGTGCATGTATCTCAAGAACGTATCAATCAATTTGGTGCGGTAACGGAAGACATGCAGTGGATTCACACAGATCCAGAACGTGCGTCAGTTGAATCTCCATTTAAGACAACCATCGCTCATGGCTTTTTAACATTAGCATTGTTGCCTAAATTGACTGACTCAGTGGACCCTGATAAGCCAATGTTCCCAACAGCCAAAATGGTCGTTAACTTAGGCTTAAACCAAGTTCGTTTCCCTTACCCTGTTAAAGCAGGAAACAACGTTCGTGCTGTCAGCACGTTGACAAAAGTAACGCCGATCAAAAAAGGTTTGGAGATCGAGCGTGAAATTAAAGTGGAAATCGAAGGTATTCGTCGACCTGGTGCTGTTGTCGTTTCTGTTATTCAACTGCATTTCTAATTCCAGAGCCAGATAGAAAACATATAAAAAGAGAGCATTAATATGCTCTCTTTTTGGTTTTATTGATTAAAGCTTTTTACTGGAGTGTAACCGTAATCAGCAATCGCTTTTTGTCCTTGTTCTGAACGAAGGAAGGTGACGAATCCTTTACCTGGTTCGCTAATCTTATTGACTTTGTAGAGTACTAGGAATGGCCGCGCCAATTTATATTTGTGATTGCTAATGTTTGCCGAAGTTGGGTCAATACCATCTAATTGAATCGCTTTTATTGAGCGATCTACTGATCCCACAGAAATAAACCCAATTGCACGAGTATTATGGTTCACGATGGTTTTTACCATGCTGTTGCTATTTACAACCAAGTTGTTCGGGCTGATATCTGAGACGAGGCGATCATTTACGATTTTGGTTAGTCCTAGCAGACTTTCAAAACTGTAGCGTGAGCCTGAAGACGCCTCTCTAGTGACAACAGCGATAGGTTGATCTGCACCACCAACCTCTTTCCAATTCTTGATTTTACCTTTGTAGATATCAAACAGTTGTTGTTGAGAAAGGTTTTTTACAGAGTTTGTACGGTTTACAACAACAGCTAGGCCATCATAAGCGATAGGATATACGTTGAGATCTTCACCTTTTTCGCTTTCTGTCAGATAGCGAGAGCTCATCCCAATCTCGGCTACGCCTTTATTAACCATTGTAATACCCGCACTAGAACCAATACCTTGAACTGCAATGTAATCGTCCGGGTGTGTTTTGTTGTATTCCTCTGCAAGTACATCCATTACGCGAGCAACCGAGGTTGACCCAGAGATATTAATTTCTTTTGCAATGGCGGGGAGGGAGACTGCTATGGCCAATAACGTCGCCACAGTAAAACGTAACATATTAAACTCCATATACGGTATAAAGCAGCGTTTATGATATTGCGTTCAGGTTACACTTTTGTGAACTGTCAGGTCTAAACAAGGGAATTCTTTCTAACCAAGAGGTGATGTAGGTAGCGTTTCCAAGCAAAGTGAGATGATAATCTGAGGAAATGAGAATATAGCCACCCTTTGTTTGAGGTAGGCAGATAATCAGCATCGGTGGTGATGTAAAGGTTATATACTAGGATCGACAGCTCTAACTATCATCCATCGGGAGAACGTTGATGTCAGTGTCCCAAATGGCGACAAGTCGTTTATACAAATCAGTTCAATCGCTCTGCTCTGCGCGTAATGCTAACCTGCCTGTCGAGCAGGGTAAGTGCCTATATGAGCCAGTGGAGAATGGTGTCGAGCTTCATAGAGCGCATTTTCTTCTTGATTCACAGCACAGCGAATATACCTCTCCCGTCGCGAAGATCGTGTTTGATGAGGGCAATCAGCTTTGGTATTTCTACGTCCCAACGTACCGCAACGAATTATTAAGGTGGATACCTTATAAGCCACTTCCATACAGCCAAACGCTTGAAGAACTACTCACCGAATTGGAAAGCGATCCTCAAGCGTGTTTTTGGGAATAGGGAGCGCTCCAACTCTAAAAGCTGCCAATGTCACCATGATTTATACTTTGGATTTAACGACTTGGTTTCTAAAGTCTTTCGGTGTCATGTTGTAAACCGATTTAAATGCGGTACTGAAATGCGCTGCACTTTTAAATCCGGATTCAAACGCTATTTCTGTTATAGATTTTTCTGACATGCGCAGCTGGGTTGCGGCGAAGTTGATCCGCTTCACTTTTAATATCTGTGAAAATGAAAGATCCTCTGCGGCGAGGCGGCGTTTTAACGTCGCGATAGACATACTCATATGAGCCGCTAAGCCTTCCAGAGTGATATCTTTCTCGATATTGTTCTCAATATACTTGATGGCCTTTTGAGAGTCGCTTAGGCTGCTTGCATCATCTATGATTGATAGGATGTTTGGCTCTACCTCCACCATTAACGACAGCAGTGCCATTGCGATATGACCTTGTGTGTAGTCTGGAGCATTGCGACTCGCTAAGTTGACCAATGTGTCTTTTAGTTGTGCTACTTCGCAGCTGGTTTGCGCTGAAAAAGGATAGAAGCGCCTTTCTTCCGTCTTGGAGCGTAGCATTGGGTGTGCTTTTTTAAAGTCACAGAATAGATTTGGGTTGAAGACTAGAGCCAGTGCTTTAAAGCCTTTTTCACTAGGGATGGCTTCTGCGCTGCTCAAATCAGCGGAGTTGTAGAGAGTAAAATCTCCTGCTTTAAGTTCAAACTGTTCACCATTTGGTTGATGAACTAATAGGGCACCTTCTTCAACAACATATAAGCCATTATGTGTTGCGGTGTAACGCTCACTTTTGCGCGCAGTGAAGTGATTAAAGCGAATGATCTCAATGTTCGGCATATTCGTTCTTATCATTTTTACATAACAAATAAAAAAGGCGCTCAATAGAGCGCCTTTTAACTTCATTCGGTATTATTCACTTACAGTCTGTTCTGCTTGTGCTGCTGGTTGTTCAGCAAATACCTGGGTTGGCTTTGCAACTAAACTGCGGTTCTCTTGGTTTACGTCCGCAAGGACAATTTCCAATGTATCACCAAGTTTGTATACGACCTCTTTATCGATAGAGATGGTACCGTTGTCGCCATTGCACTCAATTCTTTCTTTATTATCAAGAATTAGTGCACCAGGAATAAAGGCTGCTGCGCCATTTTCGAGAAGTCGGACACGTGCACCAGCACGATTAATATCGAAAATCTCACCTGTGAAACAAGTTTTCTTGTTCGGCTCATCAGCAAGCGTACGTGCATATAACCAATCTGAGACATTTCGCTCAGCAATTTTATGATGTTTACGGTGCAGAGCTAGTTCTTCACCGACTTGATCATCAGGTTTTTGCACTGGCTCTTTGCCTAGGATGACGGCCTTCAACATGCGATGGTTGATCATATCGCCGTACTTACGAATTGGTGATGTCCAAGTCGCATAGATATCCAGCCCCATAGCGTAATGAGGAAGAGGCTGATTACCTACTTCACTGTAGGCTTGGAACTTACGAATACGATTATCAAGATAAGAGGTTTCTTGCGCAGCCAACCAGCGACGCAATGCAGCAAAGCCTTCTAGAGTAGTAATTGACTCCGCTGTGAATTCCAGTGCACCTTCTGGATTGACAAGTTGAACCACTTCTTCAATCTTCTCAGTCTTAATGCCAGCGTGAGTATTGAAAACACCTGTTTCAAATTTATCGCGCAGTGTACGACCAGCACAGATGTTTGCGGTAATCATTGACTCTTCAACCAAGCGATTTGCACTGCGGCGCATATCTGCATGGATAGCAACCACATCGTTGTCTTCACTCAACTCAAAACGGTAGTCAGGACGGTCTGGGAAGACCACTGCGTTTTTCTCACGCCATTCTGCGCGAGCAAGGGAGAAGTCGTAAAGGTCACGAACGATCGTCGCGATCTCTTCAGATGGTTGCCATGCTTCTGAGCTGCCGTTTTCTAGCCAATCAGACACGTGATCGTATGCTAAGCGTGCGTGTGATTTGATGTTTGCTGCAAAGAACTTGATATCGTCGCCAATTACGCCGTCTTTATTTACGGTTACGGTACAGCAAATAGCAGGGCGGATTTCGCCTTCAATCAGAGAGCATAGGTTGTCTGCTAGATCGCGAGGCAGCATTGGAATATTGCGGCCCGGAAGATAAATAGTATAGCCACGCTCACGTGCTACTTTATCCATTTCATCTTCTGGTGTGATGTAGGCGGTTGGATCTGCGATAGCGATAGTCAGTTCGAAATCGCCAGATTCGGTTTTCTTTGCGTACAGCGCATCGTCCATATCTTTGGTTGATTCACCATCGATAGTCACGAAAGGAACGTGTGTCATGTCTACGCGTTCTAGATCGGCGTCGTCTTTCAGTTCCCAGTTCTCGATGCCTGCTGGCTCAGAGTTTGGTAGATCGTTTTGAGCAAGCGTTACCCACCAAGGTGCAATTTTGTCGTTCGCGTCTGTGATTTTTTCAGAAATTTCCACGAAGAAAGAGTTATCGCCTTTTAGAGGGTGGCGAATAAGATGTGCGACAACCCAATCTCCCTCAGCGAACTCGTCAGGTTTGAGACCTTTCTTTAGTTTCGCTTTAAGAGAAAGCTTTTTAAGCTGTGGGTGATCAGGAGCTACGTTTAGCTTGCCTTTGAACATTTTGACTCGACCAATAAAGCGAGTCACGGCTTGTTCTAACAGCTCTTGTGGCTCTGCAACTTCGCGTTCATTTTCTGTGCGGATAATGGCGACGACTTTGTCACCGTGCATGCACTTTTTCATGTACGCAGGTGGGATGAAGAAGCTAGTCTTGCTGTCCACTTCCAAAAAGCCAAAGCCTTTATCTGTGGCTTTTATTGAGCCTTCTTTTTTCGGCAGGTTTTCTTGGATTTGCTGCTTAAGCTGAGCGAGTAGTGGGTTATCTTGAAACATCTTTTCTTAAATTACCTATGGAGTTGGGCACACTATAATCATTGCGAGCTATTATTACTACCTGTGGAGCGCAATTTCGCCGTGAATTTTGCTGATCGAATTGCAGGAAATCGGCTTAAATATTGATGAAAAACTCATCTGCGAGCTGCGCAAATCTACGGGGAATGGTGGGGATGGTGGAAAAATATGCTAAAAATGCCATTATTGAGAATAAATTGTGATGTAATTCAATTTTTTCTGGCTTTTTTTATGCTTTTAAGGAATAATCCGCCTCCCTTAGTCGTCCCTAATGGCTTATCGCGGTTGTGTACTGTGCTGTGTTCCTGTCTGAATGGAATCAGTAACTGGATGAATCAGTATCGAATTGGAAGAGCATATGGGACTGTTTTTTTGTTTAATTAAGTAGGATCCCAATGCAAGATTCTGTTATTCAATTCAGCGATTTATCTCTGAATGATTCTATCCTTTCTGCTCTAGACGGAATGGGTTTCGTGTCACCAACTCCAATTCAGGCTGCGGCAATCCCACACCTGTTGGAAGGTGCTGACGCGCTGGGTAAAGCTCAAACAGGTACAGGTAAAACGGCAGCGTTCTCTCTGCCTCTTCTAAATAAGATCGATCTCAACCAACGTAAACCACAAGCTATCGTTCTTGCGCCAACGCGTGAGTTAGCGATTCAGGTTGCGGCTGAAATGAAAAACCTTGGTAAGAACATCAAGGGTCTTAAAGTTTTAGAGATTTACGGTGGTGCTTCTATCGTAGATCAGATGCGTGCTCTTAAGAGCGGTGCACAAGTTATTGTTGGTACTCCAGGTCGTGTACAAGACCTTATCAACCGTGAACGTCTACACCTAGATGAAGTAAACACGTTTGTACTAGACGAAGCTGACGAAATGCTAAACATGGGTTTCGTTGATGACGTTACTGCGATCATGGAACACGCACCAGAGTCTGCTCAACGCGTTCTATTCTCTGCAACAATGCCTCCGATGCTTAAGAAAATCGTTGAGCGTTTCCTACGTGAGCCTGTAATGGTTGACGTTGCTGGTAAGAACCACACTGTAGACAAAGTTCAACAGCAGTTCTGGGTAGTGAAGGGTGTAGAGAAAGATGAAGCGATGTCTCGTCTTCTTGAAACGGAAGAAACTGATGCATCAATCGTCTTCGTACGTACTCGTCAAGACACTGAGCGTCTAGCTGATTGGCTATCTGCACGTGGCTTTAAAGCGGCTGCTCTGCACGGTGATATTCCTCAGTCTCTACGTGAGCGTACTGTTGATCACATCAAACAAGGTGTTATCGACATCCTAGTTGCAACTGACGTTGTGGCACGTGGCCTTGACGTTCCACGTATTACGCACGTATTCAACTACGACATCCCATTCGATGTTGAGTCTTACATCCACCGTATCGGTCGTACTGGCCGTGCTGGTCGTAAAGGTAAAGCGATCCTTCTTGTTCGCACTAACCAAATCCGTATGCTTCGCACCATCGAGCGCGTAACTAAGTCATCTATGGAAGAGATTCAACTTCCTCTACGTGACCAAGTTGCTGAAGCTCGTCTAGCTAAGCTAGGTGCTGAGCTTGAAGCAGAGAAAGAGCACAAAGCTCTAGACAAATTTGCTGAGCTAGTAGAGAAACTACAAACTTCTCTAGAAATCGACCCAGCAACGCTTGCTGCTATGCTTCTTAAGCGCCAGCAAGGTAAACGTCCTCTGTTCTACATTGGCGAAGATCCAATGGTTGAAGCGATTGAGCGTGATAAGCAACGCCGTAAAGAGCGCCGTGAAGGTGGTCGTGACGGCGGTCGTAACTTCAACAACCAAGATTGGGATACTTACCAGCTTCAAGTTGGTCGCGAGCAAGGTGTTCAAGTTAAAGACATCGTTGGTGCTCTAGCGAACGAACTAGGTCTAGGTAAAGGCTCTATCGGCGCGATCAAGCTAGCACAAGGCCACACATTCGTTCAGCTACCAAAAGCAATGACTTCTGAAGCTGCGGGCAAGCTAAGCAAACTACGCATCCGTCAACAAGATGTTGGTGCTGTAGTATGTGACTTCGATGACTTCCGAGAGTCTCGTGGTGGTCGCCGTGACGGTGGTCGTCGCGATGGCGGTCGTCGTGATGGCGGCGGTTACCGTGGCAACCGCGAAGGCGGCAACCGTGGTGGTGATCGTCGTGAAGGCGGTCGTCGCGAAGGTGGCTTCCGTGGTAACCGTGACGGCAACCGCGATGGTAACCGTGACGGCAACCGCGATGGTAACCGTGAAGGTGGCGAACGTCGCTTCGATCGTAACCGTGGTGGTGATCACCGTGGGAACCACCGTGGTGAGCGTGGTCACGGCCGTGGTCGTCGCACTCAAGAAGCATAATCACGAATCAGTGATTAGAGCAATTGATTAAATTGCCGTAAGAATTGAAAGCCGAGCGAAATGCTCGGCTTTTTTATGCGCGTCGAATACGGCTTTGTTTTTCATCGTGCTCATTTACCCAGGTTATTACTTCGTTTAAGGGTAGGGCTGGGCAGAACAAGTAGCCCTGAATGATGTCGCAGCCACGGCTGCGTAAAAAATGCAGTGTATCCATGTCTTGAACGCCTTCTGCGACGACTGAATACCCTAGGCCATGCGCTAACGCTATTGTGTTCTCAACGATAGAGCGGGTGCCCTCTGTCCGGCTTGCGGTGCAAAGAAATGATCGGTCGATTTTAATTTGATCAACTGGGAGATCTCTCAAAAGCGACAGAGATGAATACCCGGTGCCAAAGTCGTCCAAGCTGATCTTAATACCCAATCCTTTGATTTGGTGAATTAGGGGGTTGAGCTCAACAACTCTATCAATCGCCATCGTTTCAGTAATCTCTAAGCTTATAAGGTCAGCAAATTGAGGGTTTACTTTGAGCAGTGTTTCCAAGCGGTTGAACAATAAATTAGACGAGAGATCTTTTGCAGATAAGTTAACGTGGACAGGAAGTTTAATGTCTTTTTCTATAAAGGTCTGGAGGTCTTTTTCAACTTGGTTGAGGACCCACATGGTGATGTTGTGCACTTGATTACTTCGCTCCGCGATGGGGATGAAGTCGTTAGGCGAAATCGTTTTACCATTTTCATCATGCCAACGGATCACGGCTTCAAAGCCGACAGCTAAGTTAGTATGTGCGTCAATCAACGGTTGGTAGTATAGCTGGAACTCCTCTTTTTCCAGCGCACATTGAATACGAGAAGAGATTTCGAGCTGGTACTTGGCCCCGACGTTCATGTCCTCATTATAAAATGCAAAGAGGTTGCCATTTCGTTTGGCGTGATACATGGCAATGTCCGCGTGCTTTATCAATAGATCATTGGACAGAGCGTCATAAGGGTAGGTACTGACACCGAAAACAACGCGGGAAGAGACTTGAAACTCATCTAAATGGAAGCGATTAGACAGTGCCGAATCTAACTCTTCGATGAGACTTTTGCCTGTTTCCTCGCATGCTGAAGAGGTGAGGATGACAAATTCATCGCCACCAACGCGGAAAATTTTGTCACTGCCTTTAAGTTTCTCTTGGAGACGTTGCCCAATTTGAATCAGCAGTTGGTCTCCACAAAAGTGTCCCATAGCATCGTTGACTTGTTTAAAGTTAACGACATCGAAAAGGATCACTGAGAAAGGGTCTCCAGACTGTATTCTATCTTCGATTAACTCAAAGCAGTATTTACGGTTAGGGAGTCCAGTAAGTGCGTCGTGAACGGCATTACGCTTCTCTTTTTCAGCAACGGTATGAAGTTCTAGTATGGAGTCGTTGCTCCATTTGATAACCAGCACCACAAAAATGCTGCCACCGAATAAAATGAGAGAAACTCCGGTTTCCAAGAGGGAAGCGATAGGTTTTTGCATTATAGCGTGTAAAAAAGCGGCATACGCAAAAATGAAACAGCTGATTAACAACAATAGGAAAGTCCACCCGGGTACATCAGTTCTCGAGCAGATGTTTTTTGTCATCTGCCATCCCCAGCAGAGCAAAATCAAACCTAAGATCACTAATAGAAATGCAATAGTGGGCACATTATTACCCCGATTTATTGATTGGTTTATTATTTTTGTTCACCCAATAAACAACGTAGCTCATATCTCTGAATTTGTACAAATTGACCTATTCATAAATTATGTTTAACAAGTCATATTTTTTAGTCTTCAAATAAAATCAAAACTTGCTACAGATCAACAAAATTTGTTCAATCAAATCGCTTTTACTAAAAGATTGTTGAAAGATTAAAAAATTATTGAATAATAGAGGGGCAAACAAGAAGTACGCAGCGCACAAGCGCTATTACAACCTCTGCTCTACAACAGGATAACTATTTCATGTCTAATTCGTTTGTACTGGTGATCAACTCTGGTAGCTCTTCATTAAAATTTGCTGTTATTGATTCTGAAACCGGTGAAGCTTTGGTATCAGGTATTGGTGAGTGTTTTGGCCTACCTGAAGCTGAAATCAGTTGGAAATATCAGGGAGAAAAAACCGTTGAAGCAATTCCTGCTGGCGGTAACCATCATCAGTACGCTGTTGAGCGAGTGGTAAAACTACTCGAGACTTTGGGTTTGAGCTCAAAATTTGTAGCTGTAGGCCACCGCATTGTTGCTGGTGGCGAAACCTTTAAAGGCACAGTAAAAGTCGATGAAAAAGTTATTCAAGAAGTTGAGCGTCTTGCTGAGCTAGCGCCACTTCATAACAAAGCGAATGCAGAAGGCATGCGAGCAGCAATGGCAGCATTCCCTTCACTGCCTCAATTCGCTGTGTTTGATACTGCTTTCCACCAAACAATGCCTGCCAAAGCGTTTATGTACGCGCTTCCTTACGAGCTTTACGAAGAGCATAAAGTGCGTCGTTACGGTGCTCACGGCACAAGCCACTACTACGTAAGCCGTGAAGCAGCGAAAATGCTAGATAAGCCGGTTGAAGAAAGCAGCTTTATCACCGTGCACTTAGGTAATGGTGCATCAGTGAGTGCGGTTAAAAATGGCGAATGTGTTGATACAAGTATGGGTTTGACGCCGTTAGCTGGCCTAATGATGGGTACTCGTTGTGGTGACCTCGACCCAAGTGTTATCGAGTTCCTTTTCCGTAAAGGTTGGGAAAAAGACGAAGTGTTCGAGATGATGAACAAGAAGTCAGGCTTCTTAGGTGTATCCGGTGTAACAAGTGACGCACGTGGTGTACTAGAAGCCATGGAAGCGGGTAACTCACGTGCGAAGTTGGCATTTGAAATCTTCACTTACCGTGTTGCGAAATACATTACTTCTTACCTAGCTGCTCTGGATTCATTAGACGGCATCATCTTCACTGGTGGTATTGGTGAAAACTCACTACCAATTCGTCGTGAAATCTTGAAAAACCTAAAACTGCTAGGTTTTGTTGAAGATGAGAAAGGCAACGAAGATGCAAGATTTGGCAACGCAGGTGTTATTGCAACATCTGAGTTGCTCGGTGCGAAAGCACTAGTTATTCCTACCAATGAAGAGTGGGTAATCGCTCAACAGTCGGTGGAACTGCTGTAAAACGGCAAAAATTTTGGGAACTAAGTCAAAGCCCTTTCCTTTATGGAAAGGGCTTTTTTTGATCCAAATACATCCTTTCTCCATACAACTATCCGCATTAATACGGATCTATAATAGCTGCCAATTGCCTTAATATTGATAAATATATAAACAATTTGGGCGGTGAAGAAATTTCAGTATACTGCGCTTAAGTCATACCAAAGAAAAATAGCCTTATGTCATGTAGGTGTCTCAGCTCGGAGACAGGAATTGCGTTTGAAGAACGATCAAACGAAATCGTATCTTTGCAGGCTATTGGGCATATAAGTAATAAACCGTTGACTAGTTCGAAGATTAGTCAAATGAGAGAAAGTTATGTTTTTTAATAAGTCGCTTCAGCAAGAAAACCAACGATTAAAGCAGGATCTGCAACGCTTGCAGCAAATCCAACACAGTTTAGATGAAGAAATGCTTCGCTTAACGCTGGATAAGAAAGGCTGCATTACCTCTGTAAATACAAAACTTCAGCAACAACTCTTTTTCACTGATGCGGATATTTTAGCGAAACCGATTACCGAGTTGGTTCCATCAAATTCGCGCAATACAGAGCACTTTCATCGAATGAAGAGAGCCGTTCAAGACAAAGTATTTTGGAATGGCGCGATGCAAGTACTTAAAGGCAACGGCGAAGAAGCGTGGTTACGAACGGTTATCCAGCCTGTTTTAAACGAACATCAAGAAGTCGAAAGCTTTTTTGTGTTTGCTTCTGAGCTTACGCGAACGATCAAAACATCGCGTGAGCAAGAGGACATGCTGAATGCGTTGAGCCGTTCTATGGCGGTTATTGAGTTCACGTTAGATGGTAATGTATTAAAGGCCAATGATAATTTCCTTACTACGATGGGTTATACACTGGATCAAATTAAAGGAAAGCATCATCGTATGTTCTGCGATCAGGAAGAGGCTGGTTCTGAAGCTTATCGCGAGTTCTGGCAACGTTTGGCAAAAGGACAGTTTGCTTCAGACCGATTTAAGCGAGTTAACCGTTACGGTGAAGAGGTATGGTTAGAAGCCTCCTATAACCCTATCCGTAACGATAGAGGAGAGCTCTACAAGGTAGTCAAGTTCGCGACCGACATCACCCAGCAGGTGATGCAAGAGCAGCAAATGGCTCAGGCTGCGCAATTGGCTAATGAAGTTTCTCAAGAGACCGGAACACAAACACTGCAAGGTCAGCAAGTGATAGGTTCGACGCTAGAAAAGGTGCAAACACTGTCTGACCAGATGCAGCAAGCGAATACGGCCATTGACGAGCTCAAAGCGCACTCATCACGCATTAGTGAACTGGTTAATAGCATCAGTGGTATTGCAGACCAAACTAATTTACTAGCGTTAAATGCGGCGATAGAAGCAGCTCGCGCGGGTGAGCATGGTAGAGGCTTTGCCGTTGTTGCTGACGAGGTCAGACAGCTTGCCACAAGAACCAATGCGACCACTGATGAAATTGTCACAATGGTAACTGAAAACTTAGAGCGAACCGATAATGCTGTCCAACTGATCGCCAAATGCCAAAAAGAAGCACTAGATACGCTAGAGCTTTCAGAAAAAGCGGGGAATGTGATGAACGAAATACAAGATGGCGCTAGCCGTGTCGTAGAGGCTGTGGAGCAATTTAACCGCTCATTGTAGTTGGTTCTTCATGCTATCAATGGCTGTTTTCAGTTCCGATATAATCAACTTGTTTACTACTGCGGCTCATCGTCAATAAAGCGCTTTTTTTGGTGATGAGAAAGCTAATTATTTCCCTCCTTAATATTTCGTATTTCTATCTTAACGTGTCGCTATTTTACAACACTGTTAATAAAAAGTAGCGTAATTTAATCTCCTGTTAACTTGGTTGCGAATCACAGTTGGGGGAGACCTACTTGGACTTACTAAATTTCACCATAGATAACTTAGCGCTGCTAGGTACGCTTACCATGGAGCACATCTCTTTGGTCGCTCTGGCTGTTGGGCTTGCCATCCTAACTGGCGTACCTATCGGCATTCTTATCACACAAAATGAGCGCGTTGCGAAAGTGGTGCTTTACGTAGCGTCCATCATTATCACCATTCCTTCAATCGCACTGTTTGGTTTGATGATTCCTCTCTTATCGACCATTGGTCATGGGATTGGCTACGTGCCCGCCGTGATTACCGTACTGCTTTATTCTCAGCTGCCTATTATTCGCAACACTTATACCGCCATTCACAACGTAGAACCGTCACTCCGAGAGGCAGCTCGCGGCATCGGGATGACGCCTTTTCAGCGTTTGAAAATGGTGGAAATTCCATTGGCGATTCCGGTGATTATGGCGGGTGTGAGAACGGCAGTAGTAATGAATATTGGCGTTATGGCGATCGCCGCGTATATCGGAGCAGGAGGGTTGGGCGTGTTTATCAGCCGCGGCATCTCGCAAAGTGATCCTCGACAACTGATCGTTGGTGCCATCGCCGTTAGCCTTCTGGCTATCATCGCGGATTACGGATTGATTCGACTACAAAAAAGATTAACGCCACCGGGCCTGACTGCAGCTCGATAAAGGATAAATAATAGGGACATTCAAATGATCAAAATTGACAAGCTAACCAAAATTTTTGAAACGCCTAATGGCCCGGTGACTGCCGCAGATCACATTGAGATGGAAGTTCCCAGTGGTGAAATTTGTGTGTTACTTGGCCCATCCGGTTGTGGCAAAACTACCACGCTGAAAATGGTCAACCGAATTATTCCCGCGACATCGGGCAAGATCTATCTTGGCGGTGAAGATACTTCTGGGATGGATACGGTCACTCTGCGCCGCAACATTGGCTATGTTATTCAGCAAATTGGCTTATTTCCCAACATGACGATCGGCGAAAACATCGCGGTGGTTCCCAAGTTATTAGGATGGGATAAGGCAAGGTACATGACGCGTGCAAAAGAGCTATTGGAGATGGTTGCTCTTGATCCTAGTGTCTTCCTTAATCGTTATCCAAATGAGTTGTCTGGCGGACAGCAGCAACGAATTGGAGTTGCTCGAGCGCTAGCTGCGGATCCTCCCGTCATGCTGATGGATGAACCTTTTGGTGCGATTGACCCGATCAACCGTGAAGTAATCCAGGATGAGTTCCTTAAAATGCAGCAGGAGCTCAACAAAACCATCATGTTTGTCAGTCATGACATTGATGAAGCGGTCAAAATGGCCGATAGAATCGCGATTTTCCGTGATGGTCATCTGGTTCAGTACGATACGCCTGACGATTTGCTCGCACACCCGAAAGATGATTTCGTGAAAAACTTTGTCGGAGATGATCGCGCACTTAAACGTCTACGCTTAGTTACGGCTGAGTCCGTCATGCAGACCACTTTTGCGTACGTGAAACCTAATGATACGCTTGCCGACGCTCTAACCAAAATTGACGCGTATGGGTATCGCGACGCCGTGATATTAGTGAATGACCAACACCAACCTATCGGTTATGTGCCAAAAGCTACCGCAATCAATATGAAGGGGTACTGCGGCGAACATTATGTCGGCCTGAAAACAATCGCCCGAACCACGGATGATCTGCGTAAAGTCGCGTCGAAGATGTTCACGCACGACATTGTTTGGATGCCGTGTGTTGACGAGAATGGCCGCTTAGTGGGCGAAGTCACACAGCGCGGCATTACCCATTATCTCGGTGCAACTTATCAGCGCGATACCTCTCCTAGTCAGCCGCAGCCATTGCATCAGGCTAAGGAGGCATCGTGACCAATCAGCTCAAACAAACCTACTATTTCGTTTTATTGGCGTGTGTCTTTGCGTTGGGTATTTATTTACAAGGCGCGGGTACGATCGACGATTTCCTCTACTACCAAGAAGACATTGTTTATTTGACGGTTCAGCACATTGAACTGGTGCTGCTGTCTGGTGGGTTGGCGATCCTAATCGCGATTCCCGTCGGCGTATTGCTCAGCCGTCCCCGTTTTCAGAAAGTCGCAGAATCGGCGATGCAGGTTTTGAATGTGGGGACCACGATTCCCACTTTAGCCATTCTCGCGCTGGCAATGAGCTTTCTTGGCATTGGCACCGTGCCTGCGGTATTTGGACTGACGATTGCCTCGTTGTTGCCGATTGTCAGAAACACCTACATCGGGCTGAAAGAAGTGCCCGCTCATTTAAAAGAAGCGGCGTCAGGCATTGGTATGACCGAGTTACAAATGTTATTTCAGGTTGAAATTCCTAATGCGCTGTTCGTCATTTTTGCCGGTATCCGCACGGCGTTAGCTGTCAACGTGGGCACCGTGCCACTGGCCTTCTTAATTGGTGGCGGTGGGTTAGGGGAACTCATTTTTACCGGTATTGATCTGGATGAACCCATCATGATTCTGGCAGGCGCTATTCCTACAGCAATGTTGGCTATCGCTATCGACAGTGTGGTAGGAGCCGTTTCCTATGTCACTGTACCTAAAGGCTGTAACCCTATTAGAGCTAGACAATAACAATCCTAAAAATTGAACACAGACAGGAGTCAAACATGTTGAAGCAAATTACTCGCCGCTTGCTGGCCGTTGGTGTAGTGCTTTCAAGTTTTCACGCATCTGCGGAAATCGTCGTAGGTGGTAAAAACTTTACAGAACAACAGCTTTTAACGGAGATCACGTCTCAATATTTAACCAAAAAAGGCTACGACGTTGATAAACGTTCGGGCATGGGCAGTGCGGTTTTGCGTAAAGCGCAAGAAAACGGCCAGATTGATCTTTATTGGGAATACACGGGCACATCACTGATCATCTACAACAAAGTCAAAGACAAGCTCCCAGCAGAGCAAGTGTATCAACGCGTTAAGGAACTGGATGCCAAGAAAGGCCTAGTTTGGCTTAACCCTTCAAAAGCGAACAACACCTACGCGCTCGCTATGCGCAGTGACGATGCGAAACAACGTGGCATCTCAACCTTATCCGACTTCGCCGAGCAAATGCGCCAAGACCCGCCAATGACCATTGCTTTGAATGCGGAATTCTATGCACGAAAAGATGGCTTCCGACCTTTACAGAAAACCTACAAATTTAAAGCTTCAAGAGACCAAGTGAAACGTATGGATACGGGGTTAACTTATGATGCGCTAAAAGGGAAAGAAGTCGATGCTGCGCTTGTATTTGCAACAGATGGTCGTATCAAAGCATTCGGTTTTACCGTTTTAACGGATGACAAACAGTTCTTCCCTGATTACGCGATCACACCTGTGGTTCGTCAAGAAACGCTAGATGCGAACCCAGAGCTTGCCGAGCAAATGAACGCGCTTTCTGCGGCGATCGATGGCGATACGATGTCGACTTTGAATCAACAAGTTGATGTGGAGCGACGTTCGATCTCAGAAGTCGCAAGCCAGTTCCTATCTGAGCATAACTTGGGGTAATACCATGATTATCCTGCAAGTCAGTGTGGCCCAAATCAACGCCCAGTTAGGCGATGTGAATGCCAATCTGAATACTCATCAGGATTACATAAAGCAAGCTGCGGCGTTGGGGTCGCAGCTATTGCTGTTTCCTGAACTCTCCTTGACCGGATACCAGCTCCAATCTTCTGTGCGTGAAGTTGCCATGAAGCGTGATGATGCTCGGCTTAAAGAGCTTGCGCAACTTGCACCGCACATGTCCGTGATTGTCGGCTTTGTGGAACAGGCCGCTCCGGGAGAATACTACAACGCGATGGCTTGGTTGCTCGGTGGTACGGTGGTTGCTGTGCATCGCAAAATCAATTTACCAACCTATGGTGGGCTTGAAGAGGGCAAGTGGTTTCATTCGGGAGACGCAACCACCAGCGTTTCTCTTGATGATAATTGGCGAGGCTCGGTTTTAATTTGTGCCGATTTATGGAATCCACCTTTGGTTCATTGCGCGCTACTCGATAAGCCTGAAATCTTGCTCGCGCCGATCAATTCGGCCAGCAGTATTGTCAGTAAAGATTTTTCCAATGAAGACAACTGGTTAGTTAACGTTAAATTTTATGCGGTGCTCTACGGAACTCCAGTTTTGATGGCCAACCGTTACGGGCCAGAGGGCGAAGCGTGGTTTTGGGGAGGAAGCTGTATTTTGTCTGCAACGGGTGAGCTATTGGCGCAGGCAGAAGACGGTGAAACCTTGATAACTGCAACCTTGTCATTGGACGATATTGATAAAGCCAGATTCGAGCTGCCTACCATGCGAGACAGCAATACACCATTGATCACAACACTATTGTCGAAGGCAAAACGCTAAAACTGGAGCAGTAGACGATGCAATCTATTCATCGATTTATTCACGAATTAACCTTTGAACAGCTTCCTGCTGACGTTATTGAACAAGCGAAATATTGCGTCTTGGATTTGTTAGGTGTCGCCGCAGCTGGTAAAGCGACGCAGCTGCAAAACATGGTAGCCAAACTCGCGCAGAAGCAGTTTGCCGGTGATACGCCGATGCTGTTTTCTGATCACACGGCCAGTGGTTGTGGGGCAACTCTATATGGCGGCATGTTGATTGACAGTATGGACGCGCACGACGGCCAAGTCCTGACGAAAGGCCATGTTGGCGTCGCTGTTTTGCCGGGGCTGCTCGCCAGTATGCATGAGTCAGCAATTACGGGAGAAGAGTTATTAACGTCCCTCGTCATTGGCTACGAAATAGCAACTCGCGCCGGAATCGCGCTGCATCAAACCGCTTGTGACTACCATACTTCTGGTGCTTGGAATGTGCTGGGCGTCGCTGCGGTGTCTGCAAGAAGAAAAGAATTAACGGAGGCACAAACAGAGCATGCGCTCGGCATTGCTGAGTTTTATGGTCCCCGCAGCCAAATGATGCGTTGTATTGAACATCCAACCATGCTCAAAGACGGCTCTGGCTGGGGAGCGATGGCGGGCTTTGCCAGTGCAGAGCTGGCAGAAGAAGGATTTACTGGCGCGCCAGCCGTGACTCTGCTGGACCAACAAACTCACGCTTTGTGGGCAGATTTAGGGCAGCGCTGGTATATTCTGGAGCAATACTTTAAACCGTATCCGGTTTGTCGTTGGGCTCAACCCGCGGTTGAAGCAGTGAGAGCGCTGCAACAAGAAAATAAACTAGAACCTGATGAGATTGAACTTATCGAAGTTCACAGCTTTCACCAGGCGGTGTGCCTGCATACCAAGCGCCCTGAGACAACCGAGCAGGCTCAGTACAGTTTGCCATTTTCAGTCGCGAGTGTGGTCATGGATAATACGGTCACGGTAGAAGCCGTTACCAAAGGACTGAAAGATCCTGCTCGCTTGGCAATTACGGAGCGGATGAAGTTAATTGAAGAGCCTGCTTACAATGATAAGTTTCCAGCCGAACGCTGGGCGCATGTCGTGGTGACGTTGAAAAATGGCGACAAACTGACTTCGCCTCCCTGTATTGCGCGAGGTAATCCTGAAAATCCTCTCAGTCGAGACGAGATGCAAGGTAAGTTTCGCACTTTGGCAGAGAAAGAATTGTCCGCTTCGCGCGTGTCAGCGATAGAAGAGGGCTGTTTGCAACTTGATAAAGCCAGTAAAGAGCAGGTGCTTGCTTGGCTATCACTGCTTTACCAAGGCACGTTGTCCGATAAGCCGTCTGACACGTCGCCTGACACATCACGATGAGATCGAATTTCTTTTCTTTTACTCAACCTTAAGCTAAACGTCGCTCTTCACGCGGCGTTTTTTCATAGCGTTTTTTGTAGCAGCGCGCAAAATACGATGTAGAACTGAACCCACAAGCGGTGCTGATTTGAGTAATGGACAGCATGGTTTGCAACAACAAATGTTGAGCTCGTTCTAAGCGCAATTGAAGGTAATAATTACCTGGTTTGTCTTGCAAGTATTGCAAAAATAATCTTTCCATCTGCCTGACCGATAATCCTACTTGTTCGCCAATTTCATAGCACTTTAGCGGCTCTTCCATGTTGGCTTCCATGATCTCTACAGCGTCGAGCAGGCGCGGGTGGCGGATGTTGTGCTTACGAATTAACGACATCCGCTGTTTATCATGCGCTGGTCGAATCGCAGGGTGAATGCATTGCTCAGCCACTTGATTCGCCAAGTCGCTCCCATGTTGGTTTGTAATTAAATGAAGCATCATATCCAAACCGGCTAAGCCGCCCGAACAAGTTGGTGTGCGTGGGTCGAATTCGTACAACTCACTGGTCACGTTAATGTTTGGAAACTCCTCTGCCAGGCTGTTGGCGGACTCCCAATGCACGGTACACGTTTTGTTTTTTAACAGGCCAGCTTTTGCTAGCAACACGCTGCCTGTCGAAGTCGAGCCCACGGCGATGCCTTGACGAAGCGCTTGCTTTAACCACTGATTCATCGAGCCACTCGCAGCAGCAACGTGTGCGCCAATACCTGCTACAACCAGCAGCAAGTCTAAATGAGCAATGTTGTTGACTGACTGTGTTGGCGAGAATGAAACGCCATTACTGGCCGATACTTCTTTATCTTCGAATCCATAAATATCCCACTGATACAAATCGCAACCAGCGAGGCGGTTGGCCATTCGAAGAGGTTCGATAACCGCCGAAAAAGAGAGCATCGAAAAATCAGGAATAAGGAAAAAACCAATGCGATACGTGTGTGTCGTTTTCATTCTCTGTGGTCACCAAGTGGGCAGTTCATCTATGTCGTATTTCTGGATAAGAATGTCGCAATTGTTAAATTATTGCTATCAAAATTCGAACATGATGTGACTTAAGACAAGGACTTCTTTGTCGAGCATACACATTCATTTGGACGAGATAATTATGATTGAACAAAAAGCCCCAGTAATTAGTGATGGTCTACGCCTTGATGGCGCTTTCTTTACTGACGAGAACGTTAACAACCCAGACTTACCGATCGTTATTGTCTGCTCAGGCTTTACTGGGCAAAAAAATATTCACCCAGAGCGTTACGCGAGAGCCTTAACTGCGAAGGGCTTTACGGTATTCGGATTTGACTACCGTGGCTTTGGTGAATCTGAGGGCATTCGTGAGCGAGTTATTTTGGATGAACAAGTACGCGACATCGCGAACGCGGTTGCGGTTGTGAAACAGCGCGCTGACGAGGAAGGCCGCAAAGTCGTACTGGCTGGCTGGGGCATGGCGGGGGGATTAATTCTTGATGCTTACCGAGTTTGCCAAGATGCGATTGATGGCCTTATCTCCATGAACGGCTTTTATGATGCGGTACGTGTTCAGGTTGCTCAACGTGGCGAGCACGGCTGGAAAGCGTTCCGTCAATTTATGTTAGAAGAGCGTACACGTCTTGCTCTTGGTGGAGAAAAGCAGGGGATTGATCCATTTGAAATCTACCCGCTTGATCCAGTAAGCCGCGAATATGTATTCACTGAACTGGTCAAAGCGCCGGGCTACGGCGTGACATCTGATCTGGATTTTGCGGATTCTCTCATCAATTTCAAACCGGAAGCTCTACTGGATGAGCGATTTGCAGACGCGCCAATCTTGATTGCGCACGGTGCAGAAAACGACCTTCACCCAGTGACCGAAGCAAAGTCGCTGTACGCGAAATACCCTGGGCCGAAATCTCTATTCTTACTGCCGGAAGGTGGTCACACCGAGTGGATGTTGGACGACGATCCTAAGTTTATTCAGTTCTCTGGCGTGATCGCAAACTGGTTGAGTGAGAACTTCAGTTGAGTCTTCAAGAGGTGCTCTCGTTGATGGCACCTCTACCTTTCTGACAGGATGATTTTTGATGAGCATAATTCCATTTTGTGAAGCGGCGGACCCATTTGTACATAAACCAACAATCGCGATTCCTGAAGGCGCGGTTGATTGTCACGCCCACGTTTTTTCTTCACGTTATCCGTACTGTGAAACGCGAACCTACACGCCACCCGATGCCAGCGTTGGCGCGTACCTGCATTTGCACCAGCAATTAGGCATCCGTCATGGCGTGCTGGTTCAGCCGAGTGTGTATGGCAATGACAACCAGTTGCATCTTGATACATTACGGTATTTACGCCAGCAAGGTTACGACTACAAAGGCGTCGCGGTCGTGGATGCGGATGTTTCCGAGCAAACGCTGGATGAGCTACAAGAAGCCGGATTTTGTGGGGTGCGGATGAATTTGCTGTTTAAAGGTGGTATTGAGTGGCGAGATGTTGAACGTTTAGCGGCTCGCCTTGCAGAGCGACACTGGCACCTTCAATGCTTAATTGATGTTTCGCAGTTTGATGACTTATATCAGCGATTAAGGGCTTTACCCGTGCCCGTAGTGATTGATCATCTTGGACATATGCCAACAAACAAGCTTATTTCTCATCCTGGTTTTCAAACCTTATTGAAGCTTAAGGCCGAAGGGAAAGTGTGGACAAAATTGTCGGCGCCGTATCGTTTGTCGCTTCAATCACCGCCTTATGATGACGTTTCTTCGTTTGCTCAAGCTTTGTTAGAAGCGAATGAAGAGCAATGCGTCTGGGGCTCGGATTGGCCTCATCCATGTTTTGCTGCTGAGATGCCAAATGATGGCCAGCTATTAGATACCTTGTGGCACTGGACGCAAGATACGACACTGTTTGGCAAGATTCTGGTCGATAACCCCAAGCGCCTCTACCACTTTTAACTCCGCATTCATGTTACGAACCTAAAAAGACAACCGTAAGGCACCGATTCAAATTATGCTTCCTGCACTTCCGCTACAGGTTTACTCTGATCCTTTGGTTATCAAGTTCTTTAACACCCTTAAACAGCTTGGTTTCAAGGGGGATACTGATGCTCGTTATACCACTCGATTGAGTATGGCGACTGACAACAGCGTCTACCAGCAACTTCCTTTGTCGGTCGTCTTTCCTGCCAACCATCATGATGTGGTAATACTTGGCAAAGTCAGTGCACGTGATGAATTTAAGCACCTGACCTTTTCGCCCAGAGGAGGCGGAACGGGCACCAACGGACAATCATTGAACTCGGGGATTGTGGTTGACCTGTCTCGCTACATGAATCGAGTGTTAGAGATTAACGAGCAGGAAGGCTGGGTGAGAGTGGAAACAGGGATAGTCAAAGATCAACTCAACGACATCGTTCGCCCTTATGGTTATTTCTTCTCGCCAGATCTGTCGACCAGCAACCGCGCAACATTAGGTGGGATGATTAATACCGATGCATCAGGCCAAGGCTCTTTGCAATATGGTAAAACCTCGGATCATGTGTTGGCGCTCAAAGCCATATTGGCGGATGGTTCGGTAATCGATACCGAAGCAATTCAACAAAACAAATGGTTAAACAGTGATGCAGTATCGCGAGCGTTAAAAATTACGGAGGAAGTTTGTCGAGACAAGCGTCAACAGATTCTGGATAAGTTTCCTCCTCTGAATCGATTTCTTACTGGTTATGACCTAAAAAACGCCATCAACGACAAGAGTGAAGAGTTTGACGTCACGAGAATATTATGTGGCTCTGAAGGCACGTTAGCTTTTATCACTGAAGCCAAGCTCAATCTTACGCGAATACCTACCACGCGACGGTTAGTGAACGTTAAATACGATAGCTTTGATTCTGCATTGCGAAATGCTCCCTTGATGGTCGAAGCAGAGGCGCTATCGGTAGAGACGGTTGATGCAAAGGTGCTCAATCTTGCAAGAGAAGACATTGTCTGGCACTCGGTAAAACACGCGATCTCAGATGTGCGGGGCAAAGAGATGCAAGGGATTAACTTTGTCGAGTTCGCAGGCAGTCACGACGATGATATTGAGGATAAAGTTGAACGTTTACTTTCAATTCTCGATAAAGAAATGGCTCACCGACGCAGTGGTATCATCGGTTATCAAGTCTGTCGCGAACCCCAAGACATCCAGGCTATTTATGGCATGCGCAAGAAAGCGGTTGGGCTGCTTGGCGCGACCAAAGGTCAGGCAAAGCCGATTGCATTCGCGGAAGATACTTGTGTGCCGCCTGAAAATTTGGCGGACTTTATCGCGGAATTTCGTACGTTGCTAGACAGCAATAACCTGCATTATGGCATGTTTGGGCATGTGGATGCTGGCGTCCTTCACGTGCGTCCGGCGCTCGATATGTGTGACCTTGGGCAAGAAGCGTTGATGCATCAACTATCCGATGATGTGGTCGCGCTGGTGGCAAAATACAATGGTTTAATGTGGGGAGAGCACGGTAAAGGATATCGTTCAGAATATGGACCTGCCTTCTTTGGTGATGAGCTCTTTATTGAATTAAGGCGTATTAAAGCGGCGTTTGACCCCGACAATAAAATGAACCCGGGCAAGATTTGCACGCCACTGAATAGCGACGCTGAAATGGTAAAAGTCACAGCGACTAAGCGTGGCTACTATGATCGTCAGATCCCCGTAGAAGTCCGAGAGTCGCTTAAGCCCGTGCTGTCTTGCAATGGCAATGGGCTGTGTTTTAATTACGATGCTGATAGCCCAATGTGTCCATCATTTAAAGTAACAGCCGATCGTCGCCACTCTCCGAAAGGGAGGGCAGGGATAATGCGTGAATGGCTGCGTCGTCTTAATGACAGTGGCTTCGATTTGCTCGCTAACGAACAGCAACTTCTCAATCAAACGTTATCGGTTAAGCTTTTGGCTCAGAAGCTGAGTCAACTGATATCTCGCCCCGCATCTGATGACCTATCGCATGAAGTTTATGAGGTGATGAGCGGTTGTCTAGCGTGCAAAGCGTGTGCGAGTCAGTGCCCTGTTAAAGTTGATGTACCTGATTTTAGAGCGCGTTTTTTAAACCTCTATCACTCTCGTTATCGCAGACCGCTGCGCGACTATCTGGTGTCGAATATTGAGCAACTGTTGCCGATTATGGCAAAAGCTCCCAAGCTGGTTAATCAAATTGCATCTAGTAGGCCTGTTACGCAAGTATTAGAGACATCCATCGGTTTTGTTGATTCGCCAGTGCTATCGATCCCTACGTTGCAAAGTCGATGTCAGGCACTTGGAGTGAGCCCGTTCGACTTTGCGTATCTAGAATCGCTTTCCCCAGAAGTGAAGCAAAATTACGTCTTGATTGTTCAAGATCCATTTACCAGCTTTTATGAAGCCGAGTTGGTTGCGGACTTTATTCAGTTATTGCAGCGGTTAGGGAAACACCCTGTTGTTCTGCCTTTCAAACCTAATGGGAAAGCTCAACATGTAAAAGGTTTCCTTAAGAAATTCGCCAGAAATGCACAAAACACCTCGGACTTTCTCAACCAAGTTGCTGATCTTGAAATTCCTATGATCGGTATCGATGCAGCCTTAGTGCTTTGTTATCGTGATGAATACCATCAGGTTCTAAAAGAAAAGCGAGGCGAATTTACAGTTTATACGGCTCATGAATGGCTGGTGGATACACTCGATGAATGGCCAGCTGTAAGCACATCAGATGAAGAGCCTTGGTATTTGATGGCGCATTGCACAGAAAAGACAAAAATACCGCTGACTGAGAAATCTTGGCAGTCTATTTTTTATCACTTTGGTTTAAAGCTGCATGTGATACCTACGGGATGTTGCGGTATGGCAGGGACATTCGGCCATGAAGTGGATAAGAAAAGTACGTCTGAAGCTATTTATCAGCTGAGTTGGAAACCGAATATAAAGAACCTGCCCACTGAGCGTGTGTTAGCCACGGGGTATTCCTGTCGCAGTCAAGTTAAGCGTTTTGAAGGGGAGGTAGTTCGACATCCGGTCCAAGTTTTAGCCAGTTTGTTTAATGCATAAGATGCTTAGGCAATTTAGTATACGAAAACGCTTGCCTTAAGACTTTGCCTGCCTTTAATGTATCCGACCGCAGAACTTCAATCTGCTTAACAACATAGGAGAGAGTCGGGCTTTCACTTCCGCTCGACAGAAACTCCTTTCAAATTGATACAACAGCGCAGCAAACTTCCCTTGCTGCGATACTGTGTTCCATATTTTGTGAGTACTTATGTTTAACTCAGAACGCAAAGCGACGGTTATTCTGGTTGCGACAACGATGATCGCGGCACTTGGTTGGATCTTTTCTAAGGAAACAATACAGGGTTTACCACCTTTCGGCTTTATCGGGGCGCGATTTACTATTGCATCACTCTGCCTGCTGCCGTTGTGCTATCGACCTTTGTTGAAAGCGAATTTGAGAGATGTGCTTTCTGCTGGTGGTGTCGGGCTACTGTTAGGTAGTGCCGTTATGACATGGATTTACGCCATCTCCATCAGCGACACGCTCGGGGAAGGCGCATTTATCATGAGTCTCTCCATGCTATTTGTGCCGATTGTTGCGTGGGTTATGTTTCGTAAACGACCACAACGAATTTTCTGGCTTTCTTTGCCTATCGCGGTATTAGGTCTAGCCTGTCTCTCTTTAGTTGGCGGCTGGAAGCAATCGGCCAGTCAATTTTGGTTTCTTGGGGCGGCACTGGTTCTGGCGCTTCATTTTAATGTGAACAGTAAATATTCTCAAAAATTGCCTGTGTTGCTGCTTACTTGCGTGCAGCTTTTTTCTGCTGGTTGTTTAGGTTTGTTGGTTTCTTTCTTTATGGAGTCTTTTCCGGCAGAGGTTGACTCCTCCATTTGGTGGTGGTTCGCGTTGAGCACTTTGCTAGCGACGAGCTTGCGTTACGTAATGCAAACCATGGGGCAAAAATTTGTTCAGGCAGGTAATGCTGCCTTGATCATGATATTAGAGCCAGTTTGGACCGTCATTCTAAGCGTGCTGTGGTATGGCGAAGTGCTAACGGCAAATAAGCTAGTTGGCTGTGTGCTTATCTTATTTTCTCTTATTATTTATCGTACTGGCGGTCGATTTCGTTTGTCTATCCCTAGGTAGCTTCAAGAAATGTGGGTAGGGAACAATTTAGGAGTGAAGCATGGCCAATACTGAGCATCAGGAATCACTAGACTTTTTAGATATTTTAAGTGTCTGTTTATACCGTTTAGGAATTAGCGTATTTGCCTTTGGACTTATCGCGATGACGATATCGGGTTTGCACCTTATTGAAGGTTCGGCATTTTATGATCGAAATGTGTTGCTGCTCATCGCCATTGCAGGTGCATTAACTGCAGCAAATATCCATGTTTACAGTAAAACTGTGCGTACTGTCATCAGCTGGTCAACTTGGGTGGGACTGCTCTTCATGGTGAGCGATCCAGACTTATCCCGCGTGTGGCTTTCTCTTGGTTTTGTCTTTGTCACTTTTTCCGGTGTGGCGCTGAAAGAGTCCTTTTGTTTTAAAGTTCCAGGCTTGAAAGCGGTGCCAGTGCTACTTGCCATCGCAACCTTTGCGTTTTGTTTCGAAATACTGACGGTAGCGAATATTGCAACAGTGTTGTCTGGCTTAATTATGGGTTTCCTGTCTATATCAAAGTGGCGGATGCCACTTCATTTTGATATTGGTATTAAAGCAAACTACGAGGTTTAATAAACGTCTTATGTTAGAGATGTCATACGGTTACGCAAAGCTAGCGATACTTTTGACGTGGGTTCTCGATTAAGCTCTTCGCTGATCATCCAGCCAGCTTTTGCTAACAGCTCCAAGTCGATCCCCGTTTCGATCCCTAATCCTTGGCATAAATACAGTACATCCTCCGTCGCGACATTCCCCGAGGCCCCATGAGCGTATGGGCATCCACCTAGCCCAGCTACACTACTGTCGATGGTATTGATGCCCATACTTAATGCTTGATGAATATTGGCGAGCGCTTGTCCCCATGTATCGTGGAAATGGACAGCAAGCATGGGGAGAGGTGTAACCAACATGACGGCTTCCAGCATGGCTGCAATTCGATTTGGCGTGCCTGTGCCGATGGTGTCACCTAGAGACACCTCATAGCACCCTAAATCGATGAGGGATTTGGTCACGCTCGCCACCTGTTTAGGGGCCGTCGGACCGTCATAAGGGCAATCGGCAACGCAGGATAGATAACCTCGAACAGGGATGCCGTGTTTGGTGGCTAATCGCATTACAGGCTCGAAGCGAGTTAAACTTTCTGCAATCGAGCAATTGATATTGTGTTGGCAGAATCCTTCTGATGATGAAGTGAAAATTGCGACCTGATTGGCACCAGCCTCCAAGGCTTGTTCGAAGCCTTTTAGGTTTGGTGTCAGGGCAGAATAAGTAACATGATTTCGCCTTGTTATTGCTTTCATGACCTCTGTTGAGTCCGCCATTTGTGGCACCCATTTGGGCGAAACAAAAGAGCCCGCCTCAATATGCGTTAGCCCAGTATCAGAGAGTAAGTTGATCAACCGGATTTTAGTCTGGGTCGCAACAGGAGATTCATTTTGCAACCCATCTCGTGGACCTACTTCGACAATATTTACTTTGGAAGGCAGCATTACTTGTCCTGTGATTTGGTTACCCAACTTGGGCTTCGTTTTTCAAGAAACGCTTGCAAGCCATCTTGGCCTTGTGGCGATACCCTAATGTCCGCAATGAGCTTGCTGGTATAGTGAATCAGTTGTTGATCGATGGGGTTTTGATGACATTGGTGACAGAGCGTTTTCGCTTTACGCATCGCATCTGGGCTATTAAGTAGTAACGTCTTGATCACGCTATCGACCGCATTTTCAAGTTGTTTGGCTTCTTTTACTTCGTGCACAATACCAAACCGTTCGGCATCCTCGGCTGAAATGACTTCACCACTTAAAATATAACGTCTAGCTTGTCGATTCCCCATCGCGCGCATGACGTAGGGTGCAATGGTTGCCGGAACTAAACCAAGCTTAACTTCACTTAAGCAAAAGTTGGCACATTGGCTCGCGATGGCGATATCACTGCAACAAATCAATCCCAGCGCGCCGCCATAAGCGGAGCCTTGTACAACCGCGATGGTGGGTTGAGGGAACGAATCTAGTGTTTCCATGAGTCTTGCCAAGTTTTGGGCATCAACGAAATTATCTTGCCTCGTGCTGTCGGCCATCGACTGCATCCAATTCAGGTCGGCCCCGGATGAAAAGTGCTTGCCGTTACTTTTTAATACCAAGCATCGCACATCCGTTCGTAAAGCGAGATAATCTAGGCGGTGGATCAGCAAGTCGATCGTACAAGCATCAAAAGCATTGTGCTTGGCTGTTCTGTTTAGAGTGATGGTCGCTACGCCATTGTCATCGACATGCCAAAGAACGTCATCTTGTCTTTGGGCGTTGGGAATAATGCTTGGTTGCATTTCCTGCATACTTACTTCCTTAATTTATCTCTGGATATTTACATTCTGAAGACGCCAAACTCGCTATCAGGAATGGGGGCATTTAATGCTGCCGTTAGCGCATGACTCAACACCTGACGCGTTTGTTTGGGGTCAATAATTCCGTCATCCCATAGCCGAGCGCTCGCAAAATAGGGATGTCCTTGTGTTTCATACAAGTCTATGATCGATTCTCTAAAAGTGTGTTCTTCTTGCTCTGACCACGCTTCTCCCTGGCGTTCCTTCGCGTCTTTTCGAACTTGTGTTAAGACGCCTGCCGCTTGTTCTCCGCCCATCACAGAAATACGAGCGTTCGGCCACATCCACATCATGGTTGGATCATAAGCTCGGCCGCACATGCCATAATTGCCAGCGCCGTACGACCCACCGATGATTACGGTAAACTTTGGTACGTCAGCACAAGCGACGGCCATCACCAGCTTGGCGCCATGTTTTGCGATGCCTTCTTCTTCCACCTTTTTCCCGACCATAAATCCGGTAATGTTTTGGAGAAAGAGAAGCGGTATTTTCCGTTTGGCGCAAAGTTCAATAAAGTGCGCGCCTTTTTGTGCCGATTCAGAAAACAAGATGCCGTTGTTTGCCACAATGCCGATCAAGTGTCCGTGAATGCGAGCAAAGCCACACACTAACGTTCTGCCGTACAAGGCTTTGAATTCGTCAAAATCAGAATCATCGACGATGCGGGCGATGATTTCTCGGACGTCGAATGATAGTCGTAAGTTGGCATTCACGATTCCGTAGATTTCTTCAGCATCGTAGCGGGGAGGTAGCACGGTGTTTTCCGGCTTAATCGGTTTCGCTCTATTGGCATTGGCAATGGCTTCTCGGGCAAGCATTAGGGCATGCTCATCATTTTCAGCGTAATAATCAGCAACACCAGATTTACGACAATGCACGTCTGCACCGCCGAGCTCTTCACCCGTCACGACTTCGCCAGTGGCCGCTTTCACCAGAGGCGGTCCCGCCAAAAATATGGTGCCTTGCTCTTTGACCATAATGGACACATCCGCCATGGCAGGAACATATGCGCCCCCAGCAGTGCAAAGCCCCATCACAACAGCAACCTGAGGGATGCCTTTTGCTGACATCCTCGCTTGGTTAAAGAAAATGCGACCAAAGTGTTCTTTGTCGGGGAAGACGTCGGACTGATGAGGGAGATTTGCGCCACCGGAGTCCACCAAGTATACGCAGGGGAGTTGGCAACGTTGGGCTATCTCTTGCGCTCTAAGGTGTTTTTTTACCGTGAGTGGGTAGTAGGTTCCGCCTTTTACCGAAGCATCGTTGGCGATGACCATACATTGAATCCCCGCTATGAAACCAATGCCGGCGATAACGCCAGCGCAGGGGATGGATTCGTCATACACTTGCCAGGCGGCAAACTGGCTAATTTCAAGAAAATCAGTGTTGTCATCAAGCAAGCGCGCGATGCGTTCTCGTGCGGGGAGTTTTCCTTTTTGCCTCTGGTGCTGAATGGCTTTTTCACCGCCTCCTTGTTTGATGGTCTCGATATGTTGATTCAGTTGAGTGACCAACGTTTCCATCGCAGCTTTATTGGAAAGAAATAACTCGTCAGTTGGCTTAGTTTTACTTTTGATAATGGCCATAATGACTTCCTTGTCGTATGTTCCTTTAGCGAGATTCTTCGAACAGTTCTCGGCCTATTAACATGCGGCGAATCTCTGAGGTACCCGCGCCGATTTCATAAAGCTTTGCATCACGTAGCAAACGACCAGCAGGGTATTCATTGATGTAGCCATTCCCACCGAGCAACTGTATTGCATCAAGTGCCATTTGTGTGGCGAGTTCTGCACTGTACAGAATCGCTCCTGCGGCATCTTTGCGTGTTGCGTTACCTCGATCACAAGCCGCTGCGACGGTATATACATACGCTTTTGCTGCACTCATTCGAGAATACATATCGGCGATCTTGCCCTGAACTAACTGAAACTCGCCAATGGATTTTCCAAACTGCTCTCGTTCATGTACGTACGGGACCACAATGTCCATGCAAGCTTGCATTATCCCGAGTGGTCCGGCAGCGAGGACGACGCGCTCGTAATCTAGTCCACTCATTAACACCTCGACGCCTTGATTCAGCTCGCCAAGAATATTCTCTTTCGGCACTACGCAATTGTTAAACACAAGTTCGCAAGTGTTCGAGCCCCTCATGCCTAGTTTGTCCAGCTTTTGAGCATGGCTGAAACCTTCGACGTTGCGTTCAACAATGAATGCGGTAATACCTCGTGAACCTGCATTGACATCCGTTTTAGCGTAAAGCACCACTATGTCAGCGTCGGGACCGTTGGTGATCCACATTTTGTTGCCATTCAGTACAAAATGGTCGCCCTTGTTCTCCGCTTTCAGTTGCATGCTTATCACGTCTGAACCGGCATTGGGCTCACTCATAGCTAGGGCGCCAACGTGCGTACCATCGATGAGTTTGGGAAGGTATTTCTTGCGTTGAGAAGGCGTGCCATTGCGAAAAATCTGATTGACGCACAGATTGGAATGAGCGCCGTAGCTTAAAGCGACGGAGGCAGAGGCTCGGCTGATCTCTTCCATCGCCACAACGTGAGCAAGGTATCCCATGCCTGCACCACCAAGTTCTTCATCGACGGTGACACCGAGCAGCCCCATTTCTCCAAACAAAGGCCACAAATGGTTCGGAAACTGGTTATCGCGGTCTATATCTGCGGCGATGGGAGCAATATGTTCCGTAGAAAAGGCATTAACGTGGTCTCGGAGCATATCGATGGTATCACCAAGTCCGAAATTGAGTGGGGCGTAGGTGCTTTTCATAACGTCTCCCGATATCAGAGGTAAGGTGGAAAAGCCGATTGCAGTGTCGCTATTTGAGTATAGCGGTTATGTCTCTTTGCTTTTGAGTGTTTGAATACAGCGTTCTTTAGCGGCATTCAACTCTGCCATTACGACGCTGATGTCATTGAGTTGCTGTTGTAGGACGGCTTGTTTCTCTTCAATGATATTGAGCATTTTCAATAACTGTCCTTCGGTTTGTTGCATGTCATAGAGCTCGAAAAGTTCACGAATTTCCGCCAGTGAAAAACCGAGCCGTTTCCCTCTTAAAATCAGTTTGAGACGAATTTTATCTCTGCGTTGATAAACGCGCATGTTGCCTTTTCGCTCTGGTTCAATCAGACCTACGTCCTCATAAAACCGGATACTGCGAGTGGTAATATCAAACTCCTTGGCGAGGTCACTGATCTTGTATTTTTCCATAACATACTTACCTCGAATAAAAATCCAGTTTCTGGAAATCGAACCTTCAACGGAAAGGCCGAACGCAAATTTTGAAAGATAAACGCCTACTTGGTGTGTTTTTTCATCTCATTGTAAAGGCTAGTGCTATGCTTACGTAAACGTCAAGAAATCGCAGTATGAAAGTTTGTCAGTGAGAAAGGGCGACAAAGACTGGCGTAGCACTTGGTAAGCAATGTCATGCAAGGGCGTTATCAGTCAGTCTAGTGTTCACATATACCTCAAGGGAATGCGAATCATGGAAAAAGACATCTGGATTGTCAGCGCGAAGAGAACGCCGATCGGGCGCTTTCAAGGAAAGTTGCAAACTTACTCCGCTCCCCAATTAGGTGCACTAGCGATCAAGGCTGCGATGCATGAAGTGAATGTGACATCTGTAGATGAAGTTTTCATGGGATGTGTGCTCCCCGCGGGTTGTGGGCAAGCCCCAGCGAGACAAGCGGCAATTGGTGCGGATTTACCCATGAGTGTAGGGTGCACGACTATCAACAAAGTGTGTGGCTCCGGCATGAAGAGCGTCATGTTGGCGCACGATCTTATCAAAGCTGGAACGATTCGAACGGCCATTGCTGGTGGTATGGAGAGTATGACCAATGCGCCGTATTTATTGAAAGAGGCGAGAAAGGGAATGCGCATGGGCCACCAGTCGACGTATGACCACATGTTTCTCGATGGATTGCAAGATGCGTACGAAGGGCACTTAATGGGTGTTTATGCTCAGCACGTCGCAGACAGGCTTAAGTTTACCAGAGAGCAAATGGACGAATGGGCAGTGATGTCGGCAAAACGTGCGTTGGAAGCTCAAGAGCGAGGCTTATTTTCCGACGAGCTCTCACCGATTGAACTCAACACCAAGTCTGAACAAGGAACGCTGGATTACGATGAGCACCCGCGCTCGATTGATCTGGATAAAATCCCTCAACTCAAACCTGCATTTGATAAAAAAGGCACGGTGACCGCTGCTAATTCGAGTGCGATTTCCGATGGCGCTGCAGCGCTTGTTCTAATGGATGAAGAGACTGCGCTCCACCAAGGTCTTGAGCCACTCGCCGTTATCAAGTCTCACGCCACACACGCCAGAAAACCTGCTGAATATACTTTGGCTCCCGTTTATGCGATTGAACAGTTGTTGTCCCAGTTGGATTGGTCAATTGACGAAGTGGATCTGTGGGAAATCAATGAAGCCTTTGCTGTCGTGACACAAATCGCGGTAGCAGAGCTTGGGCTTGATATGAGCAAAGTCAATATTAAAGGCGGAGCGTGTGCACTCGGGCATCCGATAGGCGCAAGTGGCGCACGAATTCTGGTGACATTGATTCATAGTTTGCGTCAGCTACAAGCTTTAGGTACCGACGGTGATCTAGACGCCAAAAAAGTGATGCGAGGCGTTGCGTCACTTTGTATCGGTGGTGGAGAGGCAACGGCGATAGGCATTGAAATACCGCTTTAATTGAAATCAGAAAGGAGTAAATGATGACTCGTTTGGTTCCCTTGTTTATTGGTGGAGAGTTTCGTGAATCTCAAACTTCGGATTGGGTTGAGGTGACCAATCCTGCCAATAATGATGTCATTGCGTACGTTCCCTGCTCAACGGATCACGAGATGGAAGCCGCCATTGATAATGCGAAAGAGACATTCCAATCCTGGAAGGAAGTGGCAGTATCCGAGCGTGCCAGAGTCATGCTTCGTTATCAGCACCTTCTCAAAGAACATCATGATGAGCTTGCCACACTGCTTTCTCATGAAACGGGTAAGATTTTAGCGGATGCTAAAGGCGATGTGTGGCGAGGTATAGAGGTTGTTGAGCAGGCTGCAAACATTGCCAGCAATATGATGGGCGAAACCGTCGAAAACGTTGCCACGGATATTGATAGTTACTCAATGATTCAGCCCCTAGGTGTGTGTTGCGGCATTACGCCGTTTAACTTTCCTGCCATGATTCCGTTGTGGATGTTCCCAATCGCTATCGCGGCGGGCAATACGTTTGTGCTCAAACCTTCCGAACAAGTGCCGTTGACTTCTATTCGTCTAGCCGAACTATTTGAGCAAGCTGGCGCGCCGAAAGGAGTGTTGCAAATCGTTCACGGTTGCAAAGACCAAGTCGACTTTCTACTGGCTCATCCTGACATTCGAGCGGTATCATTTGTTGGCTCGGTTCCTGTTGCCCGTTATATCTACACCACGGGTACGAAACACTTTAAACGCGTTCAAGCTTTTGCTGGTGCTAAAAATCACATGGTGATCATGCCTGATGCGAACAAAGAACAAGTGGTGAATAACCTAGTGGGGGCCTCCGTTGGGGCGGCGGGGCAACGTTGTATGGCGATTTCTGTTGCGGTATTTGTCGGCGATTCAAAACAATGGATTACAGACATCAAACAGGCAATGGCGAAAGTACACCCAGGGCCTTGGGACGATGAGCAAGCTGCTTATGGCCCACTCATCAGTGAGCAAGCTAAACAACGCGTATTGGACCTAATTGAAGATGGCAAACAACAAGGCGCAGTGTGTGAACTGGATGGCAGTCAGTGTGAAGTGGAAGGCTTTCCCGATGGAAACTGGATTGGCCCAACCTTGTTTAGCGGTGTAACAGCGAATATGTCGATTTACACGCAAGAGATATTTGGCCCTGTTTTAGTTTGTATGGAAGTCGAAACGTTGCAAGAGGCCATTGAGTTGGTGAATCGCAACCCTTACGGCAACGGAACCTCCATATTTACCGCTAATGGCGCTGCTGCAAGAAAATATCAGCATGACATTCAAGTCGGTCAGGTTGGGATCAATGTGCCTATTCCGGTACCTTTGCCATTTTTCTCTTTTACAGGCTGGAGAGGCAGTTTCTATGGCGATTTGCATGCGTATGGTAAACAAGCGGTACGTTTTTATACCGAGACTAAAACGGTGACGGCACGTTGGTTTGATGACGATATTCCAACGGGGCCTAATCTGACCATCCAACTGCGCTGAGTGAATAGAAGGAGCTTTTATGGACTTTGAACTTAATGAAGATCAACGTGCATTTGCCGATACCGCTCAGCAATTTGCCGATGAGTGTTTAGCACCGATGGCGGCGGAGTGGGATGAAAAACAGATCTTCCCCAAAGACGTATTGAGAGAGGCGGGAGAACTGGGGTTTCTCAGTCTCTACACTCCAGAAGCGCAAGGTGGCCTAGGGCTGAGTCGCATAGATGCTTCAATTATCTTTGAACAACTGGCCATGGGATGTACGTCCACTACGGCGTTTATGACGATTCACAACATGGTCAGTTGGATGATAGCCAGTTTTGCTACCGATGAAGCCAAAACGCAGTTCTGTCCGAAATTAGTTACGGGGGAGTGGTTAGGCTCCTATTGCTTAACCGAGCCCAACGCAGGATCAGACGCCGCTGCACTGACCACTTCCGCTACAAAAAAGGGAGATAAGTATGTCCTCAACGGTGGCAAAACCTTTATCTCTGGCGCAGGAGAGACAGATGTTTTGGTCGTGATGGCGAGAACCGGAGAAGCGGGGGCCAAAGGCGTGTCTGCATTTGTTGTTCCTGCTCAAACAGATGGTATCAGCTATGGGCGCAAAGAACCCAAAATGGGTTGGAACAGCCAACCAACACGAGCGGTTACTTTTGAAAATGTCGTTATTCCAGCTAGCCATTTACTTGGCGAAGAAGGTCAAGGTTTTGTCTTTGCGATGAAAGGGCTTGATGGAGGGCGTATAAATATTGCGACCTGCTCCGTCGGTACGGCGCAACAGGCCCTTAATCAGGCGGCACGGTATATTCAAGAACGTAAGCAGTTCGGCAAGCCGCTTGCGCAGTTTCAAGCCTTACAATTCAAATTAGCAGACATGGCGACAGAGCTAGTGGCTGCTCGGCAGTTAGTGCTCTATGCCGCCAGCAAACTCGACCGAAATGACCCGGATGCCACGGCTTATTGCGCGATGGCAAAACGGTTCGCAACCGATGTAGGCTTTCAGGTTTGCGACCAAGCGCTGCAGCTTTATGGCGGCTATGGTTACATCAAAGAGTATCCAATGGAGCGTCATTTCAGAGATGTGCGTGTGCATCAAATTCTGGAGGGGACAAACGAAATTATGCGCTTGATCATCGCGCGCCGTTTGCTCTCCGAGGAATCGGCCTTGCTGTAGCGAAGTATTGGATTTGCTCATTGAGAAAGGATTCAGATATGCCATTAACCCAAGAAGCCATTCAACATACGATCACTAATCACGTTGCGGTGGTGACAATGAACAACCCGCCAGCCAATACGTGGACAGCAGAGAGCCTCAAGGTACTGAAGTCGCTGATACTCACACTTAACAATGATAAGCAGGTCTACGCACTGGTTTTAACCGGCAGTGGAGAAAAGTTTTTCTCTGCTGGTGCGGATCTCAAGCTATTTTCCGACGGTGACAAAGCGGTTGCGTTAGACATGGCGCGATGCTTTGGTGAAGCTTTTGAAACACTCTCGGAATTCCGTGGTGTTTCCATTGCCGCCATTAATGGTTACGCCATGGGCGGAGGTTTAGAAGTGGCATTAGCTTGTGATATTCGAGTAGTTGAAGAGCAAGCGGTACTTGCTTTACCTGAAGCCAAAGTCGGACTTTTGCCCTGCGCTGGCGGTACCCAAAACCTCACAGCGTTAGTAGGGGAAGGCTGGGCAAAGCGCATCATTTTATGTGGAGAGCAAGTCAGCGCTGACAAAGCAAAAGAACTAGGCTTGGCTGAGGAGTTAGTTCCCAAAGGCGAAGCTTTAAGTAAAGCGTTGGAGCTTGCTGAATCTGTTGCGAACCAGTCACCATCTTCTGTCGCTGCGTGTAAGGCGCTCATTCAAAATATGCGCTCTGCGCCACTTAAGCACGGCTTAATGAAAGAGCGAGAGTTGTTTCTGAATCTTTTTGATACGGAAGATCAAGTTGAGGGTGTTCGCGCCTTTTTAGAAAAACGCCCACCGCAATGGAAAAACCGATAGGAGGCCACATGGCAGGGATGGTAACCATTAGTGAAATAGAGTGCTTAGATGGCGTGCACCGCATTGGTATCGCAACGTTAGACAACACCGCTTCATTGAATGCATTGACGTATGACATGTTAGTCCAACTTAACGATCAGCTTATCAAGTGGCAAGATGATCCGCATGTGACTTGTGTGGTACTAACCGGCGCTGGAGAAAAAGCATTCTGCGCTGGTGGCGATGTTCGAGCTATGTATCACGTCATGCATAACGAGAGTAAAGAAAAAATCGTAGAGTTCTGTACGGACTATTTCTCGTTGGAGTATGAGTGTGACTATCTCATTCACACTTACAACAAGCCCATTATCGGTTGGGGAGAAGGTATTGTCATGGGCGGTGGAATGGGACTTTTTATGGGAACCAGCCACAAAGTTGTGACAACAACATCACGCCTTGCTATGCCAGAAATTAATATTGGACTGTATCCCGATGTGGGAGGTACATGGTTTTTAAGCCAGATAGATCCGCAAGTGGGTTTATTCCTCGGATTGACAGGTTCAATGGTGAATTCAAGTGACGCTGTCACTATTGGTTTGGCCGATTGGTTACTGTTGGAAGAGCAGTATCCCACCTTACTGGATGAGCTAAAGCGGCTCCAGTGGGGCAAAGAAGATGCGAAAGAGTTGGTAACTGCGCTACTACAATTAATGGAAGAACAGGTTATTGATAGCAAACCAACCACGCAAATTTGTCCATACTTAGATCAGATAGAGGAAGCGTGCAAAGGCTTTGATCTTAATGCGATAGCACAGCGAGTCATGGCTATCGAAGGGAACAGTCAGTGGATAGAAAACGCGAAACAAACGTTCGCCGCGGGCAGTCCAATCACCGCGCATATTTGCTTCAGACAAGTGAAAGAATACCACAGCTTACCACTTGCAGATTGCTTCCGATTGGAGCTGAGTTTATCGGTTCGCAGCGCCTTATTAGGTGAGTTTAAAGAGGGCGTCCGTTCTCGGCTTATTGACCGGGATGGCGAACCTAATTGGATGTTTAACAGTGTCAGTGAAGTCGATGAAGATGTCATCGATACCTTGTTTACCTCACTTTGGCCGGATGACGAACATCCGCTTGCTGATTTGGGTGAACAAACACCAGGTCAATAAGGAGAATGATCATGAGTACCATCGCATTTATCGGTTTAGGAAGAATGGGGCATCCGATGGCGCAGAACTTATTAGCGTCTGGGTTTAACGTGCAAGTATTCGATGTCGATAGCGAAGCGGCAAAGCAACTTGCACCTTTTGGTGCGGTGGTGGCGAGCTCTATTGAGGAAGTCGCGGATGGTGCAAGCACAGTCATCACGATGCTACCAGCAGGATCTCACGTTCGTTCCGTGTATCTTGGCGACTTACACGGCGGCGTAGGTGTCCTCAATCTTGTCTCGCCAAGTACCTTGATGATTGATTGTTCAACCATTGATCCGGACTCCGCGCGATTAGTCGCCAATGAAGCGGCAAATAAACGCGTGTTGTTTGTCGACGCGCCCGTTTCGGGTGGCGTTGCCGGCGCTAAAGCGGCGACATTAACCTTTATTGTTGGTGGCTCGGATGAAGCATTTTCTAAAGCCAATGCCATTTTGCAGTACATGGGAAAAAATGTTTTCCATGCCGGTAAAGCGGGCGATGGTCAAATGGCGAAAATCTGTAATAACCTTATGCTCGGCATTTTAATGTCTGGTACGTGCGAGGCGCTAAATCTAGGTATCGATCATGGACTCGATCCCAAAGTGTTATCAAACATCATGCTTCAAAGCTCTGGCCGAAATTGGGCATTGGAGCTTTACAATCCTTGCCCAGGCGTGATGGACAGTGCACCAGCCAGCAACGATTACCAACCGGGCTTTATGAGCAAACTCATGTTGAAAGATCTCGGTTTGGGGTTAGATGCGGCGTTACAAACACACTCTTCGGTTCCGATGGGCTCACTGGCGCGTAATTTATATTCTTTCCACAACGCGAGCGGCCACGGCGAGCTCGACTTCTCAAGCTTGTTTGAGTTTTACAAGAGTAAGAAGGGCTAGACTGAGTTTTGCTACAAAGCAGTCTGAAATGGTGAAGTAAATCTCATCATTTCGGACCACCGAAACAGGCTTGAAATAGGGAACATTATTAGCGACGGAGTGCAGTAACTATGGATATTAAAAATAGTGTCATTGCCATTACAGGTGCAGGGCAGGGACTTGGGCAAATGATGGCAATTACGCTTGCTCAAGCCGGAGCAGATTTAGCGTTATTAGATGTAAACGCAAGCGGCTTAATGGAAACACAAGAGCAGTGCCGAATGCTGAGTGCAAAAGCGTTGACTTATCAAGTGGATGTAACGAGCGAAATCGATGTTGAAAACACGTTTGAAGCGGTTATCCAAGATTTTGGCCAACTCAATGGGCTAGTCAATAACGCTGGCGTGCTAAGAGATGGGTTACTTGTAAAATCAAAAGACGGCGTGATCAGTAAGATGTCTTTGGATCAATTCAATTTGGTCATGAACGTCAATGTTACGGGGACATTTTTGTGTGGGCGTGAAGCTGCCGTTAAGATGATTGAGAGCGGTTCACAAGGCGTTATCATCAATATTTCTAGTGTCGCGAGAGCAGGGAATATCGGTCAAACCAATTATTCTGCATCTAAAGCGGCGGTCGCAACCATGGCGACGACGTGGGCCCGTGAGTTAGCAAGATACGGTATCCGCGCGGCGGCGATTGCACCAGGTGTGGTACATACCGCGATGGCAGAGCAAATGAAACCAGAAGCCATAGAACGACTAGAAAAGATGATCCCAATTGGAAGGATGGGTGAAACAAGTGAAATCGCGCATGCAGTAAAATACATTCTTGAGAGTGATTACTTTACTGGCAGAGTTTTAGAAGTGGATGGCGGCATTCGTATGTAAAAGCCCTAGGGTTAGGTTTACAGACCGGAATGACAAGCTTCTTTCCCTTTCATCATTTCCTATTTTTCCGAGAGCCAGTTCTGGGCAACGTAAGTGTGTTTATTACTCATGTTTGGATTCGCTCTGCGAATGGTTTGCCAAAAGTAAATAATGAGAAGTAAATACCACTCAAATACTAAGTGAAATCATTAATTTGATATTGATCACAATTTACCACTTTTAATTTCCCCTTCGTACTCAAGCTATCTATGTAAATGCAGTTGATAGTCAGTCTCATCAAAATTAATTTGCAACTGTCTGTTTCAAAAGACATTAACTGTGAAGCACGTGAAATTCGTGTTGAGGTTAATGTCCTATTGAAAGTGTGTTGATTTCATTAATGGAAGGTTAGTTTCCAGTTGTGGCTAATGAGCTTTAACTTTTTACTCCTCATAATGCGCCAAATGTAACATTGTGTTTCAAAGTGTAACAATAAACTCATACTAATAGTGTGGTTTTGATCTCCACTCAATTCCGTTTTGTTTCGCTCTGATCCCGACGTTACTCATGCTCAACACATAAACATTCTAATGACTATAACAACTGGTTCTTAGCTTGATACCAATCGTAGCAAGTAATTGTTCATTCTAGCTGGTTAAGATGCTTGATAACGGCGCTGAAAAATTTGTAAGTAGAATAACTACTTATCAAAATTTTTGCCTTTTTATCAAACATTTCCCCTGCGCTGTTTCTGAGCTCTTATTTACTGTGATTGGCATTTGTTTTGAAACCAGACAACCATCGAGAAAGTTAATGGAAGCCTCAAGATATAAACGCATCTTGTCGAGGGGAAGTTTGGCGTCCGTCATACTTATGCTCTCAGGATGTAATTCAGCTTTACTTGACCCCAAAGGTGCCATTGGTGTGCAGGAAAAAGAGCTAATTATTACTGCTCTTTTGCTGATGTTGATCGTTGTAATCCCTGTGATTCTAATGACGATTTACTTTGCTTACCGATACCGCGCCTCTAACACTGAAGAAGAGTACGCACCCGAGTGGTCACACTCGACCAAAATCGAAGTGGTGGTATGGACAATTCCAATCATCATCATTGCGATTCTTGCGACGATCACATGGCGTTCGACTCATGAACTAGAGCCCTCCAAACCATTGGAAAGTGATGTTAAGCCAATGACCATCGAAGTGGTGTCACTCGATTGGAAATGGTTGTTCATCTATCCAGAAGAAAACATTGCGACGGTGAACTATGTGGCGTTCCCGAAAGATGTGCCAGTGCAGTTCAAACTGACTTCGGACAACATCATGAACGCGTTTTTCATCCCTCGCTTAGGTACACAGATCTACGCGATGCCAGGCATGGTAACCAAGCTTAACCTGATAGCGAACCATGAAGGTGACTACAAGGGTTTTGCATCGAACTACAGCGGCGAAGGCTTTTCGCAAATGAAGTTCACAGCTTCAGCAATGTCTGATCGTGCTGCGTTCCTAAATTGGGTGCAGAAAGTGAAGGCGAGCCCTGATCGTATTGAAGATTGGGAGCAATACAGCTCACTGGCAGCGCCAAGTATCGCAGAGCCAGTCACTTTGTTCTCTAGCGTTCCTCCGTTCTTGTTCACCGACGTTGTGACTCAGCATCCTGGTTCAATGAACTGTTTGCCTGAAAACCAAGGATAATCGTAATGTTTGGAAGATTAACTCTTGATTCAGTTCCATTCCACGAACCTATTATCGTCATCACCTTAGCGGTTGTGGCGCTGGTTGGTTTAGCCGTAGTTTACGCGGTAACTAAAGCCGGAAAGTGGCAATATTTGTGGAATGAATGGTTTACTTCAGTAGACCATAAAAAACTTGGCTTCATGTACATCGCAGTAGCGATGGTGATGCTTGTTCGTGGTTTTGCTGACGCAGTCATGATGCGTAGTCAGCAACTCCTTTCTTCTGCGGGTGAAGCAGGTTACTTGCCACCGCATCACTACGATCAAATTTTTACTGCCCATGGCGTGATCATGATCTTCTTCGTAGCGATGCCATTGGTTATTGGTCTGATGAACATCATCGTGCCATTACAGATTGGTGCGCGTGACGTAGCTTTCCCGTATCTGAATAACTTGAGCTTTTGGCTGTTTGTTGTTGGTGTCATTCTAACAAACATGTCTCTCGGCTTAGGTGAATTTGGTCGCACCGGCTGGCTAGCGTATCCGCCGCTTTCAGGTATTGAGGCTAGCCCAGGAGTCGGGGTCGACTATTGGATTTGGGCGCTACAGATATCAGGGGTTGGTACGACGTTAACAGGCGTGAACTTCTTCGCGACCATTTTGCGTATGCGTACACCGTCTATGCCAATGATGAAGATGCCAGTTTTCACTTGGGCGTCTCTGTGTGCAAACATTTTGATCATCATTTCATTCCCAATCCTAACGGTGACTATCGCTCTGCTAACGCTGGATAGATACCTAGGCATGCACTTCTTTACCAATGATCTTGGCGGCAACGTAATGATGTACGTCAACCTGATTTGGGCTTGGGGCCACCCAGAAGTGTACATTTTGATCTTGCCAATTTTTGGTGTGTTCTCAGAGGTCACCGCAACCTTCTCACGTAAAAAGTTGTTCGGTTACACATCGCTAGTTTGGGCTACCGTAGTTATCACGATTCTTGCGTTTGTCGTTTGGCTACACCACTTCTTTACGATGGGATCTGGCGCGAACGTAAATGCCTTCTTCGGTATTGCCACGATGATTATTTCTATCCCAACAGGGGTGAAGATCTTCAACTGGCTATTCACCATGTACAAAGGCCGCATCCGCTTTACGACGCCAATGATGTGGACGGTGGGCTTCCTGATCACCTTTACTGTTGGTGGTATGACAGGCGTACTAATGGCTGTTCCGGGTGCAGATTTCGTTCTGCATAACTCAGTGTTCCTGATTGCTCACTTCCACAACGTTATCATCGGTGGTGTGGTGTTTGGATGTTTCGCTGCGATCACTTACTGGTTCCCGAAAGCGACAGGTTTCACCATGAATGAAACTTGGGGCAAACGTGCGTTCTATCTTTGGATTATTGGTTTCTTAATGGCGTTCCTACCGCTTTACGCGCTGGGCTTTATGGGGATGACTCGTCGTTTAAGCCAAGACATCAACCCTGAATACTTCCCACTGTTGTCGATTGCTGCAGCAGGTACGGTTGTGATTGCGCTGGGCGTATTGTCTCAGTTCATCCAAATTTACGTGAGTATCCGTGACCGCGAGCAAAACCGTGACCTAACTGGTGACCCGTGGGGTGGTCGTACTCTTGAGTGGGCAACATCGTCTCCACCGCCGTTCTACAACTTTGCGCACCTACCAAAAGGTGATGTGCTGGATGCCTTCTGGTACCAGAAACAAAGTGGCGAGTTCGATCCAACTAAAGAAGTGGAATACGAACGTATTCATATGCCAAAAAACACGGCAACAGGCATCTACGTGTCGGCTTGGTCGCTCCTATTTGGCTTCGGCATGATTTGGTACATCTGGTGGCTAGCGGCAGCAAGTTTGGTCGGTATTATCGTGACGTGTATTCAGCACAGCTACAACGATGACGTGGATTACTACGTGGAAGTTGAAGAGATCAAAGCAATTGAGGCCGAGCGTCGAGCTCAGCTTGAAGAAGCGAAGAAAAACTCAGTGAAAGACAGCGAAAGTAAAGATGATCTGGAGGTGACGTATGCAAACTAATATCGCAGCACATCACGACCATGATCACCACCATGACACGAATGGCAACAAGCTATTTGGCTTTTGGGTTTACCTGATGAGTGACTGTGTACTGTTTGCGACCTTGTTCGCGACATACGCTGTGCTGTCGAGCAATTCAATTGCGGGCCCAACAGGTAAAGACATTTTCGAACTCCCATTCGTGTTTGTCGAAACCATGCTGCTGCTGTTTAGCAGTATCACATTTGGTTTTGGCATTATCGCGATGAAGCGCAACAACGTTGCTGGTCTCAAACGTTGGATGTTAGTCACGTTCGCACTTGGTCTTGGTTTTATCTGTATGGAGGTCTATGAGTTCCATCACCTGATTGAAGAAGGCTATGGCCCACAAACAAGTGCATTCCTATCGGCATTCTTTACGTTGGTTGGTACGCATGGCCTGCACGTAACCTTTGGTCTGATTTGGTTAGCGGTAGCGTATCACCAACTGTCGACGAAAGGTCTGAACGACAATATGGCAATGCGCTTTAACTGCTTAAGCCTATTCTGGCACTTTCTAGATATCGTCTGGATTTGTGTCTTTACCATCGTTTACTTACTGGGGGTAATGTAATGGATCAACATGTAGAAACCAGTGCGTCAGATTACGTGAAAGGCTTTATTGCCTCACTGATTCTGACGGTAATTCCGTTCTACTTTGTTTGGACGAAATCATTACCAGATACAACGACCTATGCGATTCTATTTGGATGTGCATTAGTGCAGATATTTGTTCACTTTAAATACTTCTTGCACATGGAAACAAAAACATCCGACGGACGTTGGAACCTTGTATCACTGATGTTTACCGCCATTGTTGTACTTATCCTTATCGCTGGCTCGGTATGGATCATCTACAACATGAACGTCAACATGAAGTTGTAGGCCAAGGTATGCTGAAAAGTTATTTGTCTATCACCAAACCGGGCATTATTTTCGGCAACCTGATTTCTGTTGCGGCGGGGTTCTTCCTCGCCGCAAAAACAGAACCAGCTAGTCTAATGTTGTTCGTTACAACGTTAGTTGGTGTGGGGTTAGTCATCGCTTCAGGTTGTGTGGTGAATAATATTTTCGATCGTGATATCGACCAAAAGATGGCACGTACACGAAATCGTGAAACAGTGAAAGGTAACATCAATATCGATATTGCGTTTGTTTATGCGCTTGCTTTATTGCTGGTAGGCACCGCACTGTTATTTATCCGAGTGAACCCACTATCCGCTGTCGTCGTTTTGCTTGGCTACGTGTATTACGTGTTCTTTTACACGATGTGGTACAAACGTAACTCGGTGTATGGAACCTTAGTGGGAAGTATTTCAGGTGCAGTCCCGCCATTAGTGGGTTATTTAGCGGTAACAAACTTTATTAGCTTGGAAGCGATTTTACTCTTTACCATGTTCTGTCTCTGGCAAATGCCGCACTCGTACGCGATTGCCATGTTCCGCATGCAAGACTACCGAGAAGCCGGGATTCCCGTATTACCAGTTAAAGAGGGCATTCATAAAGCGCATCGACACATGAAAGCGTATGTCGTGGCGTTTGGGGCCGTATCGTTGGGGTTATTTTTACTTGGTGAAGCCGGGTATGAATACTTAGCGGTTGCAGCGGTCGTTTGCTTTATGTGGACGAAAGTGACTTTTCGCAGCATTGATGACAGCAACTACATCGCTTGGTCAAAGTCGGTGTTTAAAGTCTCACTGCTAGTGGTGATGGGGATTAGTGGTGTACTAGGATTAGAGCTTATTCCGTTGCCGTTTATTTATTGAGTTTGAAGTTCTTTAATATCACTTCCATGTAGCTCCCATTCTGAGAGCTACATGCTTTGCTAGACTCGAATTCATGCCTAAAAGAGATAATATGATTATCCCTTTTTACTATGGTCTTGGTTCATGTTTCGTCGTTTTACTCTTCTTTCAATTGTTGCAATTTCTTCATGCGTATTAGCCCAAGTTCCGTCCTCGGTTAGCTCCGTGGAAACTTATCGTATTGGAGATACTCTTGTTAGGCTTATTATCCACAACATGGAGATTAATCCAGTGATTGAAGTCGATACAATTAATCGTTCAGGTTATGAAATAAATGATGTATTTCGAGTTTCCTCCATTTCTCTAGATAATGAAAAACTGGATTTCAACCAGAGTGCTGGCGTTTTTGTAGAAGAGTATGGAGAGCGTGATAATAAAGTATTTTTCGTGCTTGATTACTTTTACCTACATGGGGGAGGAAGCGTTCTCGTGGATTGTGAAGTTTCATTCGAAAAAGAGAAGATCTTACCCCCAGAATGTAGAGTGAAGGTAAACTGAGAAATAGGCCGAGTTGCTTTGCTTACAAGCTTATCTCACTAAACCTTAATCCAGATTAAAGTTTTGTCACTCACGAGGCATTAAGGTGCGCCTGTAGTTTGCAGGTCTCACGGATTCAGAGAAGGAACAGCCATACGTTGTGTATCGCTGTTCCTTTTTTGTTCTTGGTTACTTGGGAAAAGATAGAACCATAAAGACAACTTTAAGAGGACTGGTTTTGAGCATTTTGTTTTCCGAAGCCCGCATTGGCAGCATGACCCTAAAGAACCGTTTTGTGCGCAGCGCAACGTGGGAAAACATGGCGACTGAAAATGGCCACATGACGGATAAGCTTTACGATATTTACGAAGAGTTGGCGAAAGGTGAAGTGGGTCTAATTGTTACCGGTTATGCCAATATCGTGGAAGAAGAGAAACCCAACGCTGGGATGATGGGGATCTACAACGACTCTTTTATTGAAGAATACAAAAAGCTAACAGAGCTAGTACATCAACACGATTCTAAAATCGTAATGCAAATTGCTTACGGTGGAACCAAAACCACCTACAGCGTCGGTGAGCGTGTCATCTTCGCTCCGAGTGACGTGCCTGAGCGTGGCACGAATACGCAAGGCAAAGCGATGACTAAGGACGAAATCGACTACATCGTAAAGGCATTCGCATTGGCGAGTAAACGTGCTCAAGACGCTGGTTTTGACGGCGTAGAGATTCATGCGGCACACACTTACTTAATTAACCAGTTTTTAAGCCCGTACTATAATCGTCGCGAAGACGAATACGGTGGTAGCTTAGAAAATCGCATGCGTTTCCTTTTAGAAATCTTTTCTGAAACCAGAAAGCTGGTTGGGAGCGAATTTCCCATCCTCGTTAAACTGACGGCAACAGAGTTCTTTGACGGCGGTTTAACGTTCGATGAAACTCGCGTCGTCTGTAAGAAACTCGAAGAAGTGGGCGTTGATGCGATCATCGTGTCTGGCAATATTCACGGCAAAGCAAACGAGCTTGTTGGTGAAACGTTCGATGGTTACACACTACAAGAAGAAGGCTATTTTCACGAATATGGACATGTGATCAGTCAAGATGTGAGCATCCCGGTGATTACTGTCGGCGGATTGAGTGACATTGATGCGATTGAGAAAATTGCAGAAAACACAGATATCCAATTTTTCGCTGTGTCACGTCCTTTATTGGCTGAGCCTCAGTTAATAAAGCGCTGGAAAGAGGGTAATCGAGCGCCAGTGGATTGCGAGCGCTGCTCAAAATGCCGAACCAAACGTGGTAACTTTTGCGTAGTGTATAAGAACCGAAATCGTCGTAAATAACCCACCTTAAGTGACGGTATATCACTGATTAATAATGCAATAGTCTTCTAAAATACTAAGAAGGCTATTCTATTTAATTCAATATCACTGCCTCTAACGGCTATTCACTATTCGCAGTCCGAAATATTTTTATAATCCTATTTAATTGATAAATAAAGGTAATATAATTAATTATTAAAAATATTAATTATAAGACAAAGTTTCATATCTGAAACTAAATTGCATTCTAAACTTACAATGAACTTATTAATAATTAGGTGCGAGTGTCACGCAGGGTAAAGAATACAGAAGGTGCTTTGAGGTGCGGTATCATTGCGATAACTATCTGATTTTTATAACTGTGTTTCAGCTTTATCGAACCCAAGAGAGTAAGGGAATTTGTGACCCTGCGGTATCGTTACTGTGGGGCCTTGTTTATTTGCTGAAAATAGCTACTCAAACGTCACGTTTAATTGTGAGGGACTTGTATTAGCTTGTCGTTGCATTGTGCATTGCAAGCCTCATGTAAAACGTGAGAGGCAACTAATATGAATAGTCTAGAAAATGCAACCATTGAACACTTCAAAAATCAATTTCAGGGTGATGTTGTTTTGCCCGGAGATCCTACGTACGACGAAGTTCGTCAAATCTGGAATGGCATGATAGATCGCAGTCCCGGTGTTATCGCTCGCTGCAAGTCTGCCGATGATGTCGTGATGGCGGTTAACTTTGCTCGGGATAACAATCAGCTACTTTCGGTCCGAGGTGGTGGGCATAATATTGCGGGCAATGCGGTTTGCGATCATGGTGTGATGATCGACTTGTCGCTTTTGAATCATGTTCAAGTGGATGAAAGCGAAAGAAGGGCTTTCGTTGAACCTGGCTGTACGTTGGCTGATGTCGATGAGGCCACACAAAAATATGGATTAGCAACGCCTGTCGGCATTAATTCAACCACGGGAATTGCGGGGTTAACGCTTGGTGGTGGTTTTGGTTGGTTGAGCCGAAAATATGGTATGACGATAGACAACTTGGTCTCTGCAAATGTCGTAACTGCAGATGGTCGTCAACTGCTCGCGAATGAGACAGAAAATGCCGATTTGTTCTGGGCGTTACGTGGGGGCGGCGGTAACTTTGGTATCGTTACGCGTTTTGAATTCCAGCTACATCCTGTCGGTCCAGAGGTGTTAAGTGGTCTCATTGTCTTTCCATTTGAGCAAGCGAAATCCATTATCACCCAGTTTGCGAAATTCACTGAGTCGGCCCCTGATGACCTAAGTGTCTGGATGGTGAGTCGGAAAGCGCCGCCACTCCCATTCTTACCTGAAAGCGTTCACGGTAAAGAAGTGGTTGTACTCGCGATATGTTATGCGGGTGACCCGGCTGAAGGTGAGAAGTTAATTGCACCGTTGAGAGAGTTTGGTGATGCACATGGTGAGCACGTTGGTGTACAGCCATTTGCGGCGTGGCAGCAAGCGTTTGATCCATTGCTTACTCCGGGCGCACGTAACTATTGGAAATCGCACAATTTTAACTCGCTAAGCGAAGGTGTGATTGATGCAGCGATAGAATACGCAGGTAAGTTACCATCGCCTCAGTGTGAGATTTTTATCGCCTCTCTTGGCTGCGCTGCCTCTAGACCTGAGCCCGAGTCTATGGCTTATTCTAGCCGTGATGCAAACTATGTATTAAATGTGCATGGAAGATGGGATTTAGCAGAAGATGATGAAGCTTGCATCAGCTGGGCAAGGGAATTTTTTGCCAAGACTAAGCCCTATGCAAGTGGCGGAGCGTATATCAATTTCCTTACACAAGACGAAGCTGAACGTACAGAGTCTGCCTACGGTCCAACCTTTGCGCGTTTACAAGCAGTGAAGAAGAAGTTTGATCCAAATAACTTGTTCAGAATGAATCAGAATATCAAGCCAGAATAAGTGCAATAAGAGCGTCGTCATTTCATATGACCGGATCTGTCACTTAATATCAAATAACAGTGGCTCTAAAATCTAATGGAGCCACTGTTAGCTAAAACCTTCGAACTACGTCTCTTCATCTTGATAGTTTAGATAACGTACACACAAATCATGAAACGCTTTTGCTTGAGGCGAGATCGTGCGGTCGGTCAACGTAAAGATACCAATTTGCCTTTCAAGCGGTGGATCGATAAGTGGGATCCAAACCAAGCGTGTTTCATTGGTTGGGAAAGCAAGCTTCGGTAGGGTCGTGACACCAATCCCAAGTTCTAAGACAGAAAACAGCGAAGTGATATTCTCGACCGAATAGAGCGCTTGCTCACTCAGTGCTCTGGCTGGGGTTGGATCGAGAAGCGTACAGGTGCCGTTACGAATGAAAGGTTGTTCGAGCAAAGTTTGCCACTCGATTCCCTCTGTTTGATTGGCAATAGGGTTATCTTTTAAACACACCACGCCAATGGGGTCGGACAACAGCGGCGTAAAGTCAATGCCGCCTTCATCAAGGTGAGAGGGGTTGCCGAGCGCCAAGTCGACTTCACCGGAGAGTAAGCGAGCCTCGACGCCCGCCGCGTTATCATCGATCAAGCTTACTTCTACATTTGGATACTGCTCGCAAAAGGCACCCAACACGCTCGGGATGAGTTTCGCTGCAACAGAAGGAACGCTCGCAATTCGCACTCTCCCTTGCTGTCCGGCCGCGGCAGCTTTGAGATCGTTGTCCAGCGCACTGTAGATATTGAGAAACTGAACCACCTTGGGCAAACAAATCTCACCAAAAGGCGTTAATTTGGTTTTGTTGCCGGGCTCAAACAGCGTTTGTCCTAGCATTTTCTCTAGCTCTTTTATCGACGTGGAGAGCGCAGCCTGAGATCGATTTGCACGATGTGAAGCGGCTCGAAACCCACCTTCCTCGACTACCATCACAAAATGCATTAATTGTTGAAGCTTAATACTCATCCCTAATGCCTCTTAATCCCTTTATTTACGTTATTCTCAATGAAGTGATAAGTTTTATTTATCAAATGTAAAAAAATTACCGTTAGATTTATCGCCTGTCAATGTGCATCATTTAACCATATTGAAACAAAGCTGTTACAAAGGTTGAAAGGCACGTGAATACTTCTACTAAAAAACACCCAGTTAAAACCAGTCTATTTGCTTCTAAAGCGCCGCTTGAATGGGCGATAGTCAACAACGGAACCCTGTATACGGCTCAAATTCCTATTGATGACACAGGTGCGGTTGTGGAAGGCGGCATCGAAGCACAAACACGTCAAACCTTTAACAATCTCATTCACACCCTGGAGTGTGCAGGGGAGTCTTTGGACTCTGTATTGCAGGTCCTGATTTACGTGACCGACAGAGAATACTTAAAAACCGTTAACCAAGTGTACGCGGAATATTTTGAAGCGCCGTACCCAAATCGCGCCGCCATGGTGGTTGCAGGGTTAGCACGAGAAGAAATGTTGGTGGAGTTTGTCGTCTACGCGTCGGCAAGCCAACCAGAATAAATCCAACAAGAATAATTGAGATCAGTGAGTGGGTGGCTTGCCATCACAAATCGGAAGAACAAGGAAAGAACCATGACTTTTATTAACAATGTTCAAGCAGAAAAATCCCTCTATATAGCAGGTGAATGGCAATCGGGCATGGACACCATCGCCAATATTAACCCTTCTGATATCAGCGAAAACATTGGCGATTTCGCACAAGCGAGTGTGTCGCAAGTAGAGCAAGCGATTCAAGCGGCTAAATCAGCGCAGCCAGAGTGGGAAAAAACACCAATCGAGCGCAAACAAGCAGTGCTGCAAGCGATTGGTGATGAGCTCATTGCACGATGTGACGAATTGGGCACCTTGCTTTCGCGTGAAGAAGGTAAGCCATTTGCTGAAGGTCGAGGTGAGATTTACCGTGCCGGCCAATTCTTCCAATACTTTGCTGCTGAGGTACTGCGTCAAATTGGCGATAACGCTGCTTCCGTCCGTCCAGGTGTCTCCGTTGAAGTTACTCGCGAAGCCGTCGGCGTTATCGCCATTATCTCTCCTTGGAACTTCCCAACAGCAACAGCGGCTTGGAAAATCGCGCCAGCACTTGCGTTTGGCAACAGTGTCGTCTGGAAGCCTGCCAACCTAACTCCAGCAAGTGCCGTTGCACTGACTGAGATTATCCATCGCCAAGGTTTACCTGCTGGCACGTTTAACCTCGTTTTGGGTAGCGGTTCGCAAGTTGGTAATACCCTTATCAATTCGAAAGATGTGAACGGCGTGAGCTTCACTGGTTCTGTGGACACAGGCCGTAAAGTCGCCGCGGCAACGGCACCAAACTTTGTGCGTTGTCAGCTAGAGATGGGCAGTAAAAACGCGCTCGTAGTGGCAGATGATGCAGATATTCAAATTGCCGTTGAAGCCACAATCGCAGGCTCATTCTCGGGTGCAGGTCAAAAATGTACCGCGTCTTCTCGTCTTGTGGTTATGGACGGAATTCACGACGCGTATGTTGAAGCGCTAATCAAACGCATGAGCGAATTAAAAGTGGGTCACGCACTGGAAGAGGGCGTATTCATGGGCCCTGTTGTTGATGGTAACCAGCTGAATGCGAACTTTGAGTGGATTGAAAACGCACGCCAAGCGGGCGCAGAGCTGGCTTTTGGTGGCGAGCGTCTGAGCCTAGAGCATGACGGGTACTACATGTCACCAACCCTGTTCTTGAACACACAAAACAGCTGGGAAGTGAACCAAGAAGAAGTCTTTGCACCAATGGCAAGCGTGATTCGCGTTTCTGATCTGGATGAGGCGATTGCAGTCGCGAATGATACGCGCTTTGGCCTGACAGGCGGCATTATCACGCAAAGCTTGCGCAATAGCGCGATCTTCAAACAGCAAGTCCAAACGGGCTGCGTCATGGTTAACTTGCCAACTGCGGGTACAGATTATCACGTCCCATTTGGTGGCCGTAAAGAATCTAGCTTTGGCCCTCGTGAGCAAGGTCAGTACGCCAAAGAGTTCTACACCGTGGTGAAAACCGCTTATCAGCGCCCTTACTAAGAACAGCAGGGTAGCTGATGGTGTCAGTTACCCGCACTGAAAGGCTAAGAAATTGTTTAAGGAGTGGTTATGTACCAACAACGGATTGTGATTGACGGGTTGCAGTACTGCAATTGGGATCGAGAGTACTTCCAAACGCTTAAGGCGAGTGGCATTACCGCCGTTCATGCCACCATCGTCTACCACGAAACTGCGCGCGAAACCTTAACGCGTTTTGCTGAGTGGAACTTGCGCTTCGAGCAAAATGCGGACCTCATCATGCCTATTTATTCAATGGCAGATGTAGAAAAAGCCAAAGCAGAAGGCAAAGTCGGCATCTTCTTCGGCGCGCAGAATTGCTCACCGATTGATGATGAAATTGGCCTGATTGAAGTGATGCGCCGCCAAGGTCTGCTGATCATGCAATTGACCTACAACAACCAAAGCTTACTAGCGACAGGTTGTTACGAACAAAACGATTCCGGCGTAACTCGCTTTGGTAAGCAAGCGATTGAGGAGATGAACCGAGTCGGGATGATCATTGATATGTCCCACAGCGCGGAGCGTTCAACGTTGGAAGCTATCGAGCTCTCTTCGCGTCCAATTTGTATCAGCCATGCTAACCCGACATTTGCGCATGACGCACTGCGTAACAAGTCCAACACCGTGATCAAAGCACTGACGGAGCGCGGCGGTTTGATTGGATTCAGTTTATATCCGTTCCATTTGCCAAATGGCAGCCAGTGCACGCTGGATGATTTCTGCCAGATGGTTGCGAAAACCGCAGACATGCTTGGCGTTGACCATTTAGGTATCGGTAGCGATTTGTGCTTAAACCAGCCGCAACAAGTGTTGGAGTGGATGCGCAACGGTCGTTGGTCAAAAGCGATGGATTACGGCGAAGGTTCAGCAAGTAACTCGGGATGGCCAGATGCGCTGCCATGGTTCTGCGGCAGTGCAGGGATGGAGAACATCTACAACGGATTAATGCGTCACGGATTCAGTGAATCTGAGGCAGGAAAAATATTGGGTGAAAACTGGTTTAACTTCCTCAAAGAAGGATTAGAGCCTATTTCATAGTACACCCAAAATTAGGAACCGCCTGCCTACATAACAACAATACGGCAGGCGTAAAACTCACATTTGTAGCCAGTCTTTGGCTGCTGCAAAGAACCTCTGGAGCCAGAGTATGTCTGATTTAACCAATAGCATGAAAGCTTCCACGATGAGCGTGTCATCGGGCAAGTCAAAAGCAACACACAACACATCAACAACAGAAAACACGACGGACAAATTAGGACTGAATAACCCGGCCTTTTGGTATAGCGGTGGTTTTATCGCGTTGTTCGTTGCTATTGCACTTTATGACGGCGAGTTGTTATCTACGATTGTTAACGCTGGCTTTGGCTGGGCAGTTCAGGTGTTTGGTCCTTACTGGCAGTTACTGCTGCTTCTCACTTTTCTTATTGGTCTTGGCTTGGCTGCAGGGCGAACAGGCAAGGTGATGTTGGGCGGGATTGCGAAACCAGAAATGGATTCTTTCCGCTGGATGGCGATTATTTTCTGTACCTTATTGGCTGGTGGTGGCGTTTTCTGGGCCGCGGCTGAGCCTATCGCACACTATGTTAGCCCACCCCCTCTATACGGCGCGCAAGATAACCCGCAGCAAGGTGCGGTGAATGCGTTGTCGCAATCCTTTATGCACTGGGGCTTTCTGGCTTGGGCGATTGTAGGTAGCTTAACTTCCATCGTGGTGATGCACCTGCATTACGACAAAGGTTTACCACTAAAACCACGTATTTTGCTTTACCCTGTGTTGGGCGAACGAGCACTTAAAGGCCAACTCGGTGCATTGATAGACGCATGCTGCATTATCGCGGTAGCCGCGGGCACCATCGGCCCAATTGGGTTTCTGGGCTTGCAGGTTAGCTACGCGTTAAATGCGCTGTTTGATATTCCTGATGGCTTTACCACTCAGCTTATCATCATTTTGTTTGCGATTGCGTTTTACACCTTGTCAGCACTCAGTGGATTAAGCCGAGGCATGCAACTGCTTAGTCGTTACAACGTGATTCTGGCAATGGCATTGATGGTTTACATCCTGTTTTTTGGCCCTACGAATTTTATCTTTAACGGATACATTCAAGGTGTAGGGAGCATGCTGGATAACTTTATCCCAATGGCGACCTATCGCGGTGACGAAGGTTGGCTAAGCTGGTGGACAGTATTTTTCTGGGGCTGGTTCCTTGGTTATGGTCCGATGATGGCAATCTTTATTGCGCGTATTTCTCGTGGTCGCACTATTCGCCAAGTTATTTCCACCATCAGCATTGTTGCTCCGCTCACCACCTGTTTTTGGTTCACGATTGTAGGCGGCTCTGGCCTTGCGTTTGAAATTGCTGAACCGGGTAGTGTGAGTGCGGCGTTTGAAGGCTTTAACTTGCCAGGTGCTTTGCTTGCGGTGACTCAGCAACTACCAATGCCAATGCTGACTTCAATTCTATTTCTGATTTTAACCACGATCTTCATCGTCACGACGGGCGACTCAATGACCTACACAATCAGTGTCGTGATCAGTGGTGAAACGGAGCCGAATGCGATCATCCGTACCTTCTGGGGCGTAATGATGGGTGTGACAGCATTGATCCTGATTTCCCTTGGCTCTGGCGGCATCTCTGCTCTGCAATCTTTCATTGTCATTACCGCGGTTCCGGTTTCGCTGATTTTGTTACCGTCACTTTGGAATGCGCCGCAAATCGCAATCAAAATGGCGAAAGAGCAAGGGCTATAACAATTATTTAATTCAAACAACGTGGAGCTTGTGCGGGTGTTTTCCTCCTGCATCCGCACAAACCCTAGTATTCTTACAATAACAAATAGGTGGTGAGCAAAATGGATGCACATCGTTCTACTTATACGGAAGCAACTATGCGCGATGCAGCGATTGTCATGGCAGCCGAAAGGCTTGGCGCAATGCACCAAAACCGAATCAGCTTTGTTCGTAGTCTGATTCGTAATATGGCAAGCCAAAACTGGCAAGTAACCAAGCATGAGTGGCAACTTTGTCCGCGTGGTTATGGTCACGTTATTTACAAGTTGACCACGCCAGAGCACGTTTATCATTTGGTGGTGTTCTGTGATGAAATTGCTGATGACGAGCGTAATGACCGCGTCATTGCTGAAAAGTGGGACGTCACATTTGCACTGGTTCAAGGCGATGTTGATGTTACTTTGTTGGAAAGATTGCGAGCAAATGTACCGCTGCAAGAAGCGGGACGTAATCCAAACAACGTACTTGTTCTGGCTCGCGCAAACAAAAGCGTGCGCGTGTTTGAGCACATTGTTAGCGCTCTTTCTCAAGGCAAGCAGCCCGAGCCAAAAGAGTTGGCGGAAGTGGGGTATATCCTTCGTACCACTGCTGTGTATGGTAACGGAAAGTTTGGTATCGCCGATTTCAAACTGTTAGAGAATAACCCAGATTTCAGCCAGTCTTTTAGTGCGCAAATGTGTGCCGTATATATGTTGCGTGAATTCAGCCTGGATTGGGTGCACTACCTGGCACTTCAGCAAGGAGGCGACAACGCGGTGGCTTTGCATCGTGGCTTGCAGCGCTACCTTGGTGTCGGCAATGCTACTGGCTTAGGCATGGCTCCATACTTGATTAATCACCCGTGCATCGTTGACCAATGGATGACCTCTCGCGAACGTGCGGTAGCGCGAGTCTTTGCGATGCCGTGTGAAGCGTCGTTCCATGCTCCTTTGCAAGGATTGCTTCAAAAAGCACAGCGTCATTTAGAGCAAGTCATCACCATCAATGAACATCAAGACAGGCTCAATCATCAAGCGATAGCAGACATCAAACAACTGCTATCGGAGCTAACAACGTTAATGGCATCACATCCGAACTGGGCGAGTTTGGTCGAGCATAAGAAAACAATGAGTGTGGAAGCCCAAGAAATCCTCACCTCTTGCTTGATTGAACTCTACCCATCTTTGGTGGACGAATTTGCCAGCCAAATGAATACGGATGAAACGTTATCGATTCCGGGCGGGAAAAAGATCCATGACTTACTTGAGGTGCTGCAAAGCAAATACTGCTGGGCGATTAATGCGGATTACTCACTAGCCGAGAACAACTACTGGTTCTGGTATCGCTCACAAGACAAAGAAGAGCCAAGGCTTGGTGTTCGTGGGGAGGAAGCAGGAGAAGAAAAAGAGCTGCCGCTTGATATCGGCAGACAAGTGAATCGCTTGTACCACGCCTTGCTTGGTTGTGATGAAGAAATGTCCGTAGCGGAGTTTTTGTTGCAGAACCCGACTTATCGTTCGATCACACGTCGTGTATGGACGTTAGGTAACCGAGCAATGGGTGATATTCAAATGAACGTGCTGCGCCAAGATGCACTGCCAATGCACTTATTGCGCTGTAAGTTGGCGATCTTTGGTGCGACTAAGTTTGATCCGCGCTCGGATCGTTGGGTTCGAGTAACTTTCTTCCAAGGTGCGCCGCTGTTAGATGAAATTCACGATCCAAAACTGGCGGACACATGGATTTTCCCGAGCATGCCGGAGCGAGAAGAAATTGCGCAAAGTGACAATCTAAAAATCAACGGAGGATTTGCATTATGATCGTCTCTCACAACGAATTGGTGGCCGCGGTTAATAAGGCATTTCTTGGCATGCGCCGTCACTGTGGTGAGGCGGATGTCATTGCGAACATGGTGGCGGACTTGCAAATGGTTGGCTTGCACGGGGTGCGTCACTTTAATAACGCCAGCCTGTTTCTTGGGTTAGATTCGGACTGCGCCGTATCGGTGACCAACAATACGTCAGCGAGTATCGAGATGGATTTGCACAATGGCAGTGTGGCGTGCCACTTACCCGCCGTGTTGGATTTCGCACTTGAGAAAATGATCAACAGCAAGTCGATTACTATCACGTTGAAACAGTGTCATAACCGTTGGCTAGGTTTTAGTGAGTTGTTGAAGCTCTCTGCAAAAGGCATTGCGTGCCGTGCACAATGGGTCAATGGCTCTAGTCCAAAACGAACGCTTTATGTGTTAAATCGTGGACGAATCGCGCCAGAAGTCTTTTTCTCGGATCAGTTTGATGGGCATGATACGGATTTGCATAGTATGGTTATCGAACTCTCTGTGAACGATTTCGATATCGAGAAAAGCGCACAGGGATACACCATTCACATTGAAGGCGATGAGTTAAGCAACACGCAACAAGCCTCTTGGCAAAATGGTATTTTTGTCGAAGACCAAGAGTGGGAAACATTGAAACAAACAGCAACCGCATTGCTAGTGGAGAACAGTGAGCGTTCCATGCAGGGCGCTGGTGGTGTGGTTTAAGCTCTGAAGGGACAGTGATTCCAAGTTTCAAGTGATGAAGGCTGCGGTTTAGCGGCCTTTTTTGTGCGCGATGTTCGGTCACTTCTTAGGTTCTAAGACTATGATTATCGTTAAATATCAAGTAGAGCGACATAGGGAAGAAAAATGGACCTGCAAGAGAACAAAAGAAATGCCATTGCGTTTTACGAAACCGCCTATCGGGGTAACCCAAGAAAGGCGGTTGAAGACTACGTTGGCGATGAGTACATCCAGCACAATCCATTAGTTGGAAATGGCCCCGAGGCTTTTATCGAGTATTTTGAGCGGATGCAAAATGAGTATCCCAATAAAGACATTACGTTTGTGCGAGCCATTGCTGAAGGGAACTTGGTGGCACTACACACTCACCAAACATGGCCTAATGATATTGAATACGTGACGATGGATTTCTTTCGTTTTGATCATAATGGGAAAATCGTCGAACATTGGGACGCTCTGCAAGAGATTCCTAAAGAAACATTGAATGGTCACACCATGTATTAACGAACCGTTGATTAGCCTCCAATACTATTTATTCAAACGGTATGGGAGGCTAAATTATTTGGTACGAGTTAGACGTCAATCACTAGAGCGCTTTTTCGATCTTCATCGCTACGTCTTCAGATACCCAACCTTTCCATAAGTCAGGGTAGGTATTAAAGAAGTAAAACATCGCTTCTTCACCATCTGCGTAGTTATCTTCCATCCAGGCCAGCATTTCACTCATTTGCTCGTTGGTAAATCCGCGTTTCTGCAAGTACGCGAATGCTTGGGGTTCTTTGTTCGCAAATGCCTCAGTTGTTACTGTGCGAACTGGAGAAGGTGGGTACATTGTTACTTTGGGAGAAGTACAATCAGGCTGGGTGGTACAGTTGCGATACTCTTCGAGATCCGTTCCGCTACCAAAATCCACTTTGACCATATCATACTTGCCCAATACGGGTGTTGGTGACCAGTAGTAACCAAACCAAGGCATTTTGCGATCATAGGCTTTGGCGATGGTACCAGCTAGTGCAGCGCCAGAGCCTGGGTCAACCATCTCAAAGCCGTGCTCACTTAACCCTAATGCATTAAACAAGTGACCGGAGGTGATTTGGCATGTCCAACCAGCAGGGCAGCTATAAAAGGCGAACTTGTCATCATCCTCAGGGTGTTCAAATAGTTTGGCGTGCTTGATGACGCCTTCTATCGTCGCGAGCTCTGGGTACTGTTTTACCAGATAGGCGGGAACCCAAAAGCCTTCTTCACCGCCATTGACAAGCGATTCACCAGCGATACGCAAGCGTTTATCCGCAATCCCTTTATCAAGTGCTTCTTTAATACCGTTTGTCCATAACTCTGGCGCAACGTCAGGCTGCCCCTTTTCAATCATAGAGGTGCCTGTAGGAACGCTATCACCAGGGATCAATTCCGCATCGCACTGGTAGCCTTCATTTAAGACAAATTGGTCGATGTGCGCCATTAAGCTGGCCGAATTCCAATTCATATCCGCGATGGTTATTTTTCCACATTCATCCGCATTTGCATGAGTTGATAATGCTGATAGCAGCAGAACAGAGAGCATTGAAGGTGTCGTCTTCATGTGACTGAATTTCCTTGTCGTTGTCATTTACTTCAGTATATACATCGGTTTATAAAGATTCAGTGAACAAGGTTTTTTCAGTGACGTTAAGCATAAAAACGGCGATTTATGAAGCGTTTAGTGAGAGTGGTTGAAAGGGAGTTAATACAGCAAGAACACCCCTTCGTAGCCGCCGATCTCAATGTGAGAAACATAGTCGCCGATGTTACCGTCTTGATCTACAGGTCGCATAGGCTCTGGAAGTGCGATAGTTATCTTCGGTGAGGAGAAGTAATCGATATTCTTGCCAGAGAAATCAGTCCGATACAGCACTCGGCCTTTAGTAAATTCGCGAGCTAACACCATCTCTGTAGGGCCATGCATCACTACCGTATCTTCTGAGCGATACGCAAAGTACGTATGGGTTGGTAACAAATCGATAGCGCCATTAGGCAAGTCAGGATGAGCCACTTTGCTCATAGAAGCATCTCCAATCACCGTGTAATCGGCGGAATAGGGCGTGCTGGTGGACATCATTAACGGAGTCGCCTGATACCCATCTGGGATTTGATTGGCTGGCGTACCTAAATCGATGGCAAGCAAGGTGCTAGGTTGATAAGCAATATTCTTTGGTATGCCTGCCTTCCAGAAGTTGTCACCTGTAGTGTTATTGCTTCCATATACGTAACCATTATTCCACTGGCTAAAGTAACTGCGCTCAGGGTGATAGTTTAAGTAGAACACCACTAGTGCAGAATATTGGTCCTGCTTCCAATTGTTTTCTGTGTTACCAAAGTATTGAACGCGACCATAACGCGTTGTTGCTTGATAAATCACTTTCTGGCCAACTTTGGCGAGAGCAGAGTTATCCCAAAACTTAGCCAAGCCAGCATAGCCACTAAAGCCAGTGGAAGGGAAAAGGTAGTGCTCGCGCAAGTACAAGGAGCCAGCATCAACCAAGTGGTTTTGGCCGTTACGACCGAATAAGTTGGCCGTGCCTATGTTGAGGCCAATTAACGCATCCGCATCCAGCGTCGCCAATTTGTTTAAGAACGCCGAGAATTGCGCTTTGTATGCATCATCAGCGGCTTGGCTTCCCGCCAACAAACCAAGCTCATCCACCCCACCACCGGAATAAACGTAGAACTGATTTTCTCCGAGTAACTTATTCGTATCGTCGTTGTACGCACCGTTTAAACCTTGTTTCGCCCATTCAGCTTGATAATAGTGGCGCATTGTATTGGCAAAATCGGGATTGCCGAGATTAGTCAATGCCCAAGAAGAGGTTTGATTCCACATGCGACCAAATGGAATAACGCGTGACTCCCAACGAAATCGTGCTGTTGCATTCTTATTTGAGCGGTTCTTGAACTCTTGCCAAGAAAGATAATTATCTTGGTTTCGATCAGCTGATTCGTCAAAACCTCGAATTTGTCGCCAGCGCTGAATGGTTTGACCTTCAGGTGTCTCCGTTGGTGCTCCTAAGAGATTGACGACAGGGAAGCTATCTTTGAGTTGAATGTTTTCGAGGCGTGGGCGATTTTCTATGTTGTCGTCATGCCAAGTCACTCGCGCTACGTATAGACGGCCACCATCGCGTAAAAAAGTGGACCCAAAATACTGACCGCCACCATAGGTTTGTCCGCTACCATCATGCGTTGTTGCGCGAACCCAATCCGAAGGAACAGACCAGTTTACCGTTTGGTTTTTAGTCATGTTTTCAGTCTTGTCTTTTTTAATTGCGAAGCTTTTCCATTCTGTTACCAGACCGAATGAATCGATGGCAGAAGGGTATTCAATTGTGAAGTTGCCACCTTGAGCAAACTGGGAAAACGTAAGGGTCAAGCGGTCGAACTTCTCTGAGTGATAAACATAGAGGGCACCACCATTATTCGCCTGACCGAATACATCAGCATCCCATGGCGGTGGTTGATATAGCCAAAAACCGGCGTGGTCAGCACTAGCCGTATAACCAACAATCATCGGTTTTCGATTGAGTAGAGTATTCTCGCCATGGCTGGAGTCAACCTCTGCGATGATAGTGTCTTCAGAAAAGTGGAGAAAGAAATCTTCGTAGTCAACTCCATTCAGTTCTGCTTGGTTACGTATATCGTTTTCCAGCCAACCTGAGTTAAGTTCCAGCTTTTGGTTGTACATGTAACCAAGCGCTTTTACACGCTCGTTATCACTCTTATTTTCGTAAGCTCCAAACACGATATCGGCATTATCCAACTCCCATTCAAGTGCAGCGGCAGCAGAGATAGGCTTATCTTGAAGATCAATACCCTGTTCATGCAACCCAGGTAACACGATTGCTGTTCTACTCCAAACGTTGGGTACAGAAAGCAAGCTCAAAGAAATGAGTGTAACGAGAGAAAAACAATGCGACTTCAACATGGAGTTATCCCATTAATACTTAGATGACTCAAATTAAGAGTCAGATACAAAAAGAAATTATAGTCCATTCGCGAAGTCGTAATCAGGACCCTGCCATAGAGGATTTTACAGGAAAACTAACAGGGGATGCTGTGCAAAAATGAGCGGGTGTACTTGGAATAGATCATCCTCATAGACTCAAAACTTCCTCTACACGTCAGCACAAAAATAACCACCATTTTAACCTTGTTTCGGTCGTCACCATGTTGTTGGATTTTTCTTCAACAAATTCAGTTAAAACTAACTCTTCAAACCAGTCAGATACTCTGTCTTGGTGGTTGCAGATCATACAAAAAATTAACAAATTAAATTTTTATACATTTTTATTGCATAAAAAGTCCAGTTGAGTAATATAAATACCAAGTGACAATTAATGCGGTATGTCAGCATGACTATTCAGGTAAGCGGAATCAATAAATCCTACGGTGAGACACAAGTGCTTCACGATGTCAGCTTTAAGTGTGAAAGCGGGGAAACACTGGTGTTACTTGGTCCAAGTGGCGCAGGTAAGAGCTCTCTACTGCGTGTTCTTAACCTTCTTGAAGGGGCGGATAACGGCAAGCTAAACATCGCAAATGATGTTTTTGATTTCTCTACTGAAATCAAAGAGAAACAAGGTTTAGCACTTCGTCGTAAAGTAGGCATGGTGTTCCAGCAGTACAACTTATGGCCGCATATGACAGTAATGGAGAACCTGATTGAGGCTCCGGTAAAAGTATCTGGCATGGATAAAGAAGAAGCGAAGAACCAAGCAATGCAAATTCTCGCAACACTGCATTTGGCAGACAAAGCGGATGCATGGCCGATGCAGCTTTCTGGTGGTCAGCAACAACGTGTGGCGATTGCTCGTGCATTGATGATGAAACCGGAAGTCTTGCTTTTTGATGAACCGACCGCAGCGCTTGATCCGGAAATTACTAACCAAGTCGTTAAGATTATTAAAGATTTAAGCGAAACTGGCATCACCCAAGTCGTAGTAACGCATGAGGTCGATTTTGCTAAGAAAATCGCTAGCCACGTACTGTATCTAGAAAAAGGACACATCGTCGAGCACGGCACAAATGATTCGTTTTCTAACCCGCAAACCGCCCAGTTTGCTGACTACCTAAATCACTAAATTACGTTTTTAAAGTTCAGTCTATTTAACAGATAAGCTCGGCTGTCATTGCGAGTGTCAGCCCACTAAGTACACACGGAGTATTGCAATGAAAAAGATTCTACTAGCTTCACTAATCGGCCTTTCTTCTGCAACTATGGCAGCAAACGCAGCAGCACAAGAAGAGATCAAATTCGCGATGGAAGCGACGTACGCACCATTCGAATACATGGATGAAAACAACCAAATCCAAGGTTTTGACGTGGATCTGGCGAACGCACTATGTAAAGAAATGGAAGCCAAATGTACCTTCCATAACCAATCTTTTGACAGCCTGATCCCTGCATTAAAATTCAAACGTTACGATGCGGCGATCTCTGCAATGGATATTACTGAGGCGCGTTTGGAGCAAGTGAATTTCACGAATGCATACTATGAAAACTCAGCAGCGTTTGTTTCTATCAAAGAAAAAGTTGCTGATCAAAAAGCACTAGAAGGTAAGCGCGTTGGTGTTCAAAACGGTTCAACACACCAAAGTTACCTGATTGAGCAAATGCCGGGCGTAACAGCGGTTCCTTACTCTAGCTACCAAGACGCATTCATCGATATGAAGAACGGTCGTATTGATTCTGTATTCGGCGATACAGCTGTCGTAGCTGAATGGTTCAAGAAAGAAGACAATCTAGCATACGTGGGCGAACACGTAACCAACCCTAAATATTTCGGTAACGGTTTCGGTATCGCAGTAAACAAAGGTAACGATGAGCTAGTGAACAAGCTGAACACGGCACTGAAAACAGTGAAAGCGAACGGCGAATACGACGTAATCTACAACAAGTACTTCGGTAAGTAATATGGCACTAACGGGTTACTCTTTATCGCTTGTTCAAGCTAGTTGGATGACTGTCCAGCTAGCCTTCACAAGCCTTTTAGTCGGTTTGATTCTGGCAGTGGTATTCGCCAGTGGTGAAATGTCTCGCCGCGTTTTCGTTAAATGGCCAATGACGGCATTTGTGACGATTGTCCGTGGCTTGCCAGAAATCCTTGTCGTGTTGTTCATCTATTTTGGTTCGACGCAGGTTCTGTTTTTAATCACCGGCGACTTTATTGAAGTTAGCCCGTTTTTGTCTGGCGTGGTGGCGTTGTCGTTAATCTTCGCTTCTTATGCTTCTCAAACTCTACGTGGCGCATTGAAAGCCGTTGGAAGAGGGCAAAGAGAGGCAGCAAGTGCACTCGGCATCAGTCAAGCACACGCTTTTGTTCGCATTGTTTTGCCACAAGCAGTAAGACACGCGCTACCAGGTTTAACTAACCAATGGCTGGTTTTGCTGAAAGATACCGCGCTTGTGTCACTGATTGGCGTAACGGATTTATTGAAGCAAGCGCAGCTAACGTCTGCTGCGACGCATGAAGCGTTTACATGGTACGCAACTGCTGCGGCGATTTACTTGGGCATTACTTTGATTACGCAACGTGCCGTCAAACTGATTGATAAGAAGTTCTCAATTCAAGGCATGAGTATGGGACAGGAGGCTACCGCATGAACGAACAACACGTTTGGCAGATGTTGGATGGCTTAGGCACTAGCCTCCAATTGACCGTCGCTTCTTTGGTGGTGGGCTGTCTCTTAGCTCTGATGATGACGCTGACTCTGATCCTACGTACTCCGGGTTTGCATTGGTTAAGTCGTGGCATCATCACCTTGTTTACTGGTACACCTTTGTTGGTGCAGATCTTCTTGGTGTATTACGGACCAGGTCAGTTTGATGTCGTAAGAGAAAGCGTATTCTGGACATGGTTAAGCCAACCTTGGTTTTGTGCGATGTTAGCGCTAGCACTGAATACCGCGGCGTACAGTACTCAGTTGTTCAAAGGGGCGTTTAACGCGATTCCTTCCGGTCAATGGCAAGCGTGTCGTGCATTAGGCATGAACAAAACTGCCACACTGAAAGTGCTGTTGCCATACGCCATTCGTCGCGCTGTTCCGGCTTACTCGAACGAAGTGATTTTGGTCTTCAAAGGTACGTCACTAGCAAGCACGATTACGATCATGGATCTGATGGGTTACGCGCAGCGCATTAACGCACAAACTTACGATACGTTGACGGTATTTGGTATTGCAGGCGCATTTTATTTAACCGTAAATGGTTTGCTCACTCTTATCTTCCGTCAGGTAGAGAAGAAAGCACTAGCCTTTGAAGCCGTTTAATTATTAGTAGCTAATTTGTAAATGCCTCTGTTCAAGCGTTGCCCTGAACAGAGGCATATTTGTTTTAGTGTGCTGCTATGCTGGAAAAATCATCAAGAATCACCAAACTTAAGTAAGGTAAACAATCACTGGTGATGATATGGAACGTCGACACTTCTTAGCTTTATGGTCGCTAATATTTGCGCCTTCGCTAAAATCCGCTAGCCCAATGAAGCCGACACCACCTCAAACGGAAGGGCCGTTTTATCCCGTGGTTCCAGTGCCACTTCGTCAAAATTTGATTTTGCAGTCGAAAGGTCTTATTGGTGAGCCCATTTTTCTTCAGGGTAAGGTAATGGATACAGCAGGAAACCCATTGTCTGGAATGAAAATAGAAATATGGCAATGTGATGGACAAGGCATCTATGAACACCCGAATCAACCTAACAATAATAAGTTTGATCCTCACTTCGCAGGCTTTGGTGCAGTTTTAACTGACGAAGATGGGAATTACCTTTTTCAAACGTTATTTCCGGTTCCATATAGCTCTCGACCTCCCCACATCCACGTAAAATTGTGGCGTGGAGAGAAAGAGCTGTTAACGACTCATCTTTATTTAAAAGGGCGAACTGGTAACGAGTGGTGGGGCGGAAAAGCCCGTGATTATTTGCAGTTTGAGCCTGTCAACATTGATGGTCGTGTCGTCGGTGAGTTCAATTTTGTGCTCGCTTAATGCGATTAAGCATTATTTTGAAAACTCACATCGTAGACTACAAAAGTAATTAGCAAACAGAAGCTTCTAACAGATTAGTCTTGTCCGGCTCTGACTCTTAGTTTGTAGAAATCACTGTACCCAGATTTGCGGAGTTGAACACCGCTTACACCTTTCGCTCTGGTGATTTTTTCTTGCCCCCAGAACAATGGTAAGATTGTTGTATCAGCTCTGAGCTCCGAGAGTATTCCCTCCAAACGTTTTTCAGGCGTGGGATCTGAGACTGCATCGTGTACGTGATTAACATGCTGTTCAAATTCATCAGAGTGAAGAGCAAATCGAATACCTGTACCTGTTAATAGCCACTCATAAATTCCATAGGTTAAAGGTGGCTCAATGACATCTTCGACAAAGAGCAAGTCGGCTTGTTCTTTTACAAGTTGAGGATTACTAGCGTCAGTTAGCTCCACAAATTCTACATGCAACCCAGTTTGACGGATTAAATCTACGATCCATTGGTTCGCTTTACTTAAATAATCAATCGTCCACTTTGGATGGGTTATGACCAACGTTCCCTCAAGCTGAGGAACATTCTCGTTGTGAGAGCTATCATCGAGAATGTGCATCGTTTCCAAGCCATTCGCTTTGGCAAATTCAAATCTACGACTCTCGATAAAAGAAAATAGGCGCTGCCAAGTTTGCTCGCTTAGTGAGCACTCGGCGCGACGGTTACGTGCTAGAAAAGAAAATGCCTGAATCATATAACATTCGGTATCGTCAGTTTCCTGATTATAACTGATGTATTGATCCAGCTCAGTCCCCTGATGAGAGAGCGTGATTTGCTCCAATAATGCCTTTTTTGCGAAATAGTTATGATGTTTCTTCAGTACTATTTTGTCGGTATCCCAATGCCTAAGTACAAACGGGCCAGTACCTATTGTGATACTGCGACCTTTAAAGCTCTTCTGACGTCGAGTAGTGATAGACGCATTTGCGGTTGCTAAGCAGTAAATGAATAAGTTATTAGGCTGCTTTAAGTCAATACGTATAGCTTGTTTGGCATTATCGAAGCTGATACGAGTGACTTGCTGAAGTAATTTTTGGACGGGACCATCTGTTGTAATGAGCTTATTTAAAGAGTGTACGACATCTTCTGCTTGTAATGTTAGCCCATCGTGACAGTAGATATCAGGGCGGAGCCAAATATATATACAACTGCCTTCATTTTTGTACTCACAAGCGAGGTGATTTTTTAATTGACCGTAGTGATCAACGGTAAATAGGGTGTCATACAAGCTGCGTATTACCTGCAGTTCTGAAAAACGATAAGTCAGTGAAGGGGTTAGCTCATCTACCCAAGGATACTGGCTGACGATGAGTGTATTTGAATCTTTGTTTTCTTCTGAAACTTCTGCGAGTGCTTGGCTAAGTGCGCTTACAGCGGTGCTACGGTAATGCTCAAGTAACCTCGAGATGACGTCAAAACTACCATTGTTGATTTCATTACGAATCGTAAAGTAGAGGGCTTGGTGTATTGTTACCGTCACTTTTAGTGTGCTGGCTTTCCCACGGCCACGACCTGGCTCCCAGTGGATCCAATTGTAGCTGTCAAGTATTCTCAGTATATTAGATATATTGCGTCTAGAAGTTGAAAAAACCAGTTCTAAATCGTCGAGGTTTACCTGATACGTTTGAGAGTGTTTGTAATGTTTTAATAACTGGCTCAATCTACGAAGACATGTTTCTGTCATGTTTTATTATGTTTCCTCAATAGATGATTGATTTATTAAAGCTATATAATAAATTGATTTCATATTGTGGTGAAGAAAGGTGATTGCTTAAACCTCTCAGTGTTATTGATTGGCTTATCTTCTTCCCATTTAAAAGTATTGGTGGTTTTCATTTTGACTCTAATATATTACTACTAATAGAGAGCAAAGGCTCACTTTTAATTTTTACTATAATATTAGTGAGTTATGATTAATGTTAGTGTTTGTTTTATTAGTTGTGTCTAATTAGTTAGGCGTAATGACATGAAAATACCCCCACTCATCTATGTAAATAAGCAGGGGTATAAGTTTATTTTACTTCTGGGAAGGTAGTGAATATCGTCCACTCATCTTTAACCATCCCTTGCTGGCCGACAACAGTGGCAGTAACGCGGCGGTTTAATGCGTGGCTGACACGATCCATACCCGGCTCTGCTAGCTGTGTGTCGCCAAAAGCAATAATTGCGAGGCGGTCACCCGGGATTCCTTTTTCTATCAATAGATCGCGTACATTCTCTGCACGATGGCGAGATAGGTTTAAATTGTATTCTGCGCGTCCTACCTTACTTGCGTATCCTTGTATCTCTATAGAAGTGGTTGGATACTTTTTAAGAAATGCAGCCAACTCATCTATCTTGTTTTTAAAAATTTGGTTAATAAGAGCAGAGTCATTATCAAACAAAATCTTAAGTTGGTATTGCTCTTCTTTATGCAAATAGGTTTCACAACCATCATTGTCCACTTCTGCCCCTATTGGAGTACCTGCGCAAAGATCACGAGCGTTTATCACACCATCTTGGTCCAAGTCGTTTAGGTCAGCAATCTGATTCGCCTTTGGTATAGGAATGTACGCCAGCTCATCTTTTGCGTATGCACTATGATGACTCATTATGACTAAAGCCAGAGTGATTAGAAGATTCTTTTTCATTGTATTTAGTACTCCACCGATTGAGTCCACTCTTCCGGTATGTCGACGCGCAATGCGTCTAAAAGCTGCCCGGTTGAAGTCAGGGTTCGATATTGTGCGTATTGCTGCGCAAATTGTGTTTCTAAGTAGTTTTTGCGTGATTCAAACAACTCGTTTTCAGTGTTCAGCAGATCAAGTAGGGTGCGCTTTCCAATACGATATTGTTTTTGGTATGCAATAACGGTGTTTGACATGGAATCAACGTGTTGTATTAAAAAAGACTTTTGTTGTTTAGTCAGCTCAAGAGCGCTCCACGAAAGGCGGAGCTCTTGCTCCACACTTCGGTATGCTCGCTCTCTGAGGTCTTTCGCTTTATTGAGTTGGTAGGCCATACTGTCACTGTTTGCAGAGTCTCGGCCACCGTTGTAAAGGTTGTATCGGACACGGAGCATTGCTTGTGTTTCAGAGTTGAGACCATTTACTCCTCCTACATCATCGTTCCAGCTTTGTTTCGCTTCAAATGAGATGACTGGGAAATAGTTTGCATCTGCTTGTTTATATTGGAACCTGGCAGAATCGACATCTGCGAGTGCTATTTTTATGACAGGATGATTGTCAAAAGCCTGCGATTGGGCCTCGTCTAGAGAATTGGGGATAAAGTTTTGGTCTGCGTGCGGAAAAATAAGGTTAGTTGGTGCTTCACCAACTAAGCGAAAGAATGCTGTTTGAGCGTCTTTATGGTTATTTTGTGCAGCTAAAACATTACTTTGAGCTTTTGCTAAACGAGCTTTAACCTGGTTAAGGTCGGCAACTGAGCCAATTCCTGACTCTGTACGCTTTTTAATATCAGTATAAATTCGCTTATGTGTGTTTAGGTTGCTAGTGGAAAGCGCAGTCAGCTTTTGTGTTTTTACTACATCCAAATAAGCTTTGATGACTTCTAACGCAACATTTTGGGCATCTGCAAGTAACTGATAACGCACAGACTCTGCATCTGCAGAGGTACGATCAATGTCATATAGGGTTTTTGAACCATCCCAGATCAACTGGGTAAGAGTAATTGCCATATCTTTGCGGGTCATCTCGGTATCACTCTTACCAGTAGAGTCGGAAGGGTGAATGCTCTCGTAACCGATACCCGCGTCAATATCGAGACTAGGTTTATATGCTCCACGTGATTTATCGATAATATAACGACTACTCATATACTCGTTAAACGCACTTTTGATATCAGGGTTCGTTGCAAATGTTGTCGCTATTGCTTGTTCTAAAGTTTGTGCGCTAGAAACCAGTGGTATTAGCAAACCAAAACACGCGATACTAATATTACTTAGCTTCACTAAAATCTCCCCAAATAATTTAACGCCAGTTATTTTTCAAAAATAAATATTAAAGATTACTAATGTTACCCAAGGCAAACGTTTCCCTTTGCTTGCTTTTTTGGAATGTAAGCTGCTATTTCAATGAAAATTTAATGACAAGTTTAAAGAATATTAAAAATAGGTCGCATAACATATGTTTTTACGGAGCAAAATAAAACAAATTTAAAACATGAAAATTATTGATAGGATAATTGCGTGTTTTAGGTGGGTTAATTGATGCTAGCTTACGCCCAATTGTGTATATCGCTTCTTGAAAATAAGTCTTATTACTTTCTTAGTTTTATGGACTTTGAGATTTTTGTATTTACTAAATGAGGTATAAGCTCTTGGTTGGACCATCAAAATTAACCGCACAAACCTATGTTGTAATCGGCCTAGATGGTCAAATTAAAGCTTTTGCGTCTAAAGAAAACTTGTTACCGGGAGAAGTGGTCGTTGAATTAGTAGAGGGGAAGATCCAACCTCAGCATGTATATATTGCTGACACAGAAGGTGAAGCTCAAACTGATTCTACCGACAAGCTTGCGAAAATATTAGAGGCCATCGAAAAAGGACAAGACCCGAGTCAACTAGGTGATGAATATGCTACTGAAGCTGGTGAAATTACGGGTTCAAGTTTGACGGCCTCTGGTACTGTTGAACGAACGGGGGCAGAAGTACTAGCAAGTACTTTTTTTGAAACCGCCGGCGTGACGACAGAGCAAAGTACAACGCTATTTAATATTTCTCGATTCACAACCTCAGAGCTTGGTGAAACTGAAGCGTTGATTGATGGTGAAGATAGAGGTGCCGTTCAAGAAGACGTGACGCTTGGAACTTCTGGCAACCTCAGTGTTACTGATCCAAATACAGGTGAAGCGTTATTCCAATCACAGAGTGAGGTTCAAGATAGTTATTGGGGCGTCTTCTCAATTGATGCTTTCGGTAACTGGAATTATCAGCTGAATAATGAGCACGAAGAAGTGCAGGCTTTGGATCATGACAGTGACCCAATCATCAGAAGTATTACCGTTTTATCTGTAGATGGCACTGAGCATGAAGTTGTGATCTCTATTGCGGGCACTGAAGATGCGCCAGTCGTGACGGGCACGTTCACGGGCAAGGTGACTGAAGGCAATCTCGGTGATGTGGTGACCGCAACCGGCACCATTGCTATTACTGATCTTGATAATGGCGATGAGCCAGTGTTTAGCAACACTACAGCGACGGGCACTTACGGTGAACTGGTATTGTTGGATGGAAAGTGGACGTATACGCTGGATCAAAGCCAAGTTCAACAGCTGGACGAGGGTGAGCAGGTGCAAGACACCATCACCCTGACGGCAACCGATGGCACCCAACAAAACATCGTGATTGATATTACGGGCACTAATGATGTTCCTGAATTTGTTAGTGGGAGTAATGACAACTTTGGTCTGGATTCCCAAGGTAAAACCGACATCGATAGTTACCAGTTTAGCGTTGATGAAAACAGTCAATCGGGTGTAATTGGAAAAGTAAATGCATTCGATGTCGATCAGGACAGTCAGATTACGTATCACTTAAACGGTCATAGCGAACTGTTTGAAATCAACAGTCTTACCGGTGAGATCAGTGTCAAAAATGGTGCAAATCTGGACCATGAATCTATCGATAACTACCAGCTAGAAGTGGAAGCTCGTGACCAGTTTGGCGGTAAAGACACCGCTCAGGTCGAAGTGTTGGTTCGCGATATTAATGAAGCCCCTATTGCTGAAGATGATAAGGGCATTGAAAAAACGACCAAGACACTTGACCAGAGCAACTGGGATGACAGTGCTGATATCACAGTTGATTATTATGTGATTGATACTCGATCTGGAAACAAGGTTTCTGATGCATCGAAAGCTGATTATGTTGGTGACGGCGACCACAAATATGGCGTTAGTTCTGCGCTAGACAGCGGCTCTGACCGGGTTCAAGATGGTCAGATCCGATATGATGATGCAACTGGACAAAGTGAAGCAATGCGCTTCTCCTTCGCTAATGGTCAGGTTGCCGATCATGCTGAAGTTGAAGTGAAAAACCTATGGACAGACACTTCGAACGGTAGCTGGGAGCCTGGTATTGAGCGCGGTGTTTGGAAGGCTTACTACAAAGATGACTTGGTTGCCACAGGTGAGTTTGAAGGTACCCGTGGTGGTAATCAAGTAGTCAACATCAATGCAGATGGGCGTTTCTTCGATAGTATTGAAATGTCTACTACCAGCTATAAAGACGGTGTCATTGATCCTAAAGGCTCAGAGTACTTTATTACTCAGGTATCAGCGGACCTGACGACCTTTGATGACGCTTACCAGACCAACGGCTCAGGCACGTTAGAGCTGGATGTTCTAGCGAATGACAGCGACCCGGATGGTGACGCTCTGACTATTATCGACTATCCATCAGAAAGCTTCCTTAGTCTGCAAGATGGTAAATTGGTCTTTGATGCGGCCAAGTACCTAGAGTCACTGCCAGCTGATCAACAAACCCTGAAAACGGGTGAAGTGAAAGATTATACCTTCGAATACACCATCCGTGATGACGACGGCCTGACTGATAAAGCAGAAGTTACCGTTAGTGTGATGGGTGAGCCTATGTCGCTCAGTGATGCACACGCAGCATTGGATGAATCTCAAGTTGATACGGATACTGGCGTACATGCTGAAGGCAACTTTATCGCAAACCTCGGTTCTGCAACGGAGGCTGAATATCACTTCAACGCCGATCAAAACCTAGGTGGTTTCACCAGTGATGGTAAAGAGGTTGTGTTTGAAGTGAGTGCAGATCAGAGCACTCTAACTGGTTATACTGGAACAGGTGCCGACCGCATCAAAGTGGTTCAAGCCAACATAGATAGCAAAACGGGTCATTTCACAGTTGATCAATATATGCCTCTTGATCATGCGGAGCAGGGGGCGGACATGCTGGATATCCGCGCTAGCGTCGAGGTGGATGCCGGAGGTCAGTCTGAGAGTGCCACCTTGCATCTGAATGTGACGGATTCATTACCGTCATCGTCTTCAGCTCACTACGAAATAAATGATGTTGATTCACAAAGTAATAGTGTTGTGATTGCACTTGATGCGTCAGAATCAATGCTCGACTGGGTAACAGATGCAGACGGACAATATGTTACTCGCTGGCAACTTGCTCAAGACTCCATTAAGTCAATGTTTGAGCAATACCAAGATTTGGGTCCAGTAAGTTTTAGAATTGCAACTTACAGCGGACAACCATCTGGCCAGATTTCTGAGTGGCTAGATTCTGCCGAGGCCATTGATGCCTTTATCTCTGGTATACATCCCTATGCATCGACGCCATATAACCAGGCCGTTGACCAAATAAATGAAATACTTAGTGATCCAGAAGATGACGCATTGCTTAGTAATACCGATACCCAGCTTTACTTTATCTCAGATGGTCGACCTTCCGATTTTACCTATTGGACAAATCAAACGAACGTGGGAGAAATTCAAACCCGTGAAAACTTGATTAAGTGGTCAACATCAGATGATTTTGAAAGTGAACAGCGTTATCAGGACATAGTGAATGGTCGGGTTCAGCCTACTTCTGAAGAAGAGGGCATCATTCTGCAAAATGCGATGGAAAATAGCATCAGCAGTAGCGGTCAGGATGTTGAAAATATCTGGTCTGTTGGTATTGGTAATGGAGCGTCTCTGGAACATCTGGAGTCGATCGCGACAGATAAAGGCAGTGCTATTGTCGTTGTAGATGATTCTCAGATTGGGGATTTGCTTAGTAAAACGGTCTCAGGCCAGTTGCAAGGCAACCTTCTGGATGACAATGGCGGTGATGCTCAGTGGGTAGATCACATCACTATCGATGGCGAGATATATTACTACAACAAAGTAAACGGTGATGTCACTACCAGCGATGGCACGAAAATATCGGATCATTCTCTGGCGCAGATTGATACCAACCACGGCAAGCTGACCATTAACTTTGAAAATGGTCACTACGACTATCAAGCGAGTAATGTTGTAGGTCATCAACAAGAGAAGCTTGACGTTACGGTTATCGATGCTGACGGTGATACTACAAATAGCGAAGTTACCATTGATATCCGAGATCGCGCACCAGAATTCATCAGTGTCGGTGATGCAGATCAAACCCACGGCACCGATGCCAACGGTATGCCAACAGAAGATACAGCAAGCTTTGACGTCGCTGAGCAAGAAGTGGGGGTATTAGTCGGCCAGGTGGAAGCGTTTGATCCGGATGGCAGTGACACCATAAAGTATGAATTGAGTGGTGGTGATGCTGATCTATTCCGTGTTGACTCTAATAGTGGTGAGATTTGGCTGAAAGATGGTGTAAAACTGGATCACTCGACTCAGCAAACGTATCAGTTGGAAGTGTCTGCAAGCGATGGTGTGGATATCGATACAACTCAGGTTATCCTGAATGTCACTGAGAACCATGCCCCAACCTCATCTCCAGTTCAGGGCTTTGCTCAGATGGAAGACTTACCGATCAATAAAGTGACGGTAGTGTTCGACCACTCGAACAGCATGACCCGCACCTTTGACGGTGAGAATACCGTGGGTCGTGAGGCAACCGCACCGAAAACTGAATCGAGAGCTTACAAAGCAGCAGCAGCGTTACATTCCATGGTTGAAAACATGATTGCCGATGGAGGAGAATCAAATACCTATATCCGCCTGGTACGTTTCGACGGAGATACATCCACACATAGCTGGCTGACCTTGAGTGAAGTTGAGTTGATGACACGCCCACCAGAGATGAATGGTCGTGATCCAAACGATTTAAGTTTCCAAAATGAAGTGTCAGAATATGTGCGCAACTGGTGTGACGTAGAATACGGTACCAATACGGATTACGATAAAGCTTTAGAGGCTGTAATGGAGCCTGGTGAGGCAAGTAATGCCGTTTACCCTTGGCAGGATGGTTGGGACTATTTCGGTCCAGAAAAACCGTCTGAGAGTAAGGACACCATATTCTTTATCTCAGATGGCGAACCCAACCCTAGCGAGGGCGCTGTTACTTCTCCTGATCTAGCCGAGCGCTGGGAAGATTACAAACAGACTCATGACGCCAAGGTATATGGGATTGGTATTGCTCTCTCTGATAATGTCAAAGCAGCAGAGGCTCTAGATGAGCTTAGCGACAAAGTGGTGTTTATCGACTCAGGTGAAGACTTGGGGCAGTACCTAAACCAGTTCTCTCCCGATCCAATTGCCGGTGAGTTACTGGCGGGAAGCCAGGACGCTGATGGTGATAGCATGACCGTTTCTTTGGCAGAAGGCGATTTCACTCTGCTGGGCGCAGATCTGCACGGTGTAACTGTAAATCAGCCGTTAGTTTCTTCATCCAGTGACGTAGATGGTCAGCTTCATATCCAGACAGCGTTCGGCACTTTGGAAGTGTCATCCAATGGCAGTTATAGCTTTACTCAAAGCGATGAGCTTACTCTACAGGGAGACCAGCAGGCGGATTTACATTTCTTGTTTAAAGTGTCTGATGGTAAAGGTGGCATAAGTGAAAACGTCTTTACACTTACATTGAACGATTCTGGCACCGATATTGTGCAAACTGAGCGCCATGCGTCGGTGGGAGATGAGTTTGCGAATAGCATCACTGGTGGCGAAAGCATTGATATTTTGCTAGGTCAAGCAGGTGAAGATACGTTGAATGGTGGCGCAGGCGATGACATTCTGGTTGGTGGGCTCGGAAACGATATCCTGACGGGAGGTCTAGGCAGTGACATCTTGACAGGTGGAGAGGGTATTGACACCTTCACCTTTACTCAAGAATCACTGGACATGACGTCATCAAGAGATGTGATTAAAGACTTTAGGCTGGATGAAGACAAGTTGGATTTGAGTGACATTCTTGAGTTTGTCGGTGACGACACAACGGATATGGATAACTTGTTGGAACACGTAAGTGCAGACTACGATAGTGCCCTAGATACTCTGAATTTGACGATTACTGGAGAAGGCAGCAACACAATGTCCGTGGCATTAGAGAACTTTGATTTATCAGGGTTGGAGCTAGGGTCGTCAGCGACATCTCATGAAATCGTTGATCAGCTGTTCCATCACCAAGTTTTTAACGTGGATTAGTATTACCTGAAGATAAAGTTATTTTAGTAAACAGCACCTGATTGAATCATCAGGTGCTGTTTTTCTTTTCTGCTGTTGTTAGTTACCGACTTTTTGCCTAACCACTTCAAAAATTGGCAGTAGTAAATGCACTGCTTCGCACTTTAAGTGGTTCTTTGGTTACATGTTTTGATAGCTTGGTCCGCCACCACCTTCTGGCGCTTTCCATGTGATGTTTTGTGAAGGATCTTTGATGTCACAGGTTTTGCAATGCACGCAGTTGGCGGCATTTATCTGAAACTTCAACTTACTCTCAACTTCCACCACTTCGTAAACCCCAGCGGGGCAATAGCGCTGGCTCGGCTCGTCATACATACCCAAATTCACATCAATTGGAATGTGAGGATAAGTCAGAACAAGGTGGCAAGGTTGGTTCTCTTCGTGCTGTGTTCCCGATAAAAATACCGACGAAGGCTTATCAAAACTGATTTCACCATCTGGTTTTGGGTATGTAATTGGTTGGCACTCTTGTTTAGGTTTTAACTGTTCGTGATCGTACGAATAGTCCTTGACAGTCCAAGGTAACGGCTTCTTAACCAGTGGTTGCCATAGGTTATGCTCAAAGGTCGAAAGTGCACCGCCCAGTATGCTGCCAAACTTGTGGATGTTCGCACCAAAGTTACGTGTTTCGGCGAGCTCGTCATACAACCATGATGATTCAAACAATGACTGGTAGTCTGGCTCAGAAGCCCCAGTTTGTAGGGCAGTATGTACTGCTTCTGCTGCAATGATTCCGGACTTCATGGCTGTGTGGCTGCCTTTAATTTTAGCGACATTCAAAGTTCCTGCATCACAACCAATCAATAAACCGCCGGGGAATTGCTGTTTCGGCAGAGAAGAAAGTCCACCTTTTGCAATGGCTCTTGCACCATATGCGATACGTTGGGCACCTTTCAGGTGTTGCTCGATAGCTGGATGATGCTTAAAGCGTTGAAACTCGTCAAACGGGCTTAAGTAAGGGTTACTGTAGTTTAAATCTACGATCAAACCGACCGCGATTTGGTTGTTCTCCATGTGATAGAGAAAACCGCCGCCAGTGGTATTTGTCTCGCTCAAAGGCCAGCCAGCGGAGTGGATAACACTGCCGGATACATCCTTGCTGTCAGAGGGTAATTCCCATATCTCTTTTAAGCCAAGCGCGTAGTGCTGAGGTTGCTTGCCTGCGTCTAGGTCGAACCTTTGAATAAGTTTTTTACCCAGATGTCCGCGACAACCTTCAGCAAAAAGGGTGTATTTTGCCTTTAGCTCGATACCTGGCTCAAAGTTAGATTTGGCTTGGCCGTTCTTATCTAGTCCCATGTCGCTCGTATTAATGCCTGTCACGACGCCACTCTGATCATAATTGATGTTTGCAGCGGCAAAGCCAGGAAAAACTTCCACCCCAAGATTTTCTGCTTGGTTAGCGAGCCAACGGCAAAGGTTGGCAAGGCTAATTACGTAATTATTCTCGCCATTTATCATTGGACGCGGTGTAAGGAAGTGGGGAACGCGAATATGGTTTTGTTCAGTAGTAAGATAAAGGAAATCATCTCGTTGAACTGAGGCTGCTAGCGGGGCGTCCATTTCTTTCCAATTGGGGAAAAGCTCATCTAAGGCACTAGTTTCAAAAACAGCGCCAGATAAAATATGTGCGCCCACTTCTGAGCCTTTTTCTACAACGCAAATTGAAAGTGCGTCACCTTCACTGTCTTGGCTGAGTTGAGCTAGCCGACAAGCGGCGCTTAAGCCTGCAGGTCCGGCCCCCACGATCACGACATCAAACTCCATGCATTCTCGTTCCATCTTTATGCTTCCTTTCTATTATCGTCATCTGCGTGACAGGTTTTGGTTTCTATACAGAAAACTATAGCTCAGTTGACGTTAACGTGAAGTGGACTAAGCTCAAGTAATGGATCTGACGTGTTATATGAGGCATGACCATGGAAGACCGACCATTAGCAACACTTGTGCTCGCAGAGCATGACAACCAATCGTTGGCTGTAGGGACGCTGTGTGCAATTAAAGCGGCATTTGAGATTAAGGATGATGATAAATCGCTTCCTGTTTCTGTGTTGCTTATTGGTTATCAGTGCCAATCAGTTTTGGATGAGTTGAATTGCGTTCAGGGTGTTGCAGAAATTATCTGGGTTGATGCGAAGGGATATGAACATGGCTTAGCGGAAAATATCGCACCTTTGATCTCACAAGTAGCCAAAAACTACTCACACATTCTTTCTCCTGCCAGTACATTTGGTAAGAATGTGATGCCTCGTGTGGCGGCGTTGCTTAATGTTGGTCAACTTTCTGACGTGATGACAATCGAGTCTATCGATACGGTGATTCGTCCAATTTATGCTGGAAATGCATTGGCGAGAGTCACGTCGAATGATCTCTATAAAGTGATGACCATAAGAAGTACGGCTTTTGATGCCGCAGAGCTATCTGACACGCCAGTTGTCCCTAAGCTTACTCAAGTCGACACGGTGATTATCAATAAACTTAGTGAGTTTGTTTCGCAACAAACGCCAGAAAGTGAGCGACCAGAATTGCCAGCGGCTAGAGTAGTGGTGTCGGGGGGGCGTGCATTCGGGAGTAAAGAGAAGTTTGTTTTAGTAGAACAATTGGCTGACAAGCTAGGTGGAGCGGTAGGGGCGTCACGAGCGGCGGTCGATGCGGGCTATGTGTCTAATGACCATCAAGTCGGACAAACCGGCAAAATTGTTGCACCGGAGTTATACATTGCCGTCGGAATTTCTGGCGCGATCCAGCATTTGGCGGGAATGAAAGATTCCAAGGTGATTGTTGCAATTAATAGCGATCCTGATGCGCCTATTTTTGACATTGCAGATTATGGATTGGTCGGCGATTTGTTTGTGGTAATGCCTGAGCTGTTAGAGAAGCTGTAGATATAGTCTTGTTCCCTAAAACAAAAGGCTTCCGGACTGGAAGCCTTTATCATTTGATTTTAATAAGTTACTTTTCGCTCGGACGTTGCAGGTGCTCTGCAAGTACTTTCGTAAACCTTGCAGCTTCACCACCAGTACAAGCGCGATGATCAAACGTTACGGATAGCGGCATTGCTTTCACCGAAATTGCTTGACCATTTCTTATCACAACTCGGTCGAGTATTCGGCCCGCGCCGACAATAGCGACTTGTGGCGGTGTGACGACAGGTGTTGCGTAAATACCGGCAATCGCGCCGAAGTTGGAAAGCGTAATCGTCGCGTGCTGCAATTGCTCACGACCGATTTTTCTCTCTCTGATCCCTTCAACGGTTTGATCGAGCCAACGACGAACATCTTGTGGCTCGTATTCATCTGCGTGGCGCAAAACTGGTACGTACAATCCATGACGGCTATCTACTGCAATTCCTACATTGACCGTTGTGTGTACACAGCGTGTCATGGTTTCGGCATCAAACCAAGCGTTTAAAGCAGGCTCTTCTTGACACGCATGAACAATCGCTTGAACAAGGCGGATACTGATATCTTCGTTTGGCAGCCAATCTTCCAACAACGCTTCTTCCGTAATGGTTACGGCGGCAACATGTTCGTGCGACTCGGTCATAGACGATACCATGGTACGTCGAGCGCCTTTCAAAACTTCGGTGCCTGGACGCTGTTTTCCGGCTTCGTCGTAAATATCGGCATCAACGATAAGTCCGTTCGGGCCACTACCTGACACGAGGTTAAGATCTACCCCAAGTTTTTGTGCCAACAAGCGAGCCGAAGGCAGGGCGGTAACGAGGTTACTTTCTGTCGTGTTGTGGTTGCCACCAATCCAGAAATCATCAACGTTAACATGATGCGCTTGGTGAGAAACGCTACCGACGACGGTTGCGGCGTCAGCAGTGGCTTTTTTCTCTGCCGTTACTTCTCTCCCGGCACCTGTTTCATCAATCTCTAGCAGTAATGCACCAATATTGACGATTTCACCTTCCTCACCATGACGGCTGACCACACGGCCCGAATAGGGGGCAGGGACGTCTACCGTCGCTTTTGCTGTCTCTACGGTTAAGATCACTTGATCTAATTTAACCATGTCACCGACATTAACGTGCCATTTTACAATTTCTGATTCAGCGAGGCCTTCGCCGAGATCGGGTAAGTTAAACGTCTTCATTTCCAATCCTCCACGAGTTCGCGCGCTGCGGTCACAATGTCTTCTTTCTGAACCATGAAATAATCTTCGTTACGGTAATAAGGCATAATGGTGTCCATTCCAGTTACTCGTTTAGGTGGGGCTTTAAGTAAGCACATGGCGTGTTCAGCGGTTCGAGCTAATAGCTCAGATCCCACACCACAAGTTTTACTCGCTTCATGAACAACGAGTAAACGTCCAGTTTTTTCTAGTGAGCTGAAAATCGTCGCGGTATCAATTGGCTTAATACTCGCCAAATCAATCACCTCGACTTCAATTCCCTGACTAGACAAGGTTTGCGCGGCCTGAAGTGACTCTACGACGCATGCGCCCCAAGTAACGAGCGTGATATCTCGCCCCTTGCGTAAGGTGAAGCAGGTGTCGAGTGGGAGTGCTTCGCCGTTATCAACGACTTCAGATTTAACGGTGCGATATATGCGCTTCGGTTCGAAGAACATGACGGGATCATTGCTTCTAATTGCAGCGAGAAGTAAGCCGTATGCGCGTTGTGGAGAAGAAGGAATCACCACTTTAAATCCAGCAGTGTGAGCAAATAACGCTTCCACGCTTTCTGAGTGGTGTTCCGGAGCGTGGATACCGCCGCCAAATGGCGCACGGAAAACCGCGGGACAAGTGAGCCGACCGCGAGTTCTGTTACGCATTCGAGCCGCGTGGCACATTAAGTGCTCCATCGCAGGAAAAACGAAACCTTGAAACTGAAATTCGGCGACAGGTCGTAATCCTTGCGTTGCCATACCGACCGCAACCCCGCCGATTAAGGCTTCAGCGAGTGGCGTATCGATGACTCGTTTAAGACCAAACTCTTGCTTGAGTCCAACAGTGGCACGAAATACACCACCATTATCGCCCACGTCTTCACCTAATACGACAACATTGGGGTCTTGTTGCATTTCGTGGTGCAGGGCAAGGTTTACTGCTTCAACCAACGTTAGCTCAGCCATGTCTGCCTCCCTGTATTCTCATTGCCTTGTTGATGAGTTCATCTCTTTGTGCATGAAGCTCTTGAGGTAGCGATTCATACAAATAATCGAAACCGGTTTCTGGTGCTTGTGGCGGTAAGCTCAGATAGCGTTCAACAGCTAACTCTACTTGCTCTTTACAGTAATCTAGCCATTGCTGTTCTTGTTCGTCGCTCCAAGCGCCTTGATTAAGGAGGTACGTTTTAAGACGTGCGATAGGTTCGTATTGCCATGCAGTTTGAACATCATCTTCTTTACGATAACGAGTCGCATCATCGGCCGTAGTGTGGTCACTTAATCGGTAACTGACCGCTTCGATGAGTGTTGCGCCTTTCCCTTTTCTCGCTCTCTCAAGTGCGGTCTTAGTTGCATCATAAACGGCGACTACATCGTTACCATCTACCGTAATGCCCGGGATGCCAGCGCCTTGCGCTTTTTCTGATAAGAAATCGGCAGCACATTGAAGGCTACGCGGCACTGAAATTGCCCACTGGTTGTTATTCACAACGAAAACAAGTGGAATATTCCAAGCACCCGCACAGTTTATTGACTCTAGAAAATCCCCTTTGGATGTACCGCCATCGCCGCACATGACTAGCGCAGCTTCATGGTTACCTTGAATTTTCAGTGCGGAAGCCACCCCGACAGCGTGCGTACATTGCGTCGCAATGGGGACACAGAATGGAAGATCTCGGCTAGGAATTGGGCTGCCCTCTGGAGCAAAATCACTACCGCGCTCATCACCGCCCCAGTATTGAAGATTCTTCTCCATGCCAATACCACGACACCACATTGCAGGCATATCGCGATAATAAGGGACAAATACATCATCGGCTTTCAGCGCTCTGCCGACCGCAATGCCGATGGCTTCAGCACCTAGGTGCGAAGGGTAGGTCCCTAACTTGCCGGTGCGTTGCAACGCAACGGCTTTGTTGTCGTAAGTGCGAGTCAATACCATGTCTCGGTAAAACCCGACCAAAGTTTCAGTGTCAGCCCAGTTGGGTAGTTGGCCGACTAGGTCCCCATGATGGTCGATAAACCGATGCATGGGTAATGCCTGAACGTTCATCTCAAGCTCCTTTTGACGCTGCGTGTCTTTTGGACTGCAGCTGTTCATATCAAACCAGAGTTTGTATGGGTACTCAAACTCTGATATCAGCGCAAAGGCCATACCTAAGGTTGCTTGTGTTTTCTATAGCTGTAGGCATCTGTACGTCCTTTAAACTATTTTTCGATAACACCGCTGCGGCTATTTCATCGCAAGACACAGAGAAACATTTTTCTGCATCTAACCCTCTAACTAAATCGTGGTATAGCCAGATACAATAAGTGTAAACAAATTGTTAAATTGTGCTTCATTTTGACTTTTGACCAGTAGTAAAGTTTTGCTTACACCCTGATTTTGTAGAGTAATATGCTAATTTTTAATTGATGGCATTTTTAAACTCGAATTTAATTGCTATTGAATGAAACATATTTGCAACAAAATTTGGCTGTAAAATTTGACAAAGTGAGTCATTATTAATGAATCAACTCAAGTAGTTGTTATGTGTTGTATTGAGATTTTTTGTTGTGCCCGAAACTCCGGCCTTATGAGAATACATAACTTCTTCCCAACAGAGTGGAATCAGGGTAGGGTGACGACATTACAAATGTATACCCTCGGCGGTCCTTGAGCTTATCAACAGTAGATGGTGCTCAAGTCGAAGTGATTATGGAGAAATTATGTATCACGCTCATGTTTATTTTCCTTTAAGAGAACAAGATAAAGCGCAAGCCTTGAACGAGATCATCCGTCAAGAGCGTCAAGATGTGCTGCGTGTGTTTCCTTTGGTTGGAAGATTGGTTGGCCCACATAAAATGCCGATGTTTGAAATTCACCTAGAGTCATTGAGTGAAGAGTTTTTGGCTTGGCTCGATACGATTCGAGGCGATTTTTCTGTGCTTATCCATCCTGTGAGTGAAGAAGAGTTGCTCGATCATACGGAACGCGCGATTTGGCTGGGTAGAGAGATTGGTGTATTTGAAGAGAAGCTAGAGAAATAGTTGTTCCTCTCGCATGTATGACCGCTTTGAATGCTTCTCCCCTCATCGCGGTCACCGTAGCAAGTTAGCGTCTTCATGTTCGTTAATAAGTCGCGGTTTCCTTTTCTCCATTCTGCAGGCCCTGTTTTTGTGTGCTAAACCTACAAGTAGGTTTTTGAGCTTAAACATCAAGTGAGACCATGTTTCTGTTTAGCATGTCGTTAAATAAGTTTTGGCAGCAATAAAATAATAAGTTCAGATAAATGAAATAAGTATAGCAGGGAAGTGCAGTTTACGACCCCAACGCCATTGGCAGTGGAGCCGATAATTTCTGAGGGGGAAGGGTATGTTTTCGATACTCTTGGTCATACTTTCACTGTATATATTTTGGTTGTTGTTTCGCAACGGACCTGCATTCGCCGAGCGCGTCGCTCATCAAAAACGTAACTGGGTTGGACCTACAGCCAACAAAGAAGAATGGCGAGGATATTGTACGGATGTATTTCAGCCGTTCAGTTCTCAAACGACTTTTTACGCCATCGCTTATTTTGCGAATTATATTGCAGCAGCAAATGCGATATCTTGGTCAACAGTATATGAAGGGGATTACCCGATCATCATAAGCCGATTTGGTAGCTACTTTATTTTAAATACTCACGATTCACTAGTGGTTGCAGGGTTTATTGCGCTTGCTTTCTTTATCATCAATTGGCAGCTTGCCATGCACTGTTCTGGTATTCTTAGTCAGTATCTAGTGCGGATTCTTATTATCAATCGAACTCGCTTTGTTGCGATTAGCTTAGTGTTTTGCAGTTACTTTGCGTATCTCTTGACTGTTGGTATTTTCTGGTTGTTCCATGACGGTTATTCGATCTGGCACGGGTTAACGCTTACTCCTGTATTCTTATTATTAGCGTTATTGGTTGCGGTTGTTTTGCCATCTATGAAAAAAGAGAGCAATAAACCTTAGATAGACTTGCCACGTTAAATTACACACGATTTTAGGATAGTAATTCCTATGCCATTAAGTTAGCATTGCCGGCTTTTTAACGGTCTACAGGCCCTTATTAGTGGGAGGAACTATGTTTATCGGCTTTGACTATGGCACTGCAAACTGTTCAGTGGCAAAAATGGAATCGGGTGAGCCAGTAATGCTTAACCTAGAAGGGAGCAGTCCATTTATTCCTTCCACCCTTGCTGCACCGACTCGTGAATCGGTATCCGAGCACTTATTTCGCCATCGAGATATTAAACCATTAGATCAAGTTGGTGAGCAGGTTTTACGCCGGGCAATCAATTTAAACAGAGAAGAAAGTATTGATCTCGAATCTGACGACATTGCATTTGGTCAGGCGGCGCTTAATCTTTATTTGGAAGATCCTCGTGATATCTATTACGTAAAGTCGCCGAAGTCTTTTCTTGGCGCTTCTGGTTTGCGTGACGTGCAATTGGCTTTCTTCGAAGATCTTGTCTGCGCGATGATGGACAATATTAAGTCGCAAGCCGAAAACGATGCGCAGCAAAGTATTACCGATGCTGTTATCGGCCGGCCAATTAACTTCCATGGGCGTGGCGGTGAAACGGCTAACATTCAGGCTGAACGTATTTTGTTGCGGGCAGCGAAACGTGCGGGCTTCCAAAATGTGGAGTTTCAGTTTGAGCCTGTCGCGGCGGGCCTAGAGTATGAAGCGACACTCAGCGAAGACAAAACCATTCTAGTGGTCGATATTGGCGGTGGTACAACGGACTGCTCGTTGATTCAAATGGGGCCGTCTTGGCGTGGCAAAGCGGATAGGACCGCAAGCTTGTTAGCTCATAGTGGCCAGCGCGTCGGCGGGAATGATCTTGATATCGCGTTAGCATTTAAGCAGCTCATGTTCCCGTTTGGCATGGAAAGCAAAATGGAGTCAGGTATTGTGATGCCGACCACCCAATTCTGGAACCCGATAGCAATCAACAATGTAGAAGCGCAGAGTGATTTCTATTCGCGAGAGAACCTATCCGCGTTGAAGTTGCTTCAAAAGCAGGCTCAAGAGCCAGAAAAGCTTGCTCGTTTGCTAGAGGTGTATCATGAGTCTTTAGGCTACAACATTGTTCGCCGTGCCGAAGAAGCGAAAGTGGCGCTTTCAGAACAAGCTTCTTACCGAACTGGCATCAACTTACTGTCAGAACTGATTGAAGTCGATGTGCAACGAGACGAAATGATCGAAGCGATTCAGTCGCCGAAGAATAAAATGACGGCGTTGGTGACAGAAGCGGTAGAGCAAGCTGGGGTGAAACCCGATGCTATCTTTATGACTGGTGGTTCGGCACGCTCGCCAATTTTGCGCGATGCGGTGCAAACCGTACTGCCAAATATTCCGGTCGTCAGTGGAAATTATTTTGGCTCGGTAACTGCTGGCCTAGCTCGTTGGGCTGAGGTCTGTTTCAAGTAGAAAGAAAACTAATTGCGCTATGGGCATTGTTACCAAATTTATGACTTCGCTTAGGCTTATCAAATGATGGTTGGAAGACTTCGCTGAGAGATTGAGTTTCATGTGAGTAGGGAACCTTTTGGGGGTTCTTAAATCTTTCAATGTCATTCTGAACCGCGAGGGACGAGCGTGATTCAGATTTATTGTCCGAGCATGCTGTTATGTATATGACTTCGTCTCGCTAAGCGCTACTCGCTGCTATTCTTCTGAAGAATCGGGTTATGATCTATCGGAATAATGATTTCTACTAAGCTGAAATAAAAATGCCCGCTAAATCAGCGGGCATTTTTGTTTACGTCATTAATGGTGCATGTGTTTTTCCATGTGTCCTTGTTTTTCAACCGCCATTTCTACTTCCACCTTACCCGCGTTTTTGAATGTTAACGTCATAGGGAAGCGGTCACCTTCTTTGAGCGCTTGTGTTGGATTGAAAATCATTAAATGGAAGCTGCCTGGCTTGAACAACACTGAGTCATTGGCGGGAACGCGCACTTCGTCAATCTTAATCATTTTCATCACACCATCTTCTTTCTTGTGTGTGTGAATTTCGACATGTCCTGCGATTGGGCTTTCTGCTGCGATCAATGCATCTTCACTGTCACCGTGGTTGGTTAATTGAAAAAAACCACCGATAACAGGTGCGTTTGGTGGCGCTTCGCGGCTCCATGGATGGTCGATATGAATTTTTCCTGCTTCATAATCGTGCGCTAAACTCAGTGGGCTAGCGATGACAGCAATAAGCGCGATAGCGGCGGTTTTAAATGATTTAAGCATGTGTTTTTCCTTTTGAATGAATAGCTTCTCTGAATGGACAACAAACAGAGTCATCGTTATTCTTGAATAAAGTTGTTAATGATTAGATGCCTGTTAGGCAGGAAAAACACTCGGCGGAGAGTGCTTAGGAGCGATGTGTTTGTAAACGAGCTTATCGCATTTTGAAAATCGGTAAGGCGTCAGAACTTTCTTGACTCGGCGTAGCCAATGGATGGTAGTCAGGTATAGCCCAATCGCAACCAAAAGAAAGAATTGAACCGCTTGAAGAAGTGGACATTCAAACTGAAAGCCTTCATGTAAATTAAGATCTTGAATGAGCGTAGAAGAAGGTTGAGCGTTAGCTTCAATCAGCGTACTGATATCCACCCATTTGAAACCATCTGCGGTACACAGTAAGACCTTTTCACTTTGAACTTTGTTAAGCCAGGTTGTGTTGTGAACTTGTGTTGGGTTAAGAGTCGCTGTGGACGCTAAATACAACTGAAACAACACCGCGATAATAACCGCAATAGCGTGCAAGCGATGGTGTTTATGCTGTATTAGAGTGTTTTCCATACAATTGAGTGCTTATCTTCTTCGGCGCGGGATACTAACAAATTAACCAAACAATGTAATTATCAGTTTACTAAAAGGTGATGCAAGTGTGCATTATTTGTTTTATTGCCTATTTTTAACGCTTTAATAGCTTGGCTCTTTACGATTTAAAGCAACGTGTTACGGCAGATGGCATGTCTTGATTCGGCTGGCATTCATAACTTCTAATTCAGCTTGTCTGTCTTGCCTAGTCGCTTTTGAAGATACTGAATTAATCTCTCTTATATGTCACTGAAGCATCGGTTAGTTGGTGTCGCGGTGGTGTTTTTACGTGCTAGATTTGGCTGATATCGATTCAAAATGCACACCGAATCTTCACTTGTTTTCCATTAACGGAATTATGACAGTAATTTAATAAAGGATACGGTATTCTGCGCTCCTTTGTACATGCCAGAACGTCCGTCCTACTTAGTCGGAGGGGCGATTAATCTTAAGAAATTTCTCAAATGAAATACGAACAACAGATTGGATATCGATACCCTAAAGGTCGATTTGCCATGGTGAGTGTATACGCATTCACTGGTGCTGCGATTTTAGCATCGACTATTTTTTCTCTATTGCTGTTTTTGTCGATCGACGAAAACCCGATGATGCAAACCTTATTTGGTGGTTTAGCGATTATTTTTGAAGCGGGTAAGTTCTACGCTTGGTATGAATACGGTGAGCGCCGAGCCCATCGCAACTATACAGGGGCGGCCACCGCTCTCGTGTTTTATTTAGTCTTAGCTGCGATCTCCATTGGCGGTAGTATTGGTGGCATTAACAGTGCAACAAACAGCGCACAAAGTCATATTTCGGTAGAGAAGGCGAAAGTGGAAGCGTTTAATCGCCAGATTGCGGCAATCGATAAACAGATTGAACTCAACAATATGGCAGCGCAGAAATACATCGAGATGGAGCGTATCGCGACCGGTGTAACTCGCATTCAGGAGCAAAACAAAACCTTACGCGAAGAGCAGCAACGCTTGGCTATGGAACGTGATAGCTTACCACCGGTCACGCAAGGCTCAGTTATTGGTTTGATTGATAGCCTGGCCAACGCATTTGGTACCACCTCTCAGCAAGCTCAGCTTGGCTTGGTTGTATTTCTTTCGATTCTGTTGGATTTCTTTGCTGCATTTTTTGTCGGCCTGATTGGTGAAGAGCAACGGTTCAGACATTTCTATCGCCGAAATGAGGGCATGATACTGAAAACGGTTCGCGATATCGATCCAGAGCCAGCGGGGTATCTTCCTCATATTAAAGAGGAAGAAGAGCAAGAAATACCAGTAACGCCGGAGCCAGAAGAACCAAAGGAACCGAAAACTTTGTTAGAGCAAGTGAGCGATGCACTTAAAACGCATCAAATTACGTGCACAAAAAAAGCCGTTGCCAAACAATTTAGGTTATCTGCGGAAGAGGTAGACAAGGTGTTTGAGGAATTGGCAGAGCTCGGTTTAGTGGGTAAAAAAGCCAACCACCATTATCATTGGATAGGTCAGACAGAGGCCGCATAATTGGTTATCAATTAGAGATCGGAAAGAGCGTCAATCGGCGCTCTTTTTTTACTGTAAGGTTTCGCTACTAAAGTGAGCCAAAAGAAGAGAGAGGATTTAAAAATAGAAAAACAAAAAAGTGCCACCGAAGTGACACTTTTTCTTTAGCGTAGAAGGGATCAGTTGTCGTAAACGTCCAACTCCACTTCACGGGCAATATTTTGGTCGTTGATGATTACACCATCGACTTCGACACGAGCACCATTTAGGTTAAGTTCTTCGATGCCTTGGAAGCGTGTTTGTGCATCAATCACAACGGTAGTGTTGTTTAGCAATTGATCTGCGTCGTTTTCGCAACGCTCGATGTCAAATGTTCTTGCTTCAGCATCGTAGTTTGATACGTATCCTTCACATTCAAATTCTTTACCTTGCCATTGGTTGTTATCGTCAAAGTCTGGTTGCTCAAACTCAATAACGGTAGCGATGCGTTTGCCATTTTTCATGACAGACGTTACTTCCACTTCTTGGCCTTGTTTTAGGTTCGCTTTGCTGCCATCTTCAAATCGTGTTGCGTTATCGATGAAGAATGCACCTCGGTAGTTTAATGAAAACTCACTGTAATCATTTGCAACCCAAGTCACGATGCCTTCCACATCGCTGTCATTGCTTATGACGTCGTAGCCTTCAACTTCTACCTCATTTGCCATGAAGATGCCGTTTTGCATTTCACCTTCTACTTCCACCCATTGGCCGATGCTAAGTTGGCTAATGTTGTCGTAAGATACGGTTATATTTGTACCAAGCTTAAACGTGCCAGCATTTTCATCGATACTAGTAATGCGACCTTCCAGTTCGTAGTAGCTTCCAAGAGTTGGGTAATCGTTATCTACGTCGATTTCGACCACAGACAACACTCGATAACCCGCATCAGCAGTCGGCAAGGATGACACCATCACCCAGTCGTTGATCTCTATATCATCACTTAAACCGTCAAACTGCAGATCTACGCCGTTTACCGTAAATGTTTTCTTCACATAATCAATTGCTGTAACACGTCCGGTAATGGTTGGCTCAAGTGTTACTAAGAAGCCATCGTCAGACGCTTTACGAACATCTGTTCCTACTTGAACCATCATTTTTGGTTCTACATCGGCCAATTGCATTGATGTATCGCCATAAACCACCCCAGACACATGGTATGTATATCCATTGACGGTTAACGTGTTTTCTTCAGCGTTGACCGCTTCAACAGAGCCAATTGCTACACTTGGTTTCACTACTGGTTGAGTTGGTGTGCTATCGCTATTGCTGCCACCACCTGAACCACCACAACCAGACAATGCCAAACCTACTACAGAAATAAGAGCGAGTTTTTTCATTGTATTAACCTCAATTTACGAGCTAGTTTAGGAAATTGCCTGTATCTTATTGGGCATATCGTGAAGAGATCGTGAAGAAATGTGATTTTTATGAAAATTTTAATTGTAGATGACAACCACAATGTCTCGGAGACGATTGCGGACTATCTTGAGCTTGAAGGCATGATTATCGATTGTGCGTATCATGGTGAGGCCGCACTGAAGTTAATCGAGGGTAATCATTACGATGTAATCATCATGGATATCATGATGCCTAAGCTCGATGGCATTAGTACGGTACAGAAACTTCGACAAGATCAGCTCTGTGGAACGCCAATCCTCTTCCTAACCGCAAAAGATACGTTAGATGACAAAATCGCGGCATTTAAAGCGGGAGGCGATGACTATTTAATGAAGCCATTTGCGATGGAAGAGCTTAGTTTGCGTGTTCATGCTTTGGCTAATCGCGGTCCAAGGCAAGATATTGGAACGCTCAAGTTTGCGGACATTTGTTTAGATGCGCGCACAGGCAAAGTGACGAGAAAAGACAAAGAAATTAAGCTGAGCCGAATTCAAACCAAGATTTTAAAGTTACTTCTCCAACGTGCTCCAGCATCGGTTTCGCGCACAGAAGTGATCGATAGTGTGTGGGGAGACGAACCACCCGGAAGTGATGCACTTCGTAGCCATATTTATGGTTTAAGAACCGCGTTAGACAAAGGTTTTGAAGAATCACGATTAGAGACTATTCATGGACAAGGTTACCGACTTAAAGCATAACGAATATCCAAGTATTTATCGCAAGATCCGTTGGGGTTTTGGGGTGATGACGCTTGTGATGTTTACTCTTTTTTGGTCGCTGATTTATGTGGCAGAAAACAAACTTGAAGTGCTGAGTTTACATCACTGGCTTGATACTGAAGCTGCGCTTTATAGTGAGAATTTCGAGAAACAGGGCTGGGATGCGCCATTGCCAAACGTATTGGAGTTCAACTCATATTGGAGTGAAGCACCGACACCGGATTGGTTGCTCTCTTTTACTTCGCCCGGTTTTTACGAATATCTGCTTGGTGAAGAAGACAAACACTTTGTCGTATTGAAACACCCCTCAGGGAAGGGGCTTATGTACATTGTGTTTCAAGATGACTCCGATGATTACCTCGACGAATACGAAAGCTCGCTGCATCAGTTTACGCTACTGCTCGGTGGCTTATTTTCATTTGTTATGGTCGGGTATGGTATTTATATGGTGCGAATATTGTCTCGACCACTAGCGCAAATCGAAGACAAAATCAGCCAAATGTCACCGGATCAACCCGCTTTCCAAGTTGAAACAAAGTTCAGCGAGACACGCCAGATAGAGCAAACTTTGCTGGATAATAAAAACGATATCGCGGGCTATTTCAAACGAGAACAAGAATTTAGTCGTTTTGCATCGCATGAGTTGAGAACGCCAATCATGGTGATCAAAGGCTCAACAGACATTCTAACGCGTATTCCAGAACAACCTCGAGTCGCGCAAAAAGCCATCGCGAGAATGCAGTCAGCTTGTGAAGACATGCGCGTACTAACAGAAGCGTTTCTCTTGCTCGGTAAAGAGAAAATAGAGCCTCAGCATTACGGAGAGCATCAGCTTCTCACTTGTTTACAAAAACAGTTGGAAGAGCTAGCTCCTTTATTTGCCAAGCAAGATTCGAATTACGCTTTGCACGAACAACATAGTGGTGTAGTGACGGCTCCAGAGAGTTTTGTGACCATTGTTATCAACAATCTGATTAAAAACGCCTTTAGCTATAGTGTAGGGGATATTGAAATTGAGTTGGATGGTCATGCTCTTAAGATCCTGAATCGTCACGATGGTAACGAGACGTACAACGCCGGCTACGGTTGTGGGCTTGTTATCGTACAACGCATATGTGAACGGATGGGATGGGCGTTAATACTGGACGATGATGGTGTTCGATTTAGTGCGAAAGTGGAATTCCGTTCCTAGCTTTGTGCGTCTAACCCACAGTCAAACAAGAAAAAACTGGAATTTGAATTAGACTGAAGTTAGTGACGCGGAAACTTGAGGAACCGTTATGCTTTCTTATCAGGTCAGCAGAAGTATTGAAATTAATAAGAATCAAAGCGAGATTATTGGCTATCTCAAGGATTTTAATAACTGGCCTGATTGGTCACCTTGGATCATTCTTGAACCGAGCTGCGAGCTGACATTCAGCGATAATCAAGGTCACGTTGGAGCCGGTTACCAATGGAATGGTCAGCGTATTGGGACTGGTGCCATCGTACTTGAAAGCACTCAAGAACATCGGTTAGATATGGAGCTTCATTTCTTTCGCCCAATCAAGAGTCACGGAAAGGTGACTCTAATAGTGACGCCGTCACAAGATGGTTGTTTAGTCGAATGGCAAATGCAATCACGCGTTCCTTGGTATCTGTTCTTTTTGAAAAGTAAGTTGAAATCGATGATAGAGATGGATTATCAACGTGGGCTACGCATGCTCAAAAGCAAACTTGAAACCGGGCAAGTGCTCTCAGACTTGGTTGAAATTGGTAATCGAACCCTGCCTCAGGTTCATTACATCGGAATTAAAGGCGAGGCCAGCATTCCAGAATTAGGTCCGGTAATAGAAGAACAAGTTCACAAGTTAAAGCAGATAGTTGATGACAAGGGCTTATCTGTGAACGGTGAGTTATTTTGTTATTACCAGTCGATGGATATGCAGAAAGACACGTTTGAGTTTATCACTTGCTTGCCACTTGAGAACGCAGTAACTGCGCCAGAGGGAGCGGTTTCCGGTACCATACCTGAGAGTGAAACATTCGTCGTCGAGCACCGTGGGGAATATCAGTTTTTGGGAAATGCATGGGCTTTAGCGATGAACTTGGTTCGTCAGAGTGGTATGAAAGCCAAAACCAGCCCATTAGGGATTGAGCGCTACTTAGATAACCCGCAAGAAACCACGCAGGATAGACTAAGAACCGAAGTTATTTTATTTAAGAAATGACAGGCGCTGCCGGACACGCTCTCCTAAATATCATGCTAGTTCCGTAGTAATCTACAAAAGAAAAAGAGGGTTTCTATACCCACCTATAAAAATGCCTCAGCAATTGCCGAGGCATGGTTTTATCAGCCAACTTCTCTTGCTAGAGAATTATTGTGCACGGTACTTACCGCTGTTTAGTTCAATTTTAGACGCTTTTACCCGGCTGTCTGCGTTTAGATAGTCGCTAATGCTCAGTAGGTCTTGATCTTGAGATGCTTTTAACACCGCAGACTCTCCCTCTGCGAAGACAACTTCCAGCTTTAGCTCTTTGGCGACCGATTTCGCTTCGTTAGGGTTGTTTACCGTGATGTAAACCAGTCCAGTGGCCTTGGATACATTGCTAAACGCATTCTTAAACACTTCATCACCGGCTTGAAGTTTTACTTCTTCGGATAGGCTCCTAGCTGTACCCGTTTGCACCTTGCGATAATCTTGGCCATTAATCTCAACCGCTTCTGAAGGCACAAACAGTTCAGGTGCGAGTTGTTGAGAGAGTTGTTGCTCAGCGTATGCGCTAGCCGTCATCATAGAAAGAGCCAGCATAGAAAATGATATGTATTTCATGTAATTGACTCCTTAGTGTCCAAAGATGCGCATCGACCAGTTCTTAATAACACCTGGCTGAGCGTTGTTTGCCATCGGAACGTCATAGATGGTTGAAGAGTTAAAATATGCAATGTAAGAAAAGACTTCGTCGCCATTCGTATCGATTGCTCGTAATGTCCATTCGCCTTTTGCATCTTCGCCATAGAACTGGTTAGACAACATTAATTGGTCTTTGTAGCCAGTAATTGTTGGGTCAAGAGATTGACCAACAAGACCATTACGTGGTGTTTGCAAAACTGAACGAGTCCCTGATGGCGAAACGAGCTCGATAGCTAAGTCGGGCAGGCGAGAGTGGTCTAATGTCAATTTCACTTGAACGGATTCTACCTTCAGCTCATCGGCAATAGCGATACTTGATGAACCGCCAGCCAGACTCGCATCGGGTACACTGACTTCTTTAGCATTATTAACCCAAGGCGTAATAACTTGAGGCGGTAAAACACGATTCGTCATGCGAGCACGTTGCATTGCTTCATCCAAATCGACAGCGCCGAAGCCATAAAAAGTATGGAAATCTACGCCTGCAGCGTTTTTCTGCCAAGGAGAAATGGCCTCGTAGCTAACCTGTTCACCTTTGTGGTTAGTAAATTCAAGTTGTACGCCTGGATGCGTTTTATCCGTTACTTTTGCTGTCTCTGCTAGCAAAGCACGTACATCACGAGCAGAAAGTGCATGATTCGTGGACATGATTGCCGCGATGGCACCGGACGTGTTTGGCGCAGCAGACGAGGTTCCGTTCATTGTACTGGTATAGTTACAGTTCGGGTCTAGCTCCGTTCCGCCGTGTAAGCCATTGATACCAAGTCCGTCGCTGGTATTTTGCCCTTCTTCACAACCCATCAAATCGGTGGTGACCATGGCAGGGAAGTCTTGCCCATATTCACCTGCTGGTGCGGCAACCCACACGTTAGACCCCACCGATGAGTAACTCGCTCGCGTGCCATCCGCACGTAGTGCACTGGTGATTAAATTAAAATAGTTGGCGTTGTCATAAGACTGAGCGGAGTTGTGCATCGGCAAGCCTTGGTTGTCTCCACCAGCAAAGAAGTTACTTGGTAATACGAAGAATCTTCCCGCATTGAAATAGCGATAACCATTGCCGGCTGACTTAACAAATACAGCACCGCGTCCCCATGAGTTACTCTCGCTGACATTTTTTATCACGTCCATTTCAAGTTTAAGTTGAGGATCGCTTTCATCAAAAGTTATTGGGTTGATCGGGCTGAAACCATAGCTTTGGTTAAATACACGAACATCGCGTGTGGCTGGGTCCATGCCGTGAGAGATTAGCCAGCCTTCTAATGTCTGGTTGGCTAACCAGTTAAAACCAATAAGAGAAGAGTGAGAAGCAACACCGCGTCCACCTTCACCATTGTTGCCGACTGCGCTGATCAAACCGGCGACAGCAGTGCCGTGACCATTGGTATCAACCGGATAACTTAATGGGAAAGAAGAGTCTTCGACGAAGTTTCTGCTACCTGTAACTATATTACCTGCAAGATCTGGGTGATCGATCTGCACTCCAGAATCAATGACCGCGACTTTTACACCAATACCCGCAATACCCATTGCTTGAGTGAGCTTGGTGTTTAGGTCGTTCCCAGCAACAGCTGGGTTAGCTGCAAAAGCAGTTTGCCCTGTGTTGTCTAAGTGCCATTGTTCAGAATAGAGTGGATCAAACGCCGAGACGGCAGGTGCAATGCCTACTGCCAACATAGCAGCAAATAGGCGGTTAATGCGTATTTCCATTTTTGACCTCATGTCTTTGTTTGGAATTTTTTAGCTCCTGTTTCATATTCCTCTAACAGGAATAAACAAAGCTAACGACAAAGAATAAGGACGAAAACCATTTACAACTTGTTTACGTCAAAAGTTCGACGAACAACATGAGTCAGTGTTAATTCACTGAAATTATAGGGTTTTTTAATGTCGAATAGCGCATGCATGAAAAGTAAAAAGCAGAAAATATGGTCGTACTGTCTGCTTTGAGAGGAAGGATTATTTAGTTGAAGCTGGTTGAATTGTCGCCATTGGTTTCTTCGGTTTGGCCTTTTCTTTGGGTAACACGTTATCAATCCACTTTTTGATGTATAGCTTATTGAACTCACTATCACACCACTTCTTGTTTAAACCACGTCGGTTAAACTCAGCGCCAATCGCAACTTTGGTTTGGTTGGTTGCACGGTTGTAGTAGAGGGTCTCGCACAACTGAGTGTTACTCATTTTCTGGGCATATACGTTAACACTGCTGCTGCGCATTCCCAGTTGAGAGGCTTGATGGTTACTACACGCAGTGAGAAGTGCAGGCGCAAAAATAGCGATGGTTAGGATTTTTTTCATTTTGCTCTTATGACGTCGGGTGAATAACGAAGCGATTTCTTCCTGCTTGCTTTGCGTCATACAAAGCTTGATCTGCGAAGAAAAACCATTGATCCCATTCTTGTTGAATAGTTTTTACGGACAGTCTGTCGACAGCCCCGAGAGAAATTGTCGCGTTTAATGACTTAGAGTCAACCACTAGTGGCGTGTTTTCCACGATATATCTCAATCGATCCAAGAATTTAGCGCAATCTTCAGTTCTGTTTACTTCAAATAATAAGACAAACTCCTCTCCACCCCAACGGATGAGTAGGTCTCCAGAGCGAGTCGATTCATTAAATAACCTGGCAATATGAATTAACATCTTGTCGCCAATATCATGCCCATATTCATCGTTAAACGTTTTAAAATGATCGATATCTAATACGGCTAAGGCAAACGTTCTATCTGGGCTTCTACGAGCCATTTTATCCAGCCAAATGGGAAGGTAGCGACGGTTGTGCAATTGAGTTAATGGATCGGTAGTATTTTCTTGAGTGAGTGCTTTATTAATACGCCTAACGCGCAGTACGTAACGAAAGCCAACGACACCAATCGCTGCGATAGCGATAAAGTAGAACATTTCTCTATAGCGTTGTGAGCGCAGCTCTGAGGCTTGCAACGCATTTTTCGTTTCTAGTAGCTTGAGTTCTTTTTGAGCTAACTTAGCTTCGAGGTCAAACTTAATGTTAATCATCTCTTCGCCGTGAATATGATGAGAAAATTCAGCTTCTAGCTCTCTTAATTGAGTTAAGTAACGAAAAGCCGCTTCAAAATTATTAAGGGTTTGATTCGCGTTTACTAGGACCGACAGCATATCAATGCGCTGTCGTATTTCTAGCTCATCGGTTGATTTAGTTTGCTCAAGTACGTTGATAGCTGTCGAAATAGCTTTATCGTATTGTTCATCTGCGAGGTATGCTTCTGCATATGCTTCATAACAAGGCATTTTCTTCGCCTCTACGTTTCCCGTGATAGGGAGAGCTACGCAACGCTGTGCAACCATCAACGCTTCATCAATTTTCCCTATCGAACTTAACATTTGTGAGAAGCTGGATAATGAATAATGTTTGATGACGTCTGACCCCGTTTGCATTGAGAGTCGGATTGCTTCATTAAAATAGTATTCTGCCTTTTCGCTATCTCCACTGCTTAAGTGAACAATACTTAAGTTTGCGTAGATAACCCCAATGAAAAGGCTGTTGTCATATTGATATTTGCTGTTTAAATAGGTATCGAGTGCTTGCGTAAGGTAGCTACTGGCGCGAGCCCAATCGGATGCATCGATATAGACGGTACCGATGTTATTCAGCGTCATGGCAACTTGCATTTCAAACACGGTTCTCTCTAACAACTCATAGGCGGTTCGGTAATACTTGAGTCCGCTACGTAGTTGATTCCGTGAAACCTCTAAGTTCCCTAGCCAGCGATATGCTCTTCCTTCTAGCGCTAAGTAGCCGAGATCGCGGGCTTCAGCGATGATGTCATGGAGTACAAGTTCTGCATTCCAATTATCGTCTAGTTCAATCATGGTTACCGCTTTATTAAGCTGTGCTTCAGCGACTACCCACGGTAAATGATGCGCTTTCCCAAACTCAATTAAATCAGGCATATCTTTGGGCAGCGGAACGCCTTCGTAGCGCTTTAGGTATAGGCGCGCAAAGTAATAAAGCGCAAGAGATTCCGCTGACGCATTCTGTGGCGCAACTAATTCATCTTCTTCAATTGAGCGCGGCTTACCCATTGAACGAAAATAGAGATTGAGCATGGAGCTGCTTTGAGGAGAAATGTGTTCTTCCAGATAGCTCTGTTTTTCTGTGTTGGCAAGTACATGGGTTGGATGGAAGAAGAATCCAAGTACTGAGAACAGCGCGCAAGTTAGCGTTTTAATCGGAAAGTGCATGAGCTTATTAATAAAATGTGATCTCGTTTAACCCTAATACTAGGTAAGTCTATCACTTCTTATTGGCTAAGTGCGGATGGATTCCGAGTTACAAACGGCTTGTGAAGAAAGTTTCGCGAAAGGTGAGGCTAATATTATGATTTATAATGATAAATCTGTTCAAAAGTGGAAAGATTGATTTAACGACAAGATAAACAGTGCGACGAATCTAGTGTGTCGAACATTGTTAGTGGTGTAAGTTTCATCATTTAGTCGGTGCGATTCGCATCTCGAAAGATGGCTGGTTCGCTAAAAAATTATCTTTCTGTCATAAATATTTAATGTTTGTATGGGTTGTTAAAAAACTCGATATTAGACATAGTGTTATTAAGCCAATAAAAAATGGCTTTTATAATAAACAGGAGATTAACTATGCATAATGAAATGATTCAACCTTCACACTTCGGTATTATTGGCCGCACTTGTATCGCTTCAGTACTTATGATTGCGGGCGTTTTTGCTCTTATTTAAGAGTCAATGGTAACGATGGTTACCCGCTTAAGAGTAAGAAAATTCAGGGAATCACCTTAATCTCGTATAAGGTATTCCCCTGAAAATCCAACCTAATAACTACTTTTTAGCTGAAGAAGCTAAAAATCAATGCACTTACCGCTACAATGCCCGCAGTTAAAACAAAGTAAGTTGAGCCATTTCCACGATATTGTTTCAATGCATCGATTTTGTATACCGCTAACATTGGCATAATAAATAAGATCATCGCGATAACAGGCCCTGACAACGCTTCCATCATACCAAGAATGCTTGGGTTCATGATCGCTGCTGCCCAGATTGAAAAGAAAAGTACTGCAACGCTGATACGATCAACCCGCTTTTCAGACAGTTTAGAGTGTTTGGTAATTAAACCATTTAAGCTTTCGCGTGCACCTAAAAAGTGCCCAAGAAAAGAGGAAGTGATAGCAACAAAAGCCACCAAAGGACCAAGCGTTGCGATAAATGGGTTGTCTGTTGCATTGGCTAAATAAGACAGCACCGACACGTTTTGTTCTTTAGCTTGAGCCAATTGCTCTGGTGACAGCGCTAATACACACGAAAAGACAAAAATAAGCACAAACGCAATTAACATGATGCTAGTGCGTCGAAGAATTACTTCGGATTTCGCATCCGCTTGATCGCCATAATGGCGACGTTGCACATTTGCAAAGCTTGAAATCGCAGCTGCGTGACTAAACGAGAAAATAACCACAGGAACCGCTAACCACATAGTGCTAGCAAAAGCAGACGCTTCAGGGGCGTCCATGATTGGCATGGTCCAGTTTGGTATCAAGTAAAATGAAAGAAAGGCAAGAATAGCCACTAATGGGTAAACCATAATGGCAAAAGCCCGTAGCATGACTTTTTCGCCCGCCATCATAATGGCAATTAATGCAAACACTAGTACACCTGAAAGTAGAGGGCGAGGCAAAGAAGCCATATCAGCTTGGTTAACCATAAAACTGTCTACGGTATTGGTAATACCGACGCCGTAAATTAACAGGATCGGGAAGATCGAAAGAAAATACAGCAGTGAAATAGAGCGACCCGCTTTTGCGCCAAAGTGCTCTTCCACTACATCAGTAAAGTCTGCATTTTTGATCTTGGAAGACAGTACAAAGCGAGCTAAACCACGGTGGGCAAGATAAGTCATTGGGAAAGCAAGCACAGCCATTGCGACTAACGGCCAAAAGCCGCCAATACCAAGGTTGATCGGCAGAAATAGAATGCCTGCACCAACGGCTGTTCCAAACAGACTAAGGACCCAATGTGTATCGTGTTTTGACCAAGATGTTGTTGTGTTTAATTCACTGGAATTTAACGCATTTCGAGATTCTTTCACTTAAAACTCGCTTTTATAAAAATAATAATGCGGAGAATGGTATAGGTTTTGGTGTTTGTTATCACATCGGAAGTGTGGTGAATCATGCTGAATATAAGGGGTGGTTGTAACTTATCAAACTATGAATTTTTTTAAAAACTAGAGTTTTAATCTAAAATTTAAGCAATAAATTGGTGTTATATTTCAAATTTTTACTAATGGGTGGTTTTTGATTTCGTGGTTAAAACTTAATCATGGATGTATATGCTAAAGAAGCGTGCTCTTACTTAATGTGCCATGGTGCATATTGGAGAGTTAGCAAGTGTCAGGTCTATGAGTCCTGCATTTAGATGAGTTTTAGGTATATACTGCCGCCACAAATGTTAAAGGAGGAATTATTGAATGGACATTCTGTCTGCACATAAAGACGACTTATTGGCTGTGTATACGCTTGAAAATACTTTATTTGGAGAACATGCCTATCCTCAATTTTTCTTTCGACAAGCTTTTGATTGTTGGGGGGAAAGCTTACTAGTGGCGAAAGAGGGGGAGCAAGTCGCAGGGTATATTTTGCTGACGACAAGCACAAATGCGCAGCAATATTGGATCATGTCACTGGCTGTCGATACTCAACATCGTGGTAAGGGTATTGCGCGTTCTCTGATTGAAAGTGCCATCGCGCCGTTGAAGTTGGGCTCAAGTGTGAAGTTGACGGTCGATCCGAATAATCAGCCTGCATTGTCTTTGTACCTCTCCCTTGGCTTCAAAGTATTAAAAGAAGAAGCGCATTATTTCGGTGACGAAGAGTCTAGATTGGTCATGGAATTAGTAAAGTAACCCTGCACGATAATGAACGAAACTTGCACTCAATCAGTGCGCGGTATTACTTTGCAATAGTTTTTTACGTTCTAACGTTTTGTAAATTAAAGATTTTCAATCTTGGCACCTCGTTTGCTTTGATATAAATGTTCATCGTTAACTCGATGCACCGCTCTCTATAGCAGGCGAGAGCGGGATAGGGTATTACTTTTGAAAATGTACTAACAGCGTTAAAGGCATTGCTGCCTCTCTCGATTCGGGAGAGGCTTTTTTTTGCCTGTAATTTAGGATTAGTCGCGCAGGAGGCGTTATGTCACAAGGGTGTAGAAAGACAACTTGTCCGTATTGCGGAGTAGGCTGCGGAATTGAAATCAGCAATAACAAGATTATTGGAGATGCGCTTCATCCGGCCAATTCCGGTTCACTGTGTGTAAAGGGTGTCGCATTAGCAGAAAGCTTACAAATGCCTTCAAGATTGCTCTACCCCAAGCTAAGGGAAAAAGAAGTGTCATGGCAGTCGGTCACAGACTTAATTGCACAAGAGATCCATCAAGCAAAAGCGGAGTTTGGACCTGATTCTGTCGCGATGTATGTTTCTGGTCAGTTGTTGACGGAAGACTATTACGTCGCCAACAAACTCATGAAAGGCTATGTTGGCAGCGCAAACATCGATACTAACTCCCGTTTGTGTATGTCTTCGGCGGTTGCGGCTCATGTACGAGCATTTGGTGAAGATGTCGTTCCCGTCAATTACGATGACATTGATAAGACTGAGCTATTGATCATTTGTGGTGCCAATACCGCTTGGACGCACCCTGTTCTATTTCGACGTATTCAACAAGCGAGAGAAAACAATCCTAACCTCAAGCTGGTGGTCATTGACCCGCGTGAAACGGTCACAGCGCAGCAAGCGGATTTGCATCTACCGATTAAAAACGATGGGGATGTGTCACTTTTTAATGGGCTTCTCAAGTTTCTTATCGAGCAGCAATGTATTGATTCTGAATATATAAATTCCCATACCGAAGGGTTTGCTGCGCTTGCAGAAGAAGCTACTGATTTTCGTTACGATGTCACTAATCTAACGTCTTCCATTGGCATTTCAGAAGAAAAGCTGACCACCTTCTTCCAATGGTTTGCACAAAGCCCAAGCGCAATCACGCTGTTTTGCCAAGGGGTTAACCAAGCCGAAAATGGTGTTGATAAAGGCAATGCCATTATTAATGCACATTTGGCGTCAGGTAAAATTGCCAAGTCAGGTTGTGGGCCGTTTTCTATTACAGGTCAGCCGAATGCGATGGGTGGGCGAGAAGTCGGTGGTTTGGCAAACCAACTAGCGGTTCATCGCGCTTTTGACGCAGATTCTATCAAGCAAGTGCAGGCGTTTTGGGATTCACCAGAAATTGCCACTCAGCCCGGTTTAAAAGCCGTTGAACTGTTTGAGGCGGTAGAACGTGGGGAGATTAAAGTTCTGTGGATCATGGCAACCAATCCCGTGGTTTCTTTGCCTGATAATCAGATGGTTAAGCGCGCGTTAGAGGCTTGTCCTTTTGTGATTGTGTCTGATATTACAGCGGATTCGGATGTAGCGCATTACGCGGATCTGTTGCTGCCGGCCGCTGGTTGGGGTGAGAAACAAGGTATGGTAACCAACTCTGAACGTCGACTTTCAAGGCAGCGTCAGTTTCAAACGCCTCCTGGTGAAGCAAAACCAGATTGGTGGGCGATAAGCCAAGTCGGACAAGCTCTGTGTACATTGGAAAAGACACAAAATGGCTTTGCGTTTACTTCTGAGCGGGCGGTATTCAGGGAATATGCGGCGATGACAGGCATGAATACTGATTCGCCATTGAAGCTCGACCTATCACAATACGCGAACTTAACCGAGCAAGAATACGAGGAGTGGGTGCCGACACAATGGGGAGGAGAGCGCCCTTTTGCTGAAGGAATCTATTCGCACCCAGATGGTAAAGCGCGTTTTGTCGTGACCAGTGAATTGCCTCAACGCTTAGAGAGAACAAAAGGCTGGTGGCTCAATACGGGCAGACAACGCGACCAATGGCATACCATGACGCGTACAGGGCATATCGCACACCTTGCCGCCTCTGAGTTAGAGCCAACCGTGTACATGAACACACTCTCCGCCACTCAAAATCGCTTAAAAGCCGGACAGCTCATCAAGCTGTTCCAGCCTACTTCAAACACCGGTATTTATGCCAAAGTTGCCATTGATGAAGGTTTGGGGTTTCAGGAGCTGTTTATGTCAATGCACTGGGCGGGCCGATATGGCGGTGAAAGCAGTGTTAACGCGATAATAAACAGCGCAAAAGACCCTATTTCTGGGCAACCTGCGTTTAAGTCGTCTTATGTTGAAGTGCAAGACGCAGCGGTAAAAACCTACGGTATGTTCATCGGGACACAGTTTGATTCCGGCAAGTTTCTCTACAGCGCATTTCAAGCAGAAAGTAATTTGGGCATCTGGCGCTTCGCACACGATAAACGACCAAAAAAGCAGAGTTTTTGTCGAACGGAAAAGAGCCGCAGGATCACGATTGATATTGCCCAAGGTTGGCTAGCAGTGGATTACGATCTTGTTGGAGACGTTCGTATCATTCGTTCTGTTTTGGTGGTGTCTAGTGAACCGATTCAAACCGATTACACCAACTTTACGCACTTGATTGGCAAGCCGATAGAGTTATCGCAACTGCTTACCATCACTCAATCGCAAAGCAGCGCCAAACTGGTTTGTAGTTGTTTCCGTGTCACCGATAAACAAATACATGACGCGATGGAGAAACAAGACTGCACTTCACTGACCCAACTTCAAAACAAACTCAAATGCGGTACCAACTGTGGCTCATGCGTCTCTCAAATCAAACAAATGGTCGACAGCCATCAGCATCAAAAGGGCAAACAGCAAGCGAGCCAGCAAAGTCTGGCGATGCAAATAAAGTAAATCATAAAGAGGATAAGCACATGGAAGCGCCTTATCAAAAGTCTTGGTTTAAGAAAGGACAAGCGAGTCAGAATCAAGAACGCTCGTCTCGCTTTTCTAAGCATGACCAAGCAAGCAAACTGAACCAACTTCTAGAAAATCACTCCGCAGATCTAGATGCGAACCACAAAGGTTTTGTCTCGATTGTCGGAGCAGGACCGCACGATCCAGACTTGTTAACCGTGAAGGCAGTGAAAGCGATTATATCGGCAGAGGTATTGCTATACGACCGTTTGGTTAACAAAGATATTTTGGAGTTGGCTTCGCCACAAGCCGATTGGATTTACGTGGGCAAACGATGCGGACAACCTAGTATTGGTCAGGAAGAAATCTGTAATTTGTTGGTGTCGCTCGCTCTACAAGGAAAGCGAGTTGTGCGCTTAAAAGGGGGAGATCCTTTTGTATTTGGTCGTGGAGGCGAAGAAGCATTAGCACTCGTCAAACACTCTATCGCTTACGAAGTCATCCCCGGTATTACTGCTGCGATTGGATGTTCAGCAAACAGCTTGATTCCGCTGACTCATCGTGGCGTTGCTCGCAGCGTTACCTTTGTTACAGGGCAAGTGGTAACAGGCGCATTTGAAGCGTGGAGCCAACTGATGCAAAGCGGACAAACATTGGTGTTCTACATGGGATTAGAAAAATCGGCAGACATACAAATCGGTTTAGTCGGCGCTGGTTTGAACCAAGATTTCCCTGTTGCGGTCATCACTCATGGTTGCAGCCCTCAGCAGCAAGTTCATGTGACCCAACTCAATCAGCTCAATGAGTTATCGATTACACTTAAAGGCATCAGCCCAGCATTGATTGTGATGGGAGAAGTTGTCAAACTGCGCGAACAACTAATAGAAACCGTACAGTCAGTGACGGAATACGAGGGAATATGAGCAGCATTTTGGAATGTATCAGAACAGTCGGTCGTGGCGAACGTGGTAGAAAACCACTGAACTTTGATCAAGCGTTTCGAGTTATGGATGAATACCTAAACGGAGAGTGCGATGATGATCAAATGGCAATGCTGCTGATGCTGATCCGCGTACAAAACGAGACTCAACAAGAAATCGCTGGCTTTGTAAAAGCATTCCAATCCCGCATGCCTGCTATTGGTGCAGACATCGACTGGCCATGTTACGCAGGCAAACGTGAAGCGGCAGGTCAGCCTTGGCACCTGTTGGCAGCGAAGATCCTTGCCGATAATGGTCATAAAGTGCTGATGCATGGCTATCACGACCGTCAATCTGGACGTTTACACGCCGAAGATTACCTCGGCAAATTTGCTATTACGAAAGCGGAATCAGCAGAAGACGCAAAGCGTGTGTTAGAAACACAAAACATCGTGTATCTACCGCTCAGTGCATTTGCTCCTCAAGCAGAAACCATGATCGGTTGGAAGAATCGTTATGGGCTTAGAACGCCGATTAATACCGTGGTTCGAACATTGAATCCGGGGCAAGCAACGGTTGGTATTCGTGGTAGCTTCCATCCTGGTTTCCAACAACTTCATGCAGAAGTCGAATATGAAATCGGTCAAACCGCTCACGCCGTTGTGTCATTCAAAGGGCAATCGGGCGAATCAGAATACAACCCGAAAGTAAGCCAAACGGTATGGTTAAGCCAAACAAGCGGCGTGACATCGCACTACTGGACGGAGCAAATGCTGTCTGAGGTGCCAATGCCTACGAACTGTCCGTTTGGGACGTCAGAAGATGACATGAACCAAATGGCGAATACGGTTTTGGCAACGATGACAGTTGTACTCTTTGCTCAAGTGCACGATAGGGAACAGGCCTTTGAACATGCGTTTACTTATTGGGAAAACTATTGTTGTGGCAGTTAATCCTGTGACGAGCTAACCGCGAAACGTTGTTGGATCGGAATCCTTTATCTATTGTTTGTGTAAGCTTGTCAGTGATGTATTTATCACTTGAAGTGTCTCACAGCTGATTGGGGCAAACATCAGTGAGGCCTGATGAGTTTACTTTTCGATAAGAAATGAGGACAAGGATAATGGTTCTAAAGCACTCAAATTCTAACAACAAGGCGTCACATCCCATTCCACAAGAAGCTTTCGATTGGTATGACGAATACGCACATGGCAAAATCTCTCGTCGAGAGTTTCTCAACCGTCTTGGTGGCCTCGCTGTTTTAGGTTTTAGTATGACGGCCCTGGTTGATGCTCTGACTCCAAATTATGCACTCGCAGAGCAAGTTTCTTTTAATGATCCTGAGATCAAAGCAACCTATGAAACCTTTGCTTCGCCTAATGGACATGGGGAAGGTCGCGGCTATTTGGTTGTGCCACAAAAGAAGACCTTAAAATCGCCGACAGTGTTGGTGATTCATGAAAATCGAGGCCTAAACCCATACATCAAAGATGTCGCCAGACGACTCGCGAAAGACGGCTTTATTGCTTTCGCTCCTGACGCGCTTTATCCACTCGGTGGCTATCCGGGGAACGACGATGAAGGTCGCGCCATGCAGAAAGAGATGGACAGAGCCAAGATCGAACAAGATTTTATTGCTGCTGCTAATTTCATTAAACACTACGAGGGTGGGAACGGTAAATTAGGCGCTGTTGGGTTCTGTTTCGGTGGATACATCGTTAATATGCTTGCAGCGGTAATGCCAGAAGAGCTGGATGCAGGTGTGCCTTTCTACGGAACACCGGCGGCGCAAGAGATTCAAAAGCAGGTCAAAGGGCCGTTGATGATTCACTTCGCAGGGCTCGATAAGCGCGTCAACGACACATGGCCTGCCTATGAGCAGCAATTGATCGCGAACGATGCGCAATATCAGGCGTTAATGTATGAAAACGTCAACCATGGCTTCCATAACGACTCAACGGCTCGCTACGCACCAGAAGAAGCGGCGCTCGCGTGGGAACGCACACTAGGTTTCTTCAAAGAACATCTCGCCTCTAGTTAAAACGCTTCAACTTTAATTGGCACATTCCTTGTTATGTCTCTCTTAGTGAGTGAGATATAAACAAGGAATGTGCATGACTCAATCAACGTCAAAAACACCCATCATAGTATGCTGTGATAGCCTCCAAGAGCAGGCTCGATTGTCCGGCTTATTGAGCAAAGATTACGACAACATCATCGGCTGCCAATTGGCACAACTAGAAACGTTAATGCAACGAGAACCGTCGGCAAGCGTTGTGGTTGGATGGCAGCAACCAACCGCGGAACTGCGTTTGATCGTCGATTTCTGCCGCAGAAAATCGGCACCACTTCTTATCGTCTTAAAGCAGTTATCATCTAATGATATCAATCGGTTATAAGAAAAAATGGACTATGTGCTCATGCCGCACGATAGTGAGTTTGCGCTTCAGCCTTGGATTGAACATGCGACACTAGTGAGAGCGAAATTCGAAAGTATGCAATCGGAAATTGAATCGCTGACCCATAAGATTGAAGAGCGCAAGCTGGTGGAAAAAGCCAAAGGTCTGCTGATGAAGATGCACAGCGTTGATGAAGAACAGGCTTATAAAGCACTTAGAAATTCAGCCATGCAATCGAGCCAAACGCTCGCACAAGTTGCCAAGAATTTGATAACTACTTTGGAGGTGCTTGATTAGTTGCTCTACCACTTTGGGGTTAGAGTACGTTTTCTAACGTGGTGCGTGTTGCACTATCAGCAAGCAATAACAGGGAACTAGAAACGGTAGAATCAACTAATTTATTGTATTTACTGTAAAAAATAAGTTGGCACAGTAATTGGATTAGTAGAATTGGGTTTATTGTTGAATCGCTTATCTCAATTATCAACGGCGGTAATTGTAGACTTAGCAACGGCGCTACTGCTCTTCGGAGTAGTGGCGCTTTTTTTATGGGAGCAAACCAATGAAATGGAGTTCGATGCTGAAAGTGTCAGCAATTTCGTTATCGGTATTCACCACGGTCAGCGTAAAGGCAGAGTTGGGTGAGCCAGAAATTGAAGACCTGAAGTTTGGTTTTATTAAGTTAACCGATATGGCACCGCTGGCGGTTGCTTATGAGAAAGGCTTTTTTGAAGACGAAGGCTTGTACGTCACTTTAGAAGCGCAAGCAAACTGGAAGGTGCTTTTAGACCGAGTCATCGATGGTGAGCTTGCTGGCGCGCACATGCTTGCTGGTCAGCCATTGGGCGCAACGATTGGTGTCGGCACAAAAGCAGAAGTGATTACCGCGTTCAGTATGGATTTGAACGGCAACGCAATTACGGTTTCCAATGACACTTGGGAGCAGATGAAGCAGTACATTCCAAAGCAACCAGATGGCAAACCAGTTCACCCAATCAAAGCGGATGCACTTAAGCCTGTGGTCGACAGCTATCTGGATAAAGGCAAACCGTTCAACATGGGCATGGTGTTCCCTGTATCGACACACAACTATGAGTTGCGTTACTGGTTAGCGGCAGGCGGGATTCATCCAGGCTTTTACGCACCAGACTCAGGCGATAACAGTGGCCAGTTGGACGCTGACGTTCTTTTGAGTGTTACACCGCCACCACAAATGCCAGCAACAATGGAAGCGGGCACGATCAAAGGGTACTGCGTAGGCGAACCATGGAACCAACAAGCCGTATTCAAAGGCATTGGCACACCAGTCGTGACCGATTACGAGATCTGGAAGAACAACCCAGAGAAAGTGTTTGGTGTTTCCAAAGCTTGGGCTGAGAAGTATCCAAACACACACATTCGCGTAGTGAAAGCCTTGCTTCGAGCGGCACATTGGTTGGATGAAAATGACAATGCCAACCGCCAAGAAGCAGTGAAGATGCTATCAAAAAGCGAATACGTTGGAGCCGATGCCGAAGTTATCGCCAACTCAATGACCGGCACGTTTGAATACGAGGAAGGCGACAAACGAGACGTGCCAGATTTCAACGTGTTCTTCCGTCATAACGCCACGTATCCGTATTACAGCGATGCGATTTGGTACCTGACCCAAATGCGTCGATGGGGGCAGATCTCAAGCGAGAAATCCGATGATTGGTACATGGATGTGGCAAAAGAGGTTTACCGTCCAGATATCTACCAACAAGCGGCTCAAGCACTAATTGAAGATGGTGTGTTGAGCAAAAAAGACTTCCCAGATTTTAGTGCTGAAGATGGTTTCCGTGCGCCACAAACACACTTTATCGACAACATCGTTTATGACGGTCGTGAGCCAAATAAATATCTGGAGAAGTTCTCTATCGGGCTTAAAGGAAAAGACAAGGTTTAACCATAACGATAAACGCCACAGGCGAGGGAATTCGCTTGTGGCAACAAGGATGTAAATTTCTTAGGAGTGAGTATGTCTAGTAATGTCATTTCCCTTTTTCCTGCTAAGCAGGTAGTGAACCGAAGTCGGCTGGTGCTTTTGCCCGTCATTGGTTTGCTGATCTTTTTGGCAATGTGGCACTTAGCAGCGAGAGAAGTACAAACTTCATTAGGTACGCTACCGGGGCCAGTGCAAACTTTTCAGCAGTTCAGCAACCTTGTCGATGACCATTGGCAAGAGCGAGAAAAGGAACAAGCGTTTATCGAGCGTCAGGAAAAGCGCAATGCTGCGAAGTTAGCCAAGAATCCGGACGCGGAAGTGAAGATTCGTCCCTACACAGGTAAACCGACGTTCTTCGATCAAATCATAACAAGCCTAGTGACTGTAACCGCGGGCTTTTTACTGGCGACTGTCATCGCAATTCCGCTTGGCATCGTGCTTGGTCTTAATCAAGGGCTGTATCAAGCGTTCAACCCAATCATTCAATTGCTCAAGCCCGTATCACCTTTGGCTTGGCTGCCTATCGTCACTATGGTCGTGAGTGCCACTTATGTGAGTGATGACCCGATGTTTGCTAAGTCGTTCATTAACTCTCTGATCACAGTGGCGCTGTGTAGCTTGTGGCCGACGCTGATTAACACCGCTGTGGGTGTGACGAGCGTTGATAAAGACTTAATCAACGTGAGTAAAGTGCTCCAACTTTCATGGTGGCAGCACATTCGCACCATCGTTTTACCTTCTGCCATTCCAATGATCTTCACAGGTTTACGTCTCTCTTTAGGTATCGCTTGGATGGTATTGATTGCGGCAGAGATGCTCGCGCAGAACCCAGGGTTAGGCAAGTTCGTTTGGGATGAGTTCCAGAACGGCAGTTCAGCATCATTGGGGCGCATCATGGTGGCAGTCATCACCATTGGTTTTATCGGTTTGATGCTCGATAGAGGCATGCTGCAACTTCAAAAGTGGCTGTCTTGGAATAAACAACAAGCGTTGAGATAAGGGAAACGATCATGGAAAAAGCATTATTAGATCTAACGCGTTTAGGGATGCGATTCCCAACGCCAGATGGCGAGTTCATCGCGCTTAAGAACGTCGATTTACAAATCAATAAAGGTGAGTTTGTATCCCTAATTGGTCACTCTGGCTGCGGTAAATCAACGGTATTGAACTTAGTCGCAGGGCTGCACATGCCAACAGACGGCGGCGTGATCGTCGATGGACGAGAAGTAGCTGGACCGGGACCTGACCGCGCAGTTGTGTTCCAAAACCATTCATTATTGCCTTGGCTCACTGTGTATCAAAACGTTGAGCTCGCAGTAAAACAAATCGCCGGAAAAAAGGGCAAAGTGTGGATTCAGGAGCAAGTTAACCACTATTTGGAGTTGATTCAAATGCAGCATGCCGCGCACAAAAAGCCGGATGAAATCTCAGGTGGTATGAAGCAGCGAGTCGGTATTGCGAGAGCACTGGCACTTCAACCAAAGGTTTTGCTGATGGATGAACCATTTGGCGCGTTGGATGCGTTAACACGTGCACATCTACAGGATGCACTGATGAAGATCCAAGCCGAGTTAAACAATACCGTCATCATGATTACCCACGACGTGGATGAAGCGGTGCTGCTATCCGACAAAATCGTGATGATGACTAACGGGCCGGCGGCAACCATTGGTGAAGTGTTAGAAGTGAATCTACCTCGCCCTCGCGAGCGTGTAGCACTGGCGGATGATGCGCAGTATCAAAAGTGTCGACAAGCGGTGTTGAAGTTCCTTTACGAGAAGCAATCCAAAGTCGAGATTCCTGCTTCGAAAGAAGACAAACCTAAAACCGCAGCGCAAACGGCATAAGGAGGCAGCGATGAACAGTCCTTTAACGATTCCAGTAAAGAACGCATTGAGCCACATCGTTGTGGTAGGCAACGGTATGGTCGGGCAACACCTCGTCGAGCAATTAGTGCAGAAAAACGCGCATTTGGAGCACCGAGTTACCGTGATTGGTGCAGAGCGCTTTATCGCGTATGACCGTGTACAGTTGTCCTCTTTGTTTGCGGGTAAGTCTCATGATGATTTGATGCTGAGTAACCAAGAATGGTACGACATGCATGGCATCCAACTCGTACTTGGCAGCCAAGTAACAGGCATCGACAGAGAGCAAAAGCGCATTCTGCTTGATGGTGAAGATGTGCTGGGTTACGACCAACTCGTGCTCGCGACCGGTTCGTACCCATTTGTGCCGCCAATTGAAGGTAAAGACCGCGATAACGTGTTTGTCTACCGCACGCTTGATGATCTTTCACAAATCAAAAAGGCATGTGAAGGCGCAAGAACGGGCGCAGTGATTGGCGGTGGCTTGTTGGGTTTAGAAGCGGCAAACGCACTCAAACTATTGGGGTTAGAAACTCACGTTATTGAATTTGCGCCACGTCTGATGCCCGTGCAGTTAGATGATGGTGCCGGCTTAGTGCTAAAAGAGAAGATTGAAGCGCTAGGGTTAACCGTACATACCTCGACGGGTACGGAGCGAATCTGCGATGGTGAAACGGCTAAACATCGTATGGTGTTTAAAGACAAAGATCCTCTCGAAGTAGATGTGATTGTCTTTTCCGCAGGCATTCGCCCTCAAGATGAGTTGGCAAGAATGGCTGAGCTAGAAGTCGGCGAGCGAGGCGGCATTGTGATTAACAATCAATGCCAAACCAGCGATGAGAATATTTATGCGATTGGCGAATGTGCTCTTTGGGAGCAGAAGATCTTTGGTTTGGTCGCACCCGGTTACACCATGGCGAGAACTACTGCCGATGTCTTGACTGGTATGCCAAGCGAAGGTTTTAAAGGTGCAGACATGAGCACCAAACTTAAGCTGCTTGGGGTGGATGTGGCGTCTATTGGCGATACACAAATGCAGACCGAAGGCGCACAAGAAATGGTCTTGCAAGATGCGGTTGCAGGCATCTACAAAAAGCTGGTGGTTGATGCGAGCGGCACCCAATTGCTTGGTGCGATTCTCGTCGGTGACAACAGCGATTACGATGCGCTCTTACAGTGTTATTTGAACAAAACGGTTCTGCCAGACCACGCGGCGAACCTGCTGTTTGATACCGGAATGCTGGACGGAGAGATGCCAGACAGCGCCATCATCTGTTCTTGTCACAACGTCACAAAAGGCGACTTAGTTGCCGAGATACAAGCTGGCACCACCAACCTGACGGATCTTAAAGCCAACACCAAAGCAGGTACTGGCTGTGGTGGCTGTAGCAATATGGTCAAATCGGTATTGGATACTCAATTGGCAGCCATGGGGGTAGAGGTTAACAACCACCTTTGTGAGCACTTTGAGCTGAGTCGGCAAGAGATGTTCCATATTTGCCAAGTGGAACAGATCAAAGACTTCGACACCTTAATCGCACTGCATGGTAAAGGGCATGGGTGTGATATCTGTAAGCCGACAGCAGCATCAGTGTTTGCTTCTTTGTGGAATGAACACATCATGGAGCCACAGCATCAATCTCTACAAGATTCTAACGATGCCTTTATGGCAAACCTGCAAAAAGACGGCTCTTACTCGATTGTACCTCGTGTTCCGGGGGGCGAAATTACACCAGACAAACTCATCGTACTTGGTGAAGTCGCTCAGCAATACGATCTGTACACCAAAATCACTGGCGGTCAGCGCGTGGATTTATTTGGTGCGCAGTTAGAGCAACTCCCAGAAATCTGGCAAACCTTAATTGATGCTGGTTTTGAAACAGGGCACGCCTACGGCAAATCGGTGCGCACCGTGAAATCTTGCGTGGGTTCTACTTGGTGTCGCTATGGTGTTGATGACTCGGTCGGATTAGCCATTGAGTTAGAGAACCGCTACAAAGGATTGCGAGCGCCCCATAAGCTTAAGTTTGCCGTATCGGGCTGTACTCGTGAGTGTGCAGAAGCGCAAAGTAAAGACATTGGGGTGATCGCCACCGAAAACGGCTGGAATCTATACGTTTGTGGTAATGGCGGCATGAGACCAAGACACGCTGATTTGTTTGCATCCGACTTATCCAAATCAGAGTTGATCACCATGATTGACCGAGTCTTGATGTTCTACGTCAGCACTGCTGATCGCTTGCAGCGTACGTCGGTGTGGATGGAGAACATGGAAGGGGGCCTAGATTACCTTAAACAAGTGATTTTGGATGACTCTCTGAATCTATGTGATTCTTTGGATGAACAAATGGCGCGCGTCGTAGATACCTATCAATGTGAGTGGAAGAGTACGCTGGATAATCCTCAGAAATTGCAACGCTTCCGTCCTTTCTTGAACAGCACGTCGGGCAGCAAAGTCTTACCGTACCAACGTGTGCGCGGTCAGCGTATTCCGGTGAAACAGGAGGTGTAAATGGCAGCTTTAACCAAAGTGAAACTGTGTCAGCTTGATGACCTAATGCCGTTCATCGGTGCCACTGTGTTAATTGAAGGCGAGCATGTCGCGTTATTCTACATTCCTGATAGCGGTGTTTACGCCGTTCAAGATTGGGACCCAATTGGTAAGGCTTATGTGATGAGTCGAGGGATTGTCGGTGATATCGATGGTGAGATGTGTGTTGCGTCACCACTGTACAAACAGCATTTCAGCTTAAAGAGTGGGCAGTGTTTGGAAGACGAAGCGCACTGTCTAAAAACGTGGCGAGTAACGGTCGACGATAATCAGGTTTGTTATTTAGTCGAAGAATGATCCTCGAAATTAGCTTGATCGATATGAGTAAATTCTTAGCGTAAGAGACAAGCGAATAAAGCTCCAGAGACAGCACAGTATGGCTCTGGAGCTTTTTGCTATTTGGACGGATTCACTTGGAGTTCGGTATAGCCAGTCGAGTCGTCCATCGCTCTGGTAAACTCAAGTTCTGGATAAGAATGGATGATCAATTCTGCGGTGGTGTCTATAACCGTGCCTTCCATTAAATGCCCGCCCCAGACTCGTCCATCACGATCAGACACCGAGATATGAACGTGCTGATGTTCAGGCGTCAGTGTTCCCATCACAGAGACGATTTCAAATGGCTCTTGTTTGGTTAACGTACACTCTGCACCTGCCAAACGAAGATTGAGGTGAGAGACACAGCCAACGCATGAGGCAATCGAGCCTGCTTTGATACCGTGCTTCTCGACCAATTTCGCTAGGCTCAGCTTTAAGTCCATGCCTTTGGTAAGACGAACTGCTATCACTTCAATCGACATATTACTTCCTAATTAAAACCAGCAAGCAGGAAAGCGCCGTATCCAAGTCTGCATAACGTTTGGCTTTGCCAAGTACGCGCATACCTTGCATGTTGTTGAGAACGAAACGAGCGAGCTCTTCTGGTTTCAGCGTTTTCGGCACTAAGGTTTCTTTTTGCGCATTGGTTAGTGAATCCGCAATGATGTCGATAAGATGGTCAAACAAAAAATGCCCTTTGCGCAGTACGTCATCGTCTTCACCTGCATGCTCAATCAACGCATTTTGAATAAAACACCCACAGTTGCGTTTGCGCTGCAGCTCAGCAAAAGATTTAAGGAACGATTCTAACTCTGGTAGAGACGCGTTGTCTTTTTCCAAATCATTCAATGACGGTAGCGAGACCTTTTTCAAGTAAGTATCGAGCGCTTCGTAGTAAAGCTGTTGCTTGTCACCATAGGTGTTGTAAAGACTGAAGCGGTTGATGTTCAACTCGTCGGTGAGATCAGAAATGGATGTATTAGCGAAACCTTTGCGCCAAAAAACGTCCATAGCGACTAATAGTTTTTCTTCTCGATCGAAGTTGGCTTTTCTTGCCATATGCGTACCTACCTGAGCGGTTTTTCTCAAACCACTCCTAAACTTATTGAACAACTTTTGGGAAATGAAGTTCTTGACTGATCGTTTATAAACTGGCTACAGTATATCCTAACCAATCGGTTAGAAAAAGAAGAAAGGATATAAAATGAAGCTCTACGAAACCGCGATAACTCCAAGTTGTAAGCGAGTTAGCATTTTTTTAAAGGAAATTGGTGGCGATGTTGAACGCATCGCTTTAAATGTGCGTGACGGCGAAAATCTAGCGGAAGATTTCAAGCAAAAAAGCGTCAATGGAAAAGTGCCATTGCTTGAGCTTGAAGATGGCACGACGATTTGTGAGAGCGTCGCAATTTGTCGTTATCTGGATGAAGCGTTTGAAAATAATTTAGCTCTGTTTGGGGCAAACCAACTTGAGCGCGCGCAAGTGGAAATGTGGCATCGCGTGGTGGAGTTTCAAGGTCTGTATGCTGCTTTTCAAGCATTTAGAAACATCACAGCTATCTATGAAGATAGAGAGCGTTGTGTTAAAGAGTGGGGCGAAGAGTCCAAGCAACGCGTGCAAGAGTTTTTACCGTTGTTAGATAAGCGACTTGGTGAAAGCGAGTTCATTGCCGCTGACCATTTTACTATCGTCGATATTACAGGCTTTATTTTGATTGGTTTTGCAATTAAAGGCCTAGAAATCGATGTGTTTACTACTGCACCAAACATTGCGCGTTGGTATGAGCAAGTTTCAGCTCGGCCTGCATTTCTAAGTTGATGTACCAGCAGCGAGTAGATCATTGCTCGCTGCTATTGCCTTTCGAATTCACAAGGATATTCAAATTCTTCAGCTTTTTTCTTATTTTGTCTCCTATCGCCTATAATTGGAAAAACAACCTCAATGGGCTTCAATGCGTTTTAGAGCCTAGCGCTCTTAGTCTGTAGACGTTCTTTTCATAGTGGGAAGTCTATTAATAGACAAGGAGAGGTCATGCGTATTCAAGTTAAAACTATCAATAATGTTCTTATTGCTCTTTTAATGGTTTCGGTCTTTGGTCTCGTCGCGCTGTACCTCAATAACACACAGCAGAATGAACAGATTGAAAAACTGCAAAGTCAGTTAATAGAGAAAGAACATCAGATATTAATCTCCAATGAGGCGCTGTCTTACACTCGATATCAACACCAGTTATTAGCTGAAGATTATAGTCGTTTTAGAAATGAGCAATCAGTGACTAGTGTTCTACGTTAGCGTGCCCGACTACCGTCTTAAGGAGGCGAATGAAATCCATTCTTTTGGTCGATGACAGTAAAACAGTACTACTTTATATCAGCAGTGCATTAGAAAAGCAGGGATATGAAGTTATTGCTGTTGAAGACGGACAATCCGCACTTGAAGTGCTGACTTATCGCAAAGATATTCAGTTTGTACTTAGTGACTTAATGATGCCTGGCATTAATGGTATTGAGCTGTGTCGGCAATTAAAATCGCAAGTTAGTGAACGTTACATTTTCTTTGTTTTATTGTCCTCTAGAAATGACCAAAGCTCAATCGTGAAAGGCATCGATGCTGGCGCAGATGACTTTGTGGATAAGAAAACGTCTGTAGAGGAGCTTCAGGCCAGAATCCGTGCGGGGTTTCGTACTTTAGAACTGCACAACAAACTCGTTGAGAGAAATAAAGAGTTAGATGCAGCCTATCGAATGATCCATCAAGATTTACAGTCTGCTAGTCACCTGATGGAGCAACTACTCCCAGCGGAGTCGTCTATCCAGAACATGCAATTTAGTTACGCCTACAAACCGTGCTCCCAGATTGGTGGTGACATGTTGGGGTATTTTGAGCTTGATGAACAACATGTCGCATTTTATGTTTTCGATGTTTCAGGTCATGGTGTTTCATCTGCTTTGATGGCTTTTTCTATCCAACAGACGTTATCTCAAAATCTGGGACCTGATTCGATAACCATGGAGCTAAGAGATGGCGACTACTGTATCAGTGAACCAGCAGCCGTTATTGATCGGCTAAACCGACGGTATCAGCAAACTAGAAACAGTCAGCTTTATTTCACTATGGTTTATGCCATTCTTAATACAGAATCAGGACAACTTCGCTATTGTACTGCTGGTCATCCTAAATTCCTTGTTTGGCGAGCGAGCACCGAAACTACAGAGCTGGCGGGTGAAGACAACTTCATGATTGGCGCTTTGCAGCCGATGGAGTACGTTGGTAATCAAATTATTCTGAGTGAGGGGGATGTAGTATGGCTTTATTCGGATGGTTTGATAGAAGCGAGGCGAGGCGAGGCGATGTTTTCAGTACAAAGGTTGGCATCAAGTATAAAAGCTGTTTGTACTTCGCAATTAGAAGCAGAAGTGCAGGCTAGATGTGTCTTTGAACAAGTACAATCTTGGCAGAACAAAGATGAGTTTGATGATGATGCGAGTCTTTTACAAGTAAGGTGGCGAGGCTGATAGCCTAGGGATAAAGGAAAAGAATGTTCCAGAGCGAGTTTAAAAGAACTTACGGTGGATCCCTTGCTCGCTCTCGAAGTGCGAGCAAAGAGGTTGCTAAGTTTTTAATGGATAATCAGGTATCGTTAAGTACGGCTCAGTCGTTGGAGCTTTGTGTTGTTGAGCTTATGAACAATGCTTACATCCATTCTTACAGTGAAATTGAAGGCAAGCCGATAGACGTGGAGTGTAGGATTAGATGTGACCAAATGTCAGATTTCATTGAACTTAGGGTTTCTGACTACGGAGCGTCAATCAATGAAATGACATTCAACCAACATAAAAATAAACAGATTGAGGCTCCTAACTTAATGGATGATGATAGTTGGTCTGCTTCAGGTCGTGGACTGATGTTAGTCGCTCAATTATCTGACCAGTTCAAGTTAGAAAAAGAGATTGGAAAAAACACGTTTGTTTTAGTGAAGAAGAACGGAGAAAAACTAACAACCAAGCAAGATCTATTCACCCCACCTGGTCCCTAGCGTTAATCTGACGGTTACGTTGTATATTATTGTTATTTTGTATTTGTGGTTGGTGCAGGCGACAATAATGCTTCCAACTCTTCTGGTGTCAGTATATCACTGATGTTTAGCATATTGCTCTCATCATCTAACGCCATCTTTGTACGACTAAGCAAGTACCTCTTTTGAGTTGGCGTTAAGTCTTTGAGAGACTCAATCAGCTCCTTGAAATTGCTATTGTTCATTGCCATATTTCCCCCAGTTAAGCCTTAATTTGTTTTATTGCATATTCTTCAAGTAAGCAAAGATTTGTTGATTAATGGCAGCTAGCTCTTTAGTAACTATAGCTATATCTGAGCTATCTGGCTCGTTATCGTTTCTTGTTTCTGCTTCTATTTTTGTGAAAACAATGACAGCGGTTTCTTCACCAAAGCTTTCTAGAATGCCCTTTAGACTGTGAGCCAATAAGTAGAGTTCCGGCCAACATTTGTTTGCGTACAACTCATTGATACGCTGTATGTCATTGGCGTGGTCTTCTAAGTATGTGGAAAAAACGGTGACGATAAGATCTACGTCGTTATCCATGTATTTATTGAGAACATCAAAATTAATCATGTTTACCTCTGACTAACCGCGAGGTAGAAAAATGTATCGGATAGGAACGTTGAAGTGGGGGAGAGTTGAGCGCTGAACAGTGTGCTTATCACTTGAGCTAGACTCATAAAAACAAAGTTATTGTTCGGTACACTTTGACTTATATACAAGTGTCTATGATCTAATCTTTTGTGCAAAGCATTTTGCACTCGTGTCGTGGCAACACAAGTTACGTGATAGTGGGTTCCAAATAAAATGCTGGGTTGGGAACAATCTTGTCTACCTAGTTTAAAGCAATCATCAAACAAGTAAGCCAAGCGCTCGCCAACTTTGACTATTCCTTCAGTCAAGGTTAACTCTCCTAATCGAGTACAAATACAAGCTAGCAACCTAGTTGCATAATGGCAAGTAGCTTGACGCAAAAAAGGGGCCTTGAGCCCCTTTTGTACAATTAACTTTGCTTGGAGTCCTGTTCTACCTGCTTCATTAACTCGTTCGCTTTCTTCATTGCGCGCCTTGCGCTTGTGGTCCTTCTCTTATTGAGCAGTATGTCGGAGAAGCGCAGGTATTTATCTGCAGTTTTGAATCTCAAATCGTTAATATCTTGAAAACCGATAGGAAAGTTCTTCGAAAACTGATCAACATCTTTCACTAAGTTATCGAGGTGAGTTGTTGTTCTTGCCTTTTCTAGGCGGTAATAGAAGTTTTCAAATTCCTCTTGGAACAAAATTCGAGCAGCCTCGTCCGGAAATGGTAGAGGATCGTTAGAGTCTAGCGCGGTCTCATACAGTTTCATTTCGAGAACTGCATCTTTCATCGCGTTGCTTATTTTTAAGTTGTTTTGATGCTCTTCAACGTTTGAGAAGAAAGTATTCCCAACCTTAATTAGCGCAACAAGTGCTGCAGCATCTTTATTTTTGAGTGCTTCAGTTAGGTGTTTACCAAAAACATCGCTAGATAATGAGCTTGGTGTAAATGGGTAATCCTGATGAATTTGATTTAACTCATCTTTCAGTTCATAGATGGACTTACTGTCCTCTTCTTTACTGTATCGAGACTTTTCCAGTTGGCTATTGATTTGTCTGGCTATCGAAAGCAATGTGGAGTGCTTGCTTGATTGAATATCTAACGCCAGAACTTCAATTTTATGTGAGTCAGGGTAGTAGGCCTTTGCTTTGTTTAGTACAGACTCGATTTCATCATAATTTGGATAGTTGTTAGCATCAGAATTCAGAACCTGATCAATTTCAGATTCAAACTCACTTAGAAGGTAGCTCTTGTGCTGACGTAGTAAGCCAGCTTTAATCACCGGGTGTAAGTTTTTCTCACTATTAATCAGTGACAAGCTTTTTTCTGGCGGTGTATCGAGCAACCATTCCTGCCCATTAATCTGATCATTTTGCTTGTTAATAGCTATTTCTAAATCAGAGATGGTTTCTTGTTGTTGTTGATAGCCAAATACGATTCCGGTAACCAATAGTACGCTTGCAGCTACACCACTAACGATAGGCCAATATCGCATGTTCAACTTTTGTTTTAACTGCTCTGGGGTAAGGTCTTTGGGGATGATGCCAGTTGAAAACACGCGTGCAAAGATAGGCCACTTAGATGCTGGCATATTAGCAGGTTTCGAGACCTTCATTTTCTTTTTGAGAGCTTCATTAACAGGAGTTCTTGAATAAGGATGCTTGCAACTCAATAACTCGTAAGCAATACAAAATAGCGCAAACATATCGTCGCTTAAGTTTGGTTCTTTACCCGACAACAAGTTGAGCGATGCGTAGTTTGGAGTATAGCCAAGAGTCTCCACATTTTCGGATTTACGTTTAGCTGCGTATTGATCTTGCTTTAATTGATGAGTTTTAGATACACCAAAGTCGAGTAATTTAACATTACCTTCAGACGTTAAAATGACGTTAGCGGGCTTTAAATCGGCATGCACGACACCAAGTGAATGGGCGTAAGACAGCGCGTCAAGTACCTGATTTAGAATCGATAAAGTTGCATTAAACTTCAGCCCATGCGGCCTAGATCGTTGTATTAAATTCTCTAATGTTTCCCCGTTAATATATTCCATCACTAAGAAATATATTTCGCCATCAACACCAAAATCAAAAACCCTAATAATATTAGGGTGGCTTAATCTTTGTGTTTGTTGAGCTTCACGTATCAACATGCGTGCAGTCTCTGGTTGAGATGCAAACTCTTTTTGTAAAATCTTTAATGCTACGTAAGGGGCTTCTGAACCTGAAGATTCTAATATCTTATCTTTTGCCAAATAAACATCACAAAGTCCGCCATGGCCAAGAACCGACTCGATTTCATATCGATTTTTGACAGTTGTGCCTATTAAATTCTCATTAATAACATATTTGTCATTATTTGATGTGTTATTTTTATTGTTTATTTTCTTATTAACTAACGGAGTGTTTTCTTTTTGAGACAGTTTTGTATTTGTTTCATTTTTATTTTGAACGGAGCCTTCATTGCTAGCAACTTTATTTGATTGAATTGCATTGTCTCGTTTTTGAGTCTTTACAATTTTAGTTTTGTCTCCGCTATCTTTATTATTTATAGAATTGTTTTTATTGCTGTCTTCCATCACAAGAACTCCGTATAAATGATGGGGGAATATATACCTTTCTGCTCAATGAAAAGTCATTATGTTAGAATTTCGCGGCCAAACTAACATTCGTTTTTTTATTGATGAAAGTCTAAGTGTCAAAAATTTGAACTTGGTTGGATAATTAAAATTGTTGAACAATAGGTGATTGCTTTGATAAAAAAATGATTCATTATTCCGTGCATGATTTTCAATGGCAGGTTTAAGGTTTTTATTAATCTTACTGTTAATAAGAAAGTGACTAATAATAAAATTAAAAATAATATTTAGCAGGTCTTTGGCGAGGTTTACATGAAGTTGGTTTTAACCATAACAAGTTTTCACAAATTTACTCCAGAGATTGAGAGTGAGTTTGTGTTTGAATCAAGTGATGAGCATGCCAAAGTTACGTTTGGTCGGTCTGAGCAATGTGATTGGACACTGCCAGACCCTGAAAGAGTAGTATCCGGAACTCACGGAGAGCTCATCAAGTTTGGTGATAAATACTTGATAAAAGACTTATCAACTAATGGCACGTTTGTTAATAACGCTGTGACACCTGTGGGCCAAGGACATGAGATTGCACTAAGTGACGACGATACGGTTAGTTTAGGGGATTACCAAATTTCAGTAAGTATTCAAACTAGCACTGAGGCATTCAATAATCAGGAAAGTAACTTTCGTTCCAGTTCAGAACCTGAAGCATTCTCGAGTTCATCTGAAGCAGAGTTTGTAGACCTCGGCCTTAGTGCCAGTGAGCTTTTGAATGAGAGTGTTCCTTCGGACTTTCAACTAGATATTGGCTTAGTCGATGATTTTATTGATATCCCCAAACCAGAAAAACAGAGTTTAGATCCTACACCTGTACCGGAAACCCCACGACAGCTAGAACGTCAATCAACTCCCAAATTTGATAGTAAAGGGAGCGAGCTTGCGGCGTTCATTAAAGGAGCGGGTATTGATCCAACGATGATTCCCAGCGATAACAGAGAGCAATGGTTTGAACAACTGGGGGAATCATTTTCTTTGATGTTAGTTGGTTTAATGGAAACGCTGCACAATCGAGCGGTATTTAAACAAACAAATCGACTTAGTCATACTGCGTTTCGGAAGTCAGAAAATAATCCTCTGAAGTTCTCTGCGAATTTAGAAGATGCAATTCATAACTTATATAACCGTCAAACTGCAAGTTTCCTAAAACCAAGTGCAGCCATTAAAGAAGCGTTTAGTGATATAGAAAATCATGAACAAGCGTTAATGAAAGGTGTTGAGGGTACGGTTTCAAGTGTTATGTCGCTTGTTGAGCCTACGTCGATATACTCAGAAGCTTTAGCTAAAGACACGGTTATTAATAAGGTTATTCCAGCAAGAAAATATGCTCAAAGTTGGAAGCGGTTTGAGGATATTCATGAAAAGCTATCCGATGACATTATCAATAAAGAATCTCCATTTTATTTAGAAGATTTCGCTAAACACTATGAGTTAGCATTAAAAAATAAAAGCTAGGAAATAGGGTGATGAAAAGAGTTTATCAGTACATTTTGTTATTAATTTCAATGGTTTTATTTGGATGCTCAGCAGCCAATTTAGTTGTTGACCCATATTCAGATTTAGAAATAACAGCAAATCACAATATTAACCCTGACTCCAATGGTAGGCCATCCCCTGTAGTCGTGTATGTTTTTGAATTAACATCAAATACCCTTTTTGAAAGTCAGGATTTTTTTTCAATTTATGAAGAAAGTGAAAAAGTCTTAGGCCCTGATTTAGTGAATAAATATGAAATATCATTAACTCCAGGTCAGAAAGAAACATATCAGGCAAGTATGTCTCCAAAGACTGAATACTTAGGCATTGTCGCAGCGTTTCGAGATATTGAAAATTCAAATTGGCGACAAGTCATTGAAGTGGATAAGACCGGTTACAACACCTATCAAATTCTGTTAGAAGATCTGTCTTTGGTCGTAAAATAACGTTTAGTTGGCTAATTATAAATGACGCAATACTCCAAGACGGCTTGGTGCGAAGGGATGTTTTTACGTCCCCAGCACTTTCAACAACATGAACGCGCAACCTCTCAAGAATTCAAAGGCTTACATCAGTTTGGTGGGGCTTATAATTGGGGGGTTTGGAAATGTCGAGTAAAAGAACATGCATTAAAAGATGGTCTGATTGAATTAGATCACTTTGAGGCAGTTTTGCCAGATATGACTCTGGTTAATACCTTAACAGCCAGCGATTCGGTTGTGCCTTTATTTATTGATAAAGACGTAGAAAATACGTTAGTAAAAATCACTCTTCCCCTTTCAAATATCAAAGGTAAAAATGTTTCTGATGTAAGTGAGGCGATCGTTTCTCGTTATGTACTTAAAGACGTTGACGTTATAGATAATCTCACTGGGCAGGATGAAGAAACGATTCAAGTCGCAGCCCTAAACCTGGAACTGAAAGCCAGCAATGACAAATTAGCGGGTTATGTTGAGTTACCGATTTTGAAAATAAAAGAGGTAACGGCAGAAGGCGAAGTAATACTAGACGATTCGTATGTTCCACCGCTTATCAATTTACTTAGCGACAAAGTTATGTCGGCTTACTTGCGTAACGTTATTGCGATGACAAAGATGCGTGCCGACGTTATTGCGCAGCGATTGATTAAGGGCAAAGCCGCATCTGCATCTGCTGTTGATTTCATCATGCTACAAATGTTGAACAGGTATGAGGCGATGTTAAAGCACTTTAGTGACCTAGACAGGCTACATCCATTGGAATTAGCTACGACCCTGAAAGGTTATATTGGTGAATTAGCTACGTTTTCTGACAAAACCAAGAGGATGCCAAGCTTACTTACATACGATCACTTAGATGTATCAAGTGTTTATAGCGAATTGAATCAAGTTCTGAGTCAATATCTGAGCGTTGTCCTTGATCAAACAGCAAGCAAACTTCCTTTGGAGCCACGACAATATGGAATTCAAGTGACGCCACTTCCAGATAAGCGTTTACTTGAATCATGCCAGTTTGTGCTTGCGGTCAAAGCTGATACGACAACAGATGAAATCAGACGTTTAGTCCCGGCGCAGCTCAAGTTTGGACCAGCGGAGCAGATTCGTGATCTGATCAACAATCAGATTAATGGCATAAACGTAGCGCCATTGAGTGTAGTACCGAGGCAGATCCCTTACCAAACGGGTTATGTCTACTTCGAAGTAGTCAAGAAAGGCCCGTTTTGGATGAGGCTGAAAGACAGTGGTGGTATTGCGCTGCATTTATCGGGGCATTTTCCGAATGCTGACCTTGAGCTGTGGAGTATTAGTCAATAGGTGTGCTCAGTATGGAACAAACGATCGTAAAACCAACACCGGGTGGAAGAGCGCCCGCACCGAAACCACAATCAGAAAAGTCAGCAGATAATACGGTAGTTATCTCAAAAAGTCCTGAATTGGTGAATAACGATTCAGTGGTTGCTTATGGGAACAACCCTTTATTGGCAGAAGCGAATGGTCTTTTATCCATTATTGGTCAAATTCGAGCGACAGCGACTCATTCTGACCCGTTGTTTCTAAAAGAGACGTTGGCACAAAAACTTAGAGATTATGAGAACCGACTACGCCACCACGACGTTGATTTGGACACTATTGATACGGCTCGTTACTGTTTGTGTTGCTCGTTAGATGAAGCGGTGCTCAATACTAATTGGGGGGGGCATTCATTTTGGAGCCATGACTCATTGCTTAGTTCTTTCTATGCCAGCAGCCAGGGTGGGGAAGCGTTCTTTAAGTACCTTGATAAGTGCATGGCGCAACCAGATACAAATTTAGATTTGCTTGAATTGATGTACGTGTGCCTATCGCTTGGGTTTCTCGGCCAATATCGTTTGGAAAAAAACGGACTGGAGTCTCACCGAAAACTGAGAAGGCAGATTATCGCTATTCTTAAGTCTTACGGAAGAGGGATACCTCAAGAGCTAAGCAATAGTATCGAACAACACATTTTGAATGGCTCTAAGGCTTCCGACAGAGCTCCTCTCTGGGTTGTGTGCTCCGTAACGGCTGCATTATTGGTTTGTATATTTATGTATTTTAGCTATGAGCTAAACAAGGCTTCCAACCGCACCTTTTCTCAATTAGTCAATTTGGTTCAACCGCAACAGCTTAATCAAGATACAACGTCAGAATCAAAATCAGCGCCAATTGCAGAAAGGATCTCTATGTATCTGGCAACTGAGATCGGGAAGGGGCTAATTAACGTCGAGCCGTTGCAAGACAGGGTAAGAATTTCGTTAAAGTCGCAAGATCTATTTGAATCAGGTAGTGCTGATGTTGTTGCGTATATCCAACCCGTAATTTCTAAACTCGCTAGAACGTTGGAGTCGACCCAAGGCAAGATCATTGTGACAGGTCATACCGATGATAGGCCAATTTTCACGAGTAAATATCCTTCGAACTGGCATCTATCATTAGCTCGAGCTACTGCTATGTCTGAACAACTTATCTCGAATAGCGCACTAGAAGGTCGAGTCATACCAGAAGGGCTGGGTGATGCAAGACCATTGGTTGAAAACAATAGTGACGAAAACCGAGCTATTAACCGTCGAATTGAAATCGACCTCCTTGTCGCGAATTAATAACAGGTAGATAGAGATGCGTATTAAAGAAATTGGCAGAATATTTACTCAAAGGTGGTTTCTCGGTCTTATCGGTGTCGCTGCTTGTTCAATTTTTATTTGGGTTGTTGGTCCACTTATCACGATAGCGGGATATGAGCCACTAAAGAGCGACTTCCAACGACTCGTCACGATTTTGGTGCTGGTGTTTGTCTGGGCTTTATTCAACGTGACTAAGCAGCACAAGCAAAAAGTTAAAGAAGACGAAAGTATTCAAACGTTACTTGAGGTTGATAGTCAATCAGATAAAGAAGCGGCGAGTGAAATTGACTTAATGCGCGAGCGTATTGAGCAAGCTGTCAAAGTAGTAACGAAAACACATAAAGGAAAGCGAAGCTTATATGACTTGCCTTGGTATGTGTTGATCGGCCCTCCAGGGACAGGGAAAACAACAGTGTTAAAGCAGTCAGGGCTAGAGTTTCCGTTAGCGGATAGCCTTGGTTCTGACTCTATTGCTGGTGTCGGTGGAACTCGTCATTGTGATTGGTGGTTTGCAAATAAAGCCGTTCTGATTGATACGGCCGGTCGATACACGACACAAGACAGTCAAGAAAAAGTCGACTCTAAAGCATGGCACGGCTTCTTAGGGTTGTTGAAAAAATATAGAACGCAAAGGCCAATTAATGGTGCAATTGTCACGATCAGTTTAGCCAGTGTGATGTCGCAGACAAGAACCGAGCGAAGCCTTCATGCTCGAGCTATCAAGTCGCGCCTTCAAGAACTGAAGAATCAGTTAGGGATGCAATTTCCTATTTACGTACTACTGACCAAAATGGATTTAGTTGCGGGTTTCAATGAGTTCTTCTCTGATCTAAGTAAGGAAGAGCGTGAGGAATTGTTCGGTTTCATGTTTCCGCGTGAAGTGGCTGATGAAAGAGGGGTTATTTCTTTATTCAATAAAGAATTTCATGGCATGTTGGAGCGCCTTGATGCGCGAATGCTGAGAATCCTTGAAACTGAAGATGATTTAGAGAAGCGAGCACTTATTTTTGAGTTTCCTAAACAGCTAAGGGTATTGCAAGCTAACCTTGATGAATTTTTAGCGGAAATATTTGCACAAAATAGTTTTGAAGAGCCAGCCTTGATTCGTGGTGTGTTTATGTTGAGCTCGGTCCAAGAAGGCTTACCAGTCGATAAGTTAATGAATGAATCGACCAATGGACTTGGACTAAATCGCCTCGCTCTAGCAAAGAGCCCAACAGGGTCTCATAGTTATTTCGTGAAGAACTTGTTTGATAAGGTTATTTTCAAGGAACAACTGTTAGGAACGGTTAATCGTCACTATCAAAAGCAGTCAGGATGGATGCGCCGAGGTGTTTACATTGGCTGTGCTTCTCTACTGCTAGGTGCGTCTGCACTTTGGCTTATGAGCTACAAGTGGAATTCTCAGTTGATTGTCGATACCAATGAGCAAGCCGGCCATATTGAAGCAATGATTGGTGCTGAGAGCCTAGATTTTGAGGCGGATATTATCTCAGCCGTAGAGACATTAGACCGATTGATGACGCTTCCTCTAGGAAAGCAAAGCAACTACGGCGATGCTGATTCCGTAAAAAGGTTTGGTCTCTATCAAGGAGATAAAGTCTCACAGGCGGCAAACAATGCATATTCTGATGCGTTGACCCAATATTACGCTCCCTTGCTTCTTGATAGCTTGGTGACGGAAATGGAAAGTAATCAACAGCATCGAGAGTATTTGTATGAAACGTTGAAAACTTATTTGATGTTGTTTAATCCAGACAAATACCAACAAGATGAAGTGTTGGCTTGGTTTAACTTCTATTTTGAACGTCAATATCCGGGTGAACTAAATATAGACTTAAGAAAAGGTCTGTTACAGCACACTCAAAATTTATTAGAGAATAATGGACAAGGCTTTTCTTATAATACTGCTGCCGTGACTAATGCTCGCGAGGTTTTGACACAAATGTCTCTACCAGAACGTGCTTATCAGCGAATGAAGATACAATTTTCGAAGAGTCATGTTCCTTCATTTCGTTTGACTGATGTCTTGGGGCCTAAAGGGCTTGAGCAGTTTGAACGAGCGAGTGGAAAGCCGTTATCACAAGGCATTTCGGGCTTTTATACGTACAATGGCTTTCATAGCATTTTTCAGATTCAGATCAACCGTACAGTAAAAAGCCTAATGGAAGAGAACTGGGTTTATGGTGACGATCTTAAGGCTCGTGAAATTGATCAAGATAGCGCTATTCAAGGAGTCCAATCTCGATACTATCAAGATTATGTGAATGAATGGAAAACTCTGATCGAAGATATTCAACTTAAGCAGGCTCCGAGCCTAGAGCTTGCAACAGAACAAGCTAGAGTTCTATCTGGAGTTGAAAGGCCAATCGAATCGTTGTTGAGGGCAATCCAAAAAGAAGTTGGTTTGTCGAAAGTATCATTGTCAGAAAATCAGAAGGCCACTTCTGAAGTCGCAGGTAAGGTTGCCAAAGTTAAATTTTCGAATACGGCAGATAGACTAGACATGTACTTGCCTGAAGAAAATGGTTTCAATGTTGCACTGCCAGGTAAAGAAGTCGAATCTCATTTTTCTGAGATCTTACGTCTCGGCGAACAAGACTTTGATGATATTCAACAAGCTATGGTTAACTTGCGCTCGTATTTAAGCGATTTATCAAGCTCAGGTAATAATCAGAAAATTGCTTACAAAAGTATTTTAGATGGGACCGTTACACAAGATGTGGCTGCTTCCTTTGCTCGCGCTAAAGAACTTTTGCCTAGGCCATTTAATCAATGGCTAGGTGAACTTTCTCAAGAGTCAGTTAAGTTTGCGGAGAGCGGGTCGAAAGATCATCTAAATCAGCTTTGGGTTACGCAAGTGGTGCGCCCTTATCAGCGGACGATTGCGGGTAGATACCCATTCGAGCCAAATGCGAGCAGAGAAGTAAGGCTGAAGGACTTCAAACGTTTCTTTGGTTATGGAGGTACGCTTGACTCATTCTTCCAAGAGTATCTTGAACCGTTTGTCGATACGTCGAAAAGTCGTTGGCGATTAGAAAAGGAAATTGGAGTTCGTCCAGAAACGCTGATGGTCTTTCAAAGAGCGAAGCGTATCAGGCAGTCTTTCTTTGAATCTGATAATTCATTGCGCGTAGAGTTCGGTATGAAACCAGTGTATCTGGATCAGCACATTACTCGGTTTGTTCTAGAGCTAGGTAAGCAAGATTTGGTTTATAAGCATGGACCAGCACGAGCTAAATCCTTGAGCTGGCCTGCGGGTCAAGACCAGACTCGAATAGTGTTCACACCACCAGAATCTAAACGCGAAATTGCTCATACCTATGAAGGTGAGTGGGGCATATTCAAGCTTTTGGATCAATCACTTAAAGCAAGACCAGAATCACGTAAAGACAACATAGTTATGATTGATTTAAAGGGAAATAAGGTGCAACTAGAGCTTATTCCGTCTAGTGCCATTAATCCGTTTTGGTCAAATGAAATGGAGAGGTTCAGATGTCCACGAACCTTGTAACATCAGCCTGGGGTTATATCGGTAAAATGCCTGCAAAAGGAGACTTTGTGAAAGATGGCTTATCACAAGATTTTTCAGAGCGCTGGCATGACTGGCAGCAGGCTGTTATTGCAGTCAGCAGAGAACAATTGGGTGAAAGTTGGAATGAACACTTTTTAACCGCGCCTGTGTGGCACTTTGCTCTGGATGTTAATTACTTAGAAGACTCGACATACATTGGTAGCATGATTCCTAGTGTAGATGCATGCGGTAGATACTTTTTCTTTACTATAGCTCGTGCCGTAAAAGGTGAAGCTGCGCAATATTGGGGGGACAAAGCTTGGACCGAGGACAGTGCATCTCTTGCCCTAGCAGTACTTGAGGACGACTTTGTATTTGATGTTTGGCATAAGAGCATGCAAGAAAAAAACGATTTAGTGGCGAATGTAAAAAGTGAAGTGCGGCCTCTTAAGTTTCGTTATCAAAGCCAAATATCTACGATTTTTCATGACCAAGGTGGAGTAGATCAAAGCGCACTTTTGAATTACCTCATTAAAGAAAAATTGAGTAAGCCATGCTTTTGGTGGACTGAAGGCTCGACTCTAGTTGAACCATGTATGTTTATGACCAGCGGTTTCCCTTCTATTGGTCAATTTTCTGCCATGCTTGATGGCGGTTGGAAAAAGTGGAATTGGTAGGATAGAAGAATGAATTGGAACTATTTTACCTTTGCTAAATCGCACGCAGGAAAAGTACGTCCTTATAACGAGGATGCTCTTTTAGATATGACAGAGCAGCATATTTGGGTTGTAGCCGATGGAATGGGGGGGCATAGTGCTGGCGACATCGCAAGCCAGATGCTAGTGGATAGAATCGCGCGCCATATGCAGGATGTCCCAAATACCAATATCGATGATATCCGGAGTGTGGTTCAAGCCGCGAATTTGGAAATTTATCAATACGCACAAAATCACTTAGACGGTAAAACGATGGGAACAACTCTCGTTTTGTTGTTTATCCAGGACGGGTATTACCACTGTCTTTGGGTCGGTGATAGCCGAATTTACCAGCTTAGAAATGGTCATTTTTCTCAAAAAACACGCGATCATAGTCAAGTTATGGATTTAGTCGATCAAGGGTTATTGGCATTTGAAGATGCTGAGTCACATCCTCTCGCAAATGTTATTACCAGAGCTGTTGGGGTAGATGAGAGTATCACTATTGATCAAGTTTCAGGGCAGTTGGCTGATGGAGACCAATTTCTTCTGTGTAGTGATGGGCTTTCTAAAGAATTAACGAGTGATGAAATTCACCGGACATTGTATGCGGACTCAGTAAATCAAGCAGGATTAGCACTCATGCATTCGGCGTTAGTGAGAGGTGCAAGTGATAACGTTACTTGTGCGTTAGTCAAAGTTCGCCAAGCGCAGACGGAATTGGAAGCAGTAACGAGAGAAGACGCGACGATCCCCGTTTTTCTTAGAGGGAGGTCTTATGAATAGTGAGATGTTCGATTGGTATGAACAAGCGTTGACTCCTATATCTCAAGAGAATCCCACAGGTGTTGACCCTAGAGAAGATGTATCGCCACAGTCTGCTTATTACCGATTAAAAGATCAGCGTATGGCTGCGCGAAATGCAGAGCGCAATGCACTTATAGAAGAAGAAAATATTTATACCCACAGTAACTTATGGCGGGTATTTACAGAAGAAGTACCAGAGATACTTACGAATCAGTCTAAAGATTTAGAATTTGTTGCTTGGCTTATAGAAGCCCTAACTCGATTGCATGGTTTTCGTGGTATGGGCGTTGGGTACAAACTCGCAACCGAGTTCATCGAGAAGTTTTGGGATGATCTCTATCCAATGCCTGATGAGGATGGCATTGAAACAAGAATATCGGCGATTACTGGCCTCAATGGTATCGATAGCGAAGGAACACTTATTTTCCCTATTGCTTGTATCCCGCTTACTGACGTAGGCGTTGAGCAAGCGTATGCCTACTGGGAATATCAGCAAGCTATTGAGTTGGAGCGTTTAGATGAAGATAAGCGCCGAAATCGAGTCGATCTTGGCGCTACAGAGCTATCTGATATTACAACTACAGTTAAATCTACCTCTGATTCCTTTTATCGTGAGCTAATCGCTGATCTGGAGTTCGCCACAGAGTCATTTAATGAATTCAGTCAGCGATTAGATGAAGCGGTAGGTGATGTTACTCCTAGCTCTTATATATCAAAAAGGCTTGAATCAATACACTCGGCATTAAAGCATCTCCTTGGAGAGCGTTTTAATCAACCACAAGCTGTGTTTGAAGAACTGGAGGAGGTGGATGAATCTACTTCTTCGGAACAACAAGTGAGTTCACAAAGTTCTGATGCACTATTAGCGACAAACATGAAATCACGAGAGCAGGCGATTAGACAATTGCAGCAAGTGGCTGATTTCTTCAGAGAGAGTGAGCCTCACTCACCAGTTTCTTACTCCATCGAACAGATCATTCGTTGGTGTGGAATGCCTCTGCCGGAGTTACTGGCGGAACTTATCTCCGACGGAGATGCAAAGAAAAGCTACTTCCGTTTGGTTGGCATAGCAGAACAAAATGAAAATTAATAAAGGGAGAATGGTATGACGAGTATCCACTCGAAACTGTCACGAGTACGGAAGCCTCGTGTCCACATTACCTATGATGTTGAAACTGAAGGTACAACTCTTAAGAAAGAGCTACCTTTTGTTGTAGGTGTAATGGGTGACTTCGCTGGTCAAAACACTGAAGCGTTGAAGCCATTGAAAGACCGCCGTTTTATTCAGATCGATCGAGACAACTTCGATGATGTGCTCAAAAAGATGAACCCATCGGTTAAGTTCAAAGTTGCGAACAAGCTTGCGAACGACGATTCACAGTTTGAGGTGGATTTGAACTTTAAATCAATGCAAGACTTTGAGCCCGCTGCGATCGTAAATCAAGTTGATCCACTGCGCCAACTGATGGAAACGCGTAATAAACTGCGTGATTTGATGACAAAAGTTGACCGTTCTGAAGAGCTTGAAAACATCTTAGAGGATGTTTTGAACAACACAGACAATCTGGCAAAACTTGCGGGCGAGTTAGATCTTGGCAAGAAAGCGAAGTCAGACAGTACTGAAGGAGCGGAATAATGACGACTGAAGCTGAAAAGCAGTTAGATCCAACTGTTAATGAACAAACAACTTCATTTTTAGATCAAGCTATTGGTGCAACTAAGCAGACAGAAGCCTCTCGTGCTGAAGAGCTAATTAAAACGCTCACTGAAGAAGCGATGAAAGGGACGGTTACTTGGAACAAAAACCTAACGGTAACTTTTCGTGAAGCGATTAATTTACTTGATAAACAGATTTCTGATCAGTTGTCTGAAGTAATGCATCATCCTGAATTACAGAAACTTGAAGGTTCTTGGCGTGGTTTAAATTATCTAGTGATGAACTCAGAGACGAGCTCTACTCTGAAAATTCGCATGATGAGTATGACCAAGAAAGAGTTACATAAAGACTTGAGTAAAGCGGTTGAATTTGACCAAAGCCAGATCTTTAAGAAAGTTTACGAGTCTGAGTTTGGCAGTGCAGGTGGTGAACCTTATGGTGCATTAATTGGTGACTATGAGTTTACCAACCACCCAGAGGATATTGAGTCGCTGCGCCTAATGTCAAATGTAGCCGCTTCAGGCTTCTCCCCATTCTTGTCCGCGGCCTCACCAGCACTATTTGGCTTTGATGAGTGGACTGAACTGTCAAAACCACGCGATCTAGACAAGGTCTTTGAGTCGCTAGAATACGCTCAATGGCGTTCGTTCCGTGAGAGTGCTGATTCACGTTTTGTTAGCCTGACTATGCCGAAAGTTCTGGCTCGTTTGCCATACGGACAAGCCACTGCTCCAGTTGAGGAATTTGGATTTGAAGAGTTCGAAGTAGATCCAGTGTCAGGTATTGCTGTCAATGCTGAGCATAATGACTACTGTTGGATGAACTCTTCGTATGTTCTTGGTGTTAAGTTAACAGACGCCTTCTCAAAATATGGATTCTGTACAGCTATCCGTGGTGCAGAAGGTGGTGGTCGAGTGGATAATTTGCCAACACATTTCTTCATGAGTGATGATGGCGATCCTGATATGAAGTGTCCAACAGAGATTGGTATTACCGACCGACGTGAGGCAGAGCTGGGTAAACTTGGTTTCTTACCGCTTTGTCACTACAAAAACACCAACTATGCGGTGTTCTTTGGTGCGCAAACCTGTCAAAAACCGGCGAACCACGAATCTCCAGAAGCAACGGCTAATGCGGCGATTTCAGCACGTCTACCTTACATGATGGCGACATCTCGTTTTGCGCATTATTTGAAGGTAATGGCTCGAGATAAAATCGGTAGCTTTATGGAAGCAGAAGACGTTGAGTCTTGGTTGAACCGCTGGATTCTAGGCTATGTAAATGCTTCAGAGGGTGGTGGTCAAGAGATCCGAGCGAAATACCCTCTAGCAGATGCTCGTGTCCAGGTTAAGGAAATCCCTGGCGCACCAGGTTCTTACAATGCTGTAGCATGGCTTAAGCCTTGGCTGCAAATGGAAGAATTGACGACATCTTTGCGACTTGTTGCAAAGATCCCTCAGTCGGGTGGATAAGAAATGAATTGGCTGGTCGTAAGGCCAGCCATACCAAATCGTTATGTTCTAGATGGAAATAGCAGTGTCACTTAACTTTCGCGATCCCAGCAAGCTAAAGCATGAATTCAGCACAGGAGGCTATGCTGAGCTTGATAGCCCGTGGTTGACTCGATTCAATGAATCTTCTGATCTTGTAGAGTCAGCTCGAATTTGGCTAGAAGGTACGCGTTCAAGAGATTTGGACAGTTTTCGTCATAGTGTGATGAACACGATAAACCGAATTGATGAGCTATTAGAATCTCAATTAAACGAAATAATACATCATCCTGAGTTTCAACAACTCGAAAGAGGTTGGATCGGCGTGAGGTATTTATGCGAACAGGTCGACACTCGCTCATCGGACTCCGTCAAAGTCAAGGTGTTGGCGGCAACATGGAATGAAGTCAGTAAAGATGCACTAAAAGCCATCGAGTTTGACCAATCAGCACTATTTAAGCTGCTCTATCAAAATGAATATGGCATGGCCGGGGGAGAACCCTTTGGCGTGGTAGTTGGCGATTATCAACTTCGTTGTGATGCGAGTAAAAATTATTTTGATAGAGATCTGTCTGTGCTCAGCAAGATCTCTCAGTCTGCAGCGGCAGCATTCAGCCCGTTCATTATGTCAGCATCGCCGGAGATGTTTGGTGTTGACAGTTTTTCACAGCTCTCTGCGATAAGAGATATTGCGGCCCAATTTGAACAGGCAGATTACGCAAAATGGCGCAGTTTGAGAGACAACGATGATACCAAATTTATTGGCCTGACTGCGCCGAATGTTTTATTCCGTCAGCCATATAAAAGTGATGGTTCGCGCAACGATCAGTTCGACTTTCAAGAGCATGTCTACGACTCTAATCGCGATTTGCTATGGGGGAGTAGCGCGTATTGTTTTGCGGCCGTATCAATTAGAGCGTTTCAGGAGCATGGGTGGTTTACGCACATGCGAGGCATTAAGCAAGGGGATTATAGTCAGGGTATTATCGTCGCTCCTACTAGGAACAAAATGCGTGTTAATGGCAAGAATGACCGTGAAAGATGTCCTTTAAACTTAAAGATCTCTGAGAGAAAAGAACAAGAGTTGTCTGAATGCGGTTTCATTTCTATTTCTCCTGTACCTGAAACCGATATGGTAGGGATGACCTCGAATGTATCTCTCTACAAGCCTAAGCAATATGTAGAAAAACACATTTCAACGAATGCAAAGCTCACGTCGATGTTGCAATACACGTTGTGTGTGTCGCGAGTCGCACATTATCTCAAGGTTATGGGGCGTGACAAGATTGGTGGGTATCAAGATGCAGAAAGCCTAGAGCGGGACTTTCAACGATGGTTGCATCAGTACACTACCGCGTCGGATGAAGCATCTGATGAACTTAGGGCGAAGTACCCCTTAAATGAAGCGAAAATTACGGTTCGAGAGAAAAGAGAAACTCCAGGACACTATTACTCTGTTATCCATTTGCGACCGCACTTCCAGCTCGATCAAATGGTATCTAGCATTAAATTAATTACTGAATTATCACCAGAGCACTTGGTGTAAGGAAATAACAATGACCCAATGGAAAAATGCTTTGTCCCAAGGCCAATTGCAACAAGCTCTAGAGCTATTAATTGATGAAATTAAAGCGGCGCCTAAAGATGCAAGCTTGAGAAGCTCGTTCATTGAGCTGCTTTGCATTGATGGAGACTTCGAGCGTGCGGATGAGCAACTTATGCAATCGATCAAATTGTTTCCTGAGTATCTACCTGGTGCAAGTCAGTTGCGACATTTAGTGAAAGCGGCCCAGGCTAGAAAAGATTTTATCGACGGTGCGGCTAGTGCCAAGGTATTAGGTGACGAGGAATTAACTAAAGAGCTTGTTCGCTTTAACCTCGCTCTCAAAAATCAAGACTATGCAGAAGCGTCACACCTAGCGCATAGCATTGAAGCGCATCGTACTATTAAAGGCTTTAACATAAACGGTACAAACTATGAAGATGCTAGGGATATTGATGATCGTTTAGGTGGTTACATTGAACTGTTTTCCACCGCGGGTAACTATTTTCTTGTTCCAATTTCTAGCATTCAAGCGCTAGAAATAAAAGCACCTACCTCTTTATTAGAAAGTATTTGGCGACCTGTAGAGTTTGATATTGACGGACTTGGCGAAGGAGAAGGTCATATGCCATTGACCTATGTTGACTCAGAAACTGACGCACAAAAGCTAGGTCGAGAAACGGATTGGAAGCAGCTTGGTGAGCAAGAATCCTTCGTGGGTTTAGGCCAAAAATGTTGGCTAGTTGGTGATTCAGCCCTCCCAATCTGTGACTTGACTACATTGTTAGAATCGAAACAAATAGCGTAACAAGAACATGTCTTTAACCGTTTCTCTGCTGGACAAATTGATGGATAGTGATCCTTCAACTAGAGATGAAAAAGATTTCCCTACGAGCCAACAACAGATGTTGAACAGCTTGCTTAGAGATCTGGAGTCTATGTTAAATAGTCGTATCGGATGGAAAAACATTCCTGATGACCTTTTAGAGGTTCGCTATTCAATATTGAATTATGGTCTGCCAGATTTTTCCTCGATGCCTTATAGCAGCCAAGAGGGGCAGAATCAGCTCTGTGACATTGTTCATGATGCAATTAAAGAGTTCGAGCCGAGGTTAAGGAATCCTTATGTCCAGATTTCGGACGAGAAAAACGCTATTGATAGGGTGTTGAGGTTACAAATCAGCGCCACTTGCTTAATTGATAACAGCATTCATGAAGTGCGATTCAATTCTGAAGTAGAGCCGGTAAATTTAGGTATGAAACTGAGTAGAGCGAAATGAGTGAAGAGTTTCTCAAATACTATAATCGCGAGTTAGCTTATTTACGTCACAAAGGACAAGAGTTTGGGGAGCAGTATCCTAAGATCGCTGCGAGGCTCCGTATCAGTGAGGAGCAGGTTGACGATCCACATGTAGAAAGATTGCTAGAAGGCTGTGCATTTCTAACGGCAAGGATTAGACAAAGTTTAGACAATAGTTATCCTCAGTTCACTGAATCTTTGATGGGGCAGTTATATCCGGATTTTCACGCACCAATTCCATCAATGTCCGTCATTAAGATGAACTGCTCTAGCTCCACTTCCTCTTTTTTTGACGTAGAAGAAGGTGAGCGAGTCGTTATCGGTGCTCCTGGATACCACGAATGCGAGTTTAGAACCTGTTATCCGGTCAGAATGTACCCTGTTGATGTGACCTCTGGCGCTTTCAAAAACGCACCGCTTAAATCGGTGGGCTCCCAATGGGAAAGCCATGCTCATTCAGTTTTGAAAATCCAGCTCACCGCCCAAGATGAAGAGACATCTCTGAGTGACATGGGATTAGAACGGTTGCGCTTTTATTTAAACGGGCACTCTCAGTTGACGTTTAAACTTTACCAAATGCTATTTCAAAATCTAATTGGTTTATCTGTCGTTGCTGGTGGCAAAGAAGTTCGTGCTTTAACGAAAAGGCATCTTATTGAAGTGGGATTTTCAGAAGATGAGAAGGTTGTTCCATACAGTAAGAGAAGCTTTTCGGGAGCAAGATTACTTGTTGAGTATCTGCACTTTCCTGAGAAGTTCATGTTCTTTGATATCACTGAACTTGGATTATCAGAGCTAGCTCTTGGAGAGCAAGCTGAACTGTATTTTTACTTTGATACCAATGATGATTGGCTTCCTAAGCAAGTGGATGAAGAGAGCTTGATGGTTGGTTGTGTGCCAGTCGTCAACTTATTTAAAAGTGTTATGGAGCCCAAGCGTATTCTACCAACCGAGTACGATTACCACTTATCACCGCAATACCAGGAAGCCGAGAGTAACGAGGTTGTCTCTATTTCTGACGTAACATTGAGAAACTGGAACAAAACGTATCACAACCTGCCATGTTATCACGCTGGTGAGCACACGCATTATATGAACGCCAGTGAAATTTATTGGTTGATGAGACGTGAGGATAAAAACTGGGCTGGTGGATACGATGAGCCGGGCAGGGAAACTTACATTTCTTTTGTTGATAAAAGGCATCAATTGTTCAGTCCAGAGAGCCGAGAAAACTGGTTAATGTACGTTGAAGCGGAGTGCTGCAATCGTAATTTAGCGCAGAAGCTTCCATTTGGAGGCGGTCTTCCGAAAGTCTCTTTGCCGGAAGTAAATGACAACTTCGAGTCAGTTCGTTGTTTAGTTTCTATATCAGAAACCCTCCGGCCAGAAATGGATGAAAGTACACGATGGCAGTTAACTAAGCTTCTAACTTTAAACCACTTTACCGAAGAAGATGGATTAACAACTTTGAAGCAAACTCTGAATCTCTATGCATTTTCTGGGACCGCAGAAACGAAAGCGGTAATTGATGCTTTAGCGAAGTTAGAGTTCGAGCCGACTACCGGCAGAGTAAGTCAGAAAGGTAAAGTTGGTTTTGCGCACGGTATAAAAATCATTTTGACGGTTTCTGATCAAATTTTACCTAAAGAGCAAATCTTCCTCCTAGGTAGTGTTTTATCCGTTTACTTTGCACAATATGCTGAAATTAACATTTTTACGCAGCTAGAAATAAGACTTAAGTCAACGGGAAAACCCTTCCACTTATGGCCTGCATTAACTGGCGATAAGGTGTTGCTATGATCGCGGAGCAATTTTATCGAGATCTAAAGCAACATCCGTTGTTTGAAGCAATTCACCTTATCGAACACGAGATCTTGCAAGCCGAGGCACAAATAGGGACAGATGCTCTACCTAAGCATGAAAAACTAAACCTAAAGGTCAACCCATCGTTAGGTTTTGAAAATGCGCAGCTTTGCGATCTGAAACATATTGATAGCCACAAGCTAGCACTAGAAACTAATCTGATAAGCCTAACGGGTGAGCAGGGGGTGCTTCCTCAGCACTACAGCGAGTTAGCTTTGCATCGTCAAAAAGAAGGCGATACAGCAATGGTGGACTTCTACGATATTTTTAACCATCGTTTACTGTCTCTTTACTATCGATGCTGGCAACTGAGTCAATTGACCGTTCAGTCTCGTGCTCATGCACAGGGATTACGTTCACCTTTAGAAGATTGTAAATCGGCATTAACTGGGCAGGGTAGTTCTTTGTCCCTGCACTATGGTGGTGTTTTTGCTTCACCGACGAGAAGTAAAGCTGGACTAAAAAGTGTTCTTGAATGTTTATCTGGATGCCAAGTAAAGATTCATGAGTTTCAAGGGCAGTGGCTACATCTTGCAAAAGAAGAGCAAACACGTCTTTCATCTCGAACTATGCCAGAAGGGCAGTTTGCTCAACTTGGTTCCGGAGCATCCTTAGGCTCGAAAGCTTGGAATATAAACGCAGGAACAACGATCGAGTTTCTGCCAAAGCACAAAGATCTGGTTAGTAAATTACTGCCTAACCATCCAAATGTAGAAATTATTAAACGTGCGGCTTATGAATTTATTGGTAAGCATAAGCAAGTGAAATGGCAGCTCACCACCAAACATAGTTTATTACCTCAAGTTTGTTTATCAAAAAAACATGGTCAGTTAGGTGTTGGTTCTGTACTTAAAAAACATAAACGCACAAAAGATCGAACCATAACAATTACTATTTAAAGGAAACATAATGGCTTCACTCTCACTTTCAGCGTTGGTCGAAAGATTGTCTCCTCAGGCTAAGGAAACACTTGAACAAGCAGCTGCGATGGCAAGCTCTCGAACCCATCACAGTATTGAAATGTCTCACTGGTTAATGACGATTATTCAACACACTGCCGATATTTACTCGGAAGTTTTCGACGAATTTGATGTCGATAAAATCAAGGTTGAAACTGATCTTCAAAAGATACTTGAAAAATACAAAACGGGATGTCAATCGGTCCCAGGTCTTTCAGCTCACACAGTGACTGTGATGCAAAATGCTTTGCTATCGGCAACGATTGAATTCAATCAGGAGCAGTTGAATTGCATTCATCTTTTATTTGCCTACTTGTCCGATGATACGTTAGTCAACATGGCTGGTTCGATTAGCCCTGAGCTAAACAAGATAGAACCATCTCGGTTATTGAACTTTAAAGAAAGTAATACGCGTCAATCAGGATTGAATGATCTAGGGAAATCAAACGCGAACTCTGCGCTGAATCAATTTACAACAGATCTTACTGAGCAGGCTAGGGAAGGTAAGATAGATCCGGTTATTGGTAGAGACAATGAAATCCGCTTAATGATCGACATCTTATTAAGACGTCGACAAAACAACCCGATTCTAACTGGTGAAGCTGGCGTTGGAAAAACAGCCGTTGTTGAAGGCTTGGCGCAAAAGATTATTGAGGGCGATGTACCTCCTGCTCTACAAAATGTAGCGATTAAGTCTTTGGATCTGGCGTTATTGCAAGCTGGTGCTGGCATGAAAGGTGAGTTTGAAAACAGACTTAAAAACCTTGTGAAAGAAGTTAACGACGCACCACAACCCATTATTTTGTTTATCGATGAAGCACATGGTCTGATTGGTGGTGGGGGACAAGCAGGACAAGGTGATGCAGCGAATATTCTAAAGCCAGCGTTAGCTAGAGGTGAACTCAGAACGATCGCAGCAACAACTTGGGCAGAATATAAAAAGTATTTTGAAAAAGACGCGGCTCTTACCAGACGCTTTCAAGTAGTGAAGGTCGACGAGCCAGCGCCGGAGCTAGCGATCGAGATGTTACGTGGTTTACTTGACGTAATGGCACAACACCATGACGTCCACATCACTAGCCAGGCTCTCAATGCTGCCGTTCAACTCTCAGCTCGATACATTAATGGCCGACAACTGCCAGATAAGGCTGTGTCTGTTTTAGACACAGCCTGCTCGCGAGTCGCGTTAAGTCAATCGTCTACACCGGGAGGTCTAGATGCGAAAAGGAATAAACTAAAAGCCAAGCAAGCTGAGTATGAGCACCTAAGCCAAGAAAGTCAGCTAGGTGCACCTCTTGATATGCAGTTGCAAGAGGTCAGAAAAGAGATTGATGTTCTATCTAGTGAAATAGTTGAACTAGAGATGCTGTGGGAGAAAGAAAAAGAGTGGGTAAGTGAAGCTAAGTCACTTAGAGCTCAAATAATCAAGGAGGGTTCTGAGACTGCTAGGGATAAGTTACAAGAGCTCGAAAGTAGCCTCTCCGCTAACTCGCAGCCATTAGTATTTTCGCATGTCAATGAAGCGCTTATTGCAGAAGTAATTTCAGATTGGACCGGGATACCACTGGGCAAACTTCAGGATGATGAAATCCAAGCTGTACTGAGTTTGAAAGAGAGTTTGTGTAAACGAGTTGTCGGACAGGATCACGCTTTGGAAGTCATGTCTGAAGTGATAAAAACTGCCAGTGCACAGCTCACGGATGAGACACGACCAAATGGTGTATTTCTTCTCACGGGACCAAGTGGAGTGGGTAAAACTGAATCTGCTTTAGCTATTGCAGAGAAAGTGTACGGCAGTGAAGAGAATGTCACAACTATCAATATGTCCGAGTTTAAAGAAGAGCACAAAGTTTCCTTATTATTAGGCTCGCCTCCAGGTTATGTTGGGTATGGCGAAGGTGGCGTACTTACTGAAGCCGTCAGACGCAAACCTTATAGTGTGATTCTCTTGGATGAAATGGAAAAAGCGCACCCTGGAGTTCAAGATATTTTTTATCAGGTATTCGATAAAGGCTCAATTAAAGATGGTGAAGGTCGCGATATAGATTTTAAAAACACTATTATTATTATGACCGCGAATACAGGGACCGAAACGACGATGTCTTTGTATTCTGATCCTGATTTGTATCCAGAACCTTCAGCACTAAAAGATGCTTTGCGTGACGATTTGTTGGTTGACTTTAAACCTGCATTTTTAGGACGTGTTAATGTATTACCTTATTTGCCTCTATCAAGAGAAATATTGATAGAAATAACAAAATTAAAATTAGCCAAAGTTACGAATCGCATTCGTAAAAATTACGGCGCTGACCTATTTTTTGATGAAGAACTAATTAATGATATTGTAGACAATAGTAATGAGTCGGGGAGCGGTGCACGTGTGGTACAGACAACCATAGAAAACACATTACTTCCTAAGATTTCTCATGAAATATTGCATGCAATTCTTAATGATAAGACGTTTGATGAAATTATTGTTAAAGGCACAACTAGTGGACTTGATGTCTCAATAGTTTAACATCCTTTACACTCTCAATAATAATTGGGAGTTGGTTCATATTAACTATTATTTTTTATAAAAAACGCTTAAATTAAGTCTTATTTAAAGATATAACAGGGCGTATTTAAAATGAAGTTTTTGATACATTAATCACTAATTATCATCAAACGTCAGATAATTAAATTACTACGATATATGTCAATTAATAATGCTATAGGAGATTAGCATGCAGTCTAATACGTATCTTAAATACGCAGATATTAAGGGTGAGGCAACTGCCGAGCAATATAAAGATTTGATTACACTACTATCTGTAGATTGGAGTGTAGGTCGTGAGATCTCATCATACACTGGTACAGCGATGGACCGTGAAGCGAGCGCTACTCGTCTATATGATTTGACTATCACTAAACTTCAAGACCGTTCTTCTCCTGACTTATTTAAAGAAGCGACAATTGGTAAAGGTAAACCTGCGGTTTTCCATATTACTAAGCAGGGTGAGAAAGTTGAAGAAATCATGAAGATCGAACTGACTGATGCGATGATTTCTAACTACTCAGTTTCTATCCAGGATGATCGTCCAGTTGAAACCATCACTATTTCTTACACTGAAATGATGATGACAGTGACTCCTACTGACGATAAAAACAACACTTCTGCGCCATTGGTATACGGCTACAGCGGTGTTAAAGGTCAACAAATGTAATTTTTATGCGGGGGAATATTCCCCCGCATTTTTTGAAAGAAGTATTTAATGAAAAGAGCAACTCAAGATAACAATTTCATCCGAATTTCCTCTCCATTCGGAAAAGATGCCATCATACTAAACTCATTTGAGTATAGAGAAGAGATCTCAGAACTTTTTTCATTGCGTGCTAAAGCTTACTTTAATGATCAACGAAGTGAGTTAAACGAAATAATTGGTAAAGAAGTAACAATTACCCTTGAAAATAGTGAGGATGTTTCTTCAAAACCTCGTTATATACATGGTTATGTATCTGCTGCAAGATTAGAAGGGCAACGAGTTTCTAATACTCATAATGGTGAGAATTATAAAAATATAGAGTTATTAATAGAGCCTAAATTACGTTTCGCCGATTATAGAAAAAATTGCAGAATATTTCAGCATAAAGATATAAAAGACATTATCTCCGAAGTACTCTCGGAGCATAGTGTCGCCTTTAGTTTTGAGTTAACTAAGTCGTACCCTAAATACACATACAAAGTGCAATATGAAGAGTCAGACCTTGAATTTGTCCGACGCTTATTGTCAGAAGAAGGGTTGTCGTTCTGTTTCACACACACTAAGTCTGTCCACACGCTTAAGGTTTTTGACGACATCAGTTTCTATAAGCCGGGTACAGAGTTTTTAGTCGATTTTGATACAGGTACGGCTAAGTCTAGCCATATTTCTTCATGGCATGAAACCCAAGTTTTGACGACTAAAGCAAGCCAAAAGTCAGGCTATAACATGCTTAAGCCCTCGTCTAATCCTAAAAATACTGCCAAGGGTGAAAGTGATTTTTTTACCGTGCCTGAAAGCGAGTATTTTGAATACATGGGTGAAACGGAAAGTGATGATCAATACGCACTTAGAAACACGCACGCTATAGAAGCACTACAGCAAAACGCATATCTGTGCCGTGGCGAGGCAACGTGTCGAACGTTCAGTGTGGGAAAGTGCTTTAAGTTTAAAAAGCATGAAGATAAGTCTCGAGTCGGCAAAGAATACGTACTGTCCTCCGTTTTTTTATCTGCGGCTGTTTATAATCAGACTGGTCAAGGTGGCACTGCTGCGCAAGGTGTTAAAGTATCATTTAGTTGTGTTGACTCAAAAACAATCCTTCGCCCTTCAGTGAACTATCCGAAACCTCAGATGAAAGGTTTGCAAACCGCAGTGGTAACGGGAAACAAAGATGGCGAAATTTACATAGACAAACACGGTCGTATTAAAGTTCAGTTTCACTGGGATCGTGTTGGTAAATACGATGTAAACAGCTCATGTTGGATTCGTGTTGCGCAAAATATCGCGGGTAACGGATGGGGCTCGGTGTTTCATCCTAGAGTAGGACAAGAGGTCATCGTCGAGTTTGTCAATGGCGATCCTGACCAGCCAATTGTTACGGGGTCACTGTACAATGGTAGTCAACTCCCTCCCTACACGTTACCAGAGCAAAGCTCTCAAAGTGGTTATAAATCGCGTTCTGTACAAAAAGGCACATCTAATTTTAATGAGTTGCGCTTTGATGACAAACCCGGTGAAGAACACATCTATCTTCATGCCGAAAAACTTTTCCAAATGCTAGTTGAAGACTGTGTTGATATTGCCGTTGAAAACAGTAAAACCGAAAAAGTGACGAATGATGTCAATCAAGAGATTGGCAAGAATGCGATCTTGAAAGTAGGTAAAAACTTTTCTAATGAAACGGGTGAAGTGTTGTCTTTTAATGCAGGAAAGAGTATCGAGATCAAAGTCGGTGGCGCTTCGATTCAGATGTCTAGTTCCGGAGAAATCAACATCAAAGGCAATAAAATATCTATTAACGGCTCTGCTATCGCTCTTAAAGCTGGGCAAATTTCATTGAACTAAGGTGATTTAAAGTGGGTAAACCAGCCGCAATATTGGGCAGCTTTCATCTTTGTCCTAAAAAAACAGGAAAAATTCCTCATGTAGGTGGCCCCGTCGTAGTTGGCTCGCCAAACGTGACAATTGGCGGCATTCCAGCGGCTAGGCAGGGAGATAAGCTTATCTGTATAGGTCCTCCGGATAGCATCTCTGCAGGCTCTTCTAGCGTTACAATCAACGGTAAGCCAGCGGCAAGGGTCGGGGATTCAACGTCTCATGGTGGTAAAATTCTGTCTGGCATGCCTACGGTTTTTATCGGAGGCTAGATGCCACTCGCATTTCAAACTCATCTTCTTGCCATTAATGGCAGGCCATACACTGTTCGTGAGATAGCTAACGAATGTTTTAGATTGCCCGCAGAAACACCAAGATCCTATCCTGATCAATCACTGTATGAGCAGATATTAAATCTTGTGCGTTCTGAGCGCGAGATACTGGAGCAAAGTGATATCAAAGGGAATATCTGTGTTCTTTTACCGTCTTCGGTAGATAAAAGCTTGCTTAAGGCATTGATAAACGAGTTTTCTCTTATCCTTGGTAACTCTGCCAATAGAGAAATTTATTTTTATCCTTATGGTCAAGCGGCGTTCTTGATGGCGCTAAATCGGATAAACCGTGACGTTAACGATACACAAGCAACTTGGATATTGGCTATAGAAATTGCTCGCGATGCAGAAGAGCATGCCAAATCTCAAAACTCGATCATTTTGACGAAGTGCTTTTTTCAACAGTCCGGCCTTGTTACTGATGATGTTCGAATTGATTTAGATACCAAACAACAAAGCATTGCTGTCGATAAAGTGTTTAAACAACTTGGAGTAGGGTGTGATCACTCACTTAGTGAGTTGCATTTATCCATTGATGGCGATGAGCCTCGATGGTTAAATGCTATGCAACTCTTGTCTCCCTGGGTGACCGATCAAACTCAGTATCAATTTATTGATGTTAAACTAGGAGGGCTGGGCGCATGCGGAGGTGTTTTAAAAGTGTTAATGATTGAGGAGCATCAAAGAAGCAGCCTCAACTCAGACTTCCACGTTTTGCAAGCTGATATCGAGCCAGATGGTTATACGGTGGGAGTTCTATACAATTGGCATAACGAGTAGTTCTTGAGCTAGTTTGTCCCTTCTAAACGTTGGTTTTTAATGGTTTAAATGTGACGGTTTTTTTATTCGAGACCATCGCTTAATGCTGCTTAAAAGGTGTTTATACAACGTTCTTCTCGCTTTCCGGTGAAATAGTGAACCATAGAACATAAACTACATGAAAAGCTGTTCGACTCAAGATATCCTAACCCAAATTAAATATATTGAGCTTTGGTTTGTGCCAGATTCAGCCAGTCGCGTAATACTCTGATGTTTACACGGCTGAAATTCGGATTCTTGCAGGAGCAAACCTAGCTTAAAGATTTGGCGGAAAGTGAATTCGAATGAAGTTTATCCACACCTCAGATTGGCATCTTGGTCGACAATTCCACAATGTATCACTACTCGAAGATCAACAAGCAGTTCTCGAACAACTGATTAACTATATTGAACACAACCCCGTCGATGCCGTTGTAGTGGCGGGAGATATTTATGACCGTTCGGTGCCACCAACGGTTGCAATAGAACTGCTAAATCGAGTCGTGAAGCGTATTTGTACTGAACTGAAAACACCGATGATATTGATATCTGGCAACCATGATGGTGCAGAACGATTAGGTTTTGGCTCAGAGCAAATGAAAAATGCAGGCCTTCATATTGTTAGTAACTTTGAAGATATGCTAACTCCCATCATCATAAAAACGGACTCTGCGGGTGAGGTAGCGTTTTATGGCATGCCTTATAACGACCCTGAACAGGTCAGATTTGCCTACAAAACCTCGGTATCAACTCATGATGAGGCACATCAACTGCTTGTAGAGCAAATAAGAGAGCATTTCATTTCAGAGCAAAGGCGTGTTCTCGTTAGCCACTGTTTTGTTGATGGTGCTATTGAGTCTGACTCTGAACGACCACTATCTATTGGTGGCTCAGATCGCGTAAGTCATGAACATTTCTTAGATTTCGACTACGTCGCACTTGGTCATTTACATCAGCCTCAAAAGAAAGGCGCAGAGCATATCCGTTATTCTGGTTCGCTCATGAAGTACAGTTTTGGTGAACAGAACCAGAAGAAAGGCTTCACGTTAGTCGAACTAGACAAGAAAGGATTTGTCTCTGCTAAACATATTGAGCTAATTGCCCCTCATGAAATGCGCATTGTTGAGGGAGAGCTAGATAAAGTCATAGAGCAGGGCAAGACTGACCCTAAAAATGAAGATTATTTGTTAGTTCGTTTGATGGATAAACATGCGATTTTAAATCCAATGGAAAAGCTTCGTTCGGTGTATCCAAACGTTTTACATCTTGAGAAACCGGGTATGTTAATTGGGGTAGAGCAGGAAATGGCGCAAGCAAAGTTGGCACGAAGCGAAATTGATATGTTCCGAGACTTTTTTATTGAGGCACAAGATAGTCAATTATCCCAAGAGCAAGAACAAGCCGTTACTGACATTATTAAGCAATTATCACAGCAATAGGGACCAAAGATGAAACCAATTAAACTTACCATGCAAGCCTTTGGTCCGTTTGCAAAAACCGAAGTCATTGACTTTGAAAAGCTTGGCCGTAACCCTCTGTTTTTGATTAATGGTCCTACAGGCTCAGGTAAAACGTCGATCTTAGATGCCATTTGCTTTGCCCTTTACGGCGAAACTACCGGTAATGAGCGGCAAGGCATCCAGATGCGATGTGACTTATCGGCGCAAGACTTACCAACCGAAGTCGCTCTAGAGTTTTCGTTACATGGCAAACAATACCGAGTTGTGCGATCTCCAGAGCAGGAAGTGCCCAAAGCGCGTGGTGAAGGGATGACGGTAAAAAAGCACACTGCGGCTCTTTATGAACTCGGCGAGACCGAAAAGCTCATCACTAGCAAGACGACTCAGGTTAAAACTGAAGTGAGCAATATTATTGGTTTGAATGAAACGCAATTTCGCCAAGTAATGGTATTGCCTCAAGGAAAGTTCCGCGAGCTGTTGCTTGCTAGTTCTAAAGAGCGCGAAGAAATTTTTGGTCAGCTCTTTCAAACGGACATATATAAAAAAATTGAGTACGCGCTCAAGGATAAAGCGAGCGCAATCAGTAAAGCGAAAGATGAATTTGATAATCAAATTCGAGGTGCCTTACAAGTTGCAGGAGTGAGTTCAGAGCAGGAATTATTACACCAGCTTGAACAAGCAGCTGAGCAGCTAGAGGTCGATAGAAAGAATGAACAAGCTTCGTTAGATAAGCTAAATGTTGCTAAATCTGAATTACAAAAAGCGGAAACTATTAATGGAGAGTTTTCGAAACGAGAGCAAGCAGAAAACTCACTCAAGCTGCATCTAGAACATTCAGACTCGATAAAAGTTCGTCAACAGCAATTAGAAAACGCTAAAAATGCCAATAAGATAGAATTACCCTACGTTTCATTACAAAATGCAAAAGCTCAAACTCAAGAGCTCAGACAAAAAATAGTTGCTTTGAAAGAGAGCCTTGATAAAGCCAATGCTGTTACGAAAGAAAAAGAAAACTTGCAGCAAAGTGCAAAAGAAGCCGCGGCAAAAGTCCCACAGTTAACGCAGCTGCAGTATCAACTTGAAAGCATGAAAGACAAGTTGGTTGAAAAAGCCAACTTGGAAAGCAAAATAACGGCAGGTCATCAACAAAAACAACAATTTGAAGCAACGTTAAAGCAGTACATAGAGCTGAAAGACAAGTTAGCGTTACAGGCGCAACAGGGCCAGAAAGATCTAGAGCAAGCCCGAGTAGATGTTGCGCTTGTTGGCAGCATCAATGCGGAAATAAAACAAAAACAACGACTACTACAGGATCTACAAAAGCTGCATGGTCTTACTTTGGAGCTCTCTAAACTCACGGCGTTAACCGTAAGCAAGCAGCAGTCATTACAGGAAGCCAGTCAGCGCTATATGCAGTGTCAACACGCCGCTGATACCATAGAGCTTAAGTGGCACAATGCTCAAGCGGCAGTATTAGCGCAGAGACTAAAGGCAGGTGAAGCATGTCCGGTATGTGGCAGCCAAGCGCATCCTAACCCTGCAACGTTTGTTGAAGAAGTCGTTACAAAAGAGCAAGTTCAGGCGGCTAGAGTGAAAGAAAGAGAAGCTCAAGCATCATTGAACCAGCTAAGTATTCAGCTAGAGCAACATAACGTTGTCATTAGTCAGTATCAGAATCAATGTAACCAGTTGAAAGAAGAGCTTGGTGAGCATGCAGCATCTGAGATCTCGACGGCTCAAACTGAGTTGCAGGCGCTTAATGATCAACTTCTACGTCTACAATCTATTGATATTGAAAAGCTAGAAAAGAACGTTGAACAGCTTAATCAACGCTGCTTTGTGGGTGAAAATAAAATTCATGAGCTGCAGAATCAAATGGCGGCAAATGAATCAACCGTTCAAGCAAACCAAGAACAATTGACTCAATTACAAGCTTCCATTGATCCGAAATACAGTTCCGTTGATGCGCTTGAGCGTGACATTTCGCTCACAAAAGAGCAAATTCTGACCTTGAATACAGGTTTAGAAAAGGCGCAAAACGCTTTGCAGCAAGCGGTATTAGCGCAATCGAATGCTGAAAGTCAGTTAGTGACGAACAAGCAGTGGCTATCTGAGTCAGAACAAAAGCTTTGCCAAGCAGAATTAGCGTGGAATGAGGCGTTACAGGCGAGTAAATTTGAGGATGAAAGCAGTTATCTAAATAGCAGAGTGACAGATGATGAGCTTCAAGCGTGGCAGAAAGAAATAGACAACTTCAAACAGACACAAACCAAGCTTGAACAAACACTACATGATTTAAACCATGCATTGAAAGCGCTTGAAAGACCGGACTTGGATTCGCTTAACGACAGCTTAACCACTCTGCAGGCGCAGTATATTGAAGTAAGGAATCAGCTCGATACCACGCGCTCAACCTTTGAGCGAATTGAAAAAGTTCGTGAAGATATTGATACGCTGCATGAGAAAAATAGTAAGTTAGAAGAAGAGTACAAAGTGTTTGGTACGTTATACGACGTTGCCAGCGGTAAAACAGGCAGCAGGGTTAGCCTGCATCGCTTTGTTCTTGGTGTACTGTTGGATGATGTGTTGATTCAGGCCTCTCAACGTTTAAGCCTCATGAGTAAAGGGCGCTATATTCTTGCTCGAAAAACAGAGGGCTTCAAAGGCGCTGCGGGTCGCGGCTTAGACTTAATGGTTGAAGATGGCTACACAGGAAAAACACGTGATGTTGCAACACTTTCCGGTGGTGAATCGTTTATGGCAGCGCTTGCATTGGCGCTTGGCTTGTCGGATGTTGTGCAATCCTATAGTGGTGGTATCCGTTTAGACACTTTATTCATTGATGAGGGGTTCGGTAGTTTAGACCCAGAGTCTTTGGATCTCGCCATTCAAACGTTAGTGGATTTACAACAGACTGGACGCATGATCGGTGTTATTTCTCACGTTTCTGAGTTAAAAGAACAAATGGCGCAGAGGATTGATGTTGAACCATCAAGACTCGGTTCGACAGTATCGGTCAAATCTCAATGTAGTTTCGCTGTCTAATTCCGTTCCTATCACAAAACCCAAAGCCCCCTACCTAGGGGCTTTCTTACTTAATCGCTACTGTTCGCAAAAGTGGCCTTCTTTTGGCGATTGGGTAATCGCATACTCACCATCTAGGTTGCGATAAACAACTGTATTCCAAATAGAGCCATCATCCAATTCAAACTCAATGGCATAGTTGACGCCGCTAACGATTTGCGCGTGAACGTTCAGTATTTGTTTGAACGACGCTATTGTGTCCATTCTTTTCAAAACAAAAGCCATTGCCTTTTGTGCATCAGGGGTAGCATTAAACTCATTCCACCCACCTGGCATGTTTCCTTGTGTATTACATACATCTGCCGAGGTTGTTAATTGTGTCGCTTGGCTTGGGTTTTCCTGCTGGCAACCTGCAAGCAATACCAAAAGTGCACAAACTGACACTGTTTTTAATTTCATAACAATAACCTCTGTCTATATCGCGACGTATTATAGGAGGGTGATATGACAGCGTATGTCTATATTGTGCAAAGTTTCTATATGCATACGGTTAAATGCTGACAAAATATACAAGTATGACCAACTTGTAAGTAAAACATAGAACAATATTGTTAGGGAATTGCTGACATAACGAGGTTTTGGTGTTCAGCATGCTATTGATAATGAAGAACTGTGATGTGTAGCTACGTACCTTTGGGACAGTGGTGCGACTTAGTGATCGATTTGCTACCTTCTACAGTAAAATCAATCACTAAATCAAATTTAGGTGTTGTATGAAATCGCTAAAAACATTATTACTTTTATCACTTGTAACTTTATTTGGCTGTACCTCTAAACCTGATGGGGTGGAGCCAGTTAACAATTTTGATTTAGAGCCTTATCTAGGCAAGTGGTATGAAATCGCACGGCTCGATCATTCGTTTGAGCGTGGTCTATCCAACGTTACGGCCGAGTATCGGCTTCGTGAGGATGGTGGGGTTAAGGTGACAAACCGCGGGTATTCAGAAGAAGATCAACAGTGGTCCGAAGCTGAAGGTAAAGCTTATTTTGTTGAAGACGAAACGGTTGGGCACTTAAAAGTCTCCTTTTTTGGGCCAATCTATTCTTCTTACATTGTGTTTGAGCTAGGTGAAAACTATGACTATGCGTTTGTCTCCGGTTACAACCACGACTACTTGTGGCTATTGTCTAGAACACCCAACGTTGATGAGAAAATCCTGGAGCGTTTTAAGCAGGTTGCTAAAGAGAAAGGTTTCGCGTTAGATGAGCTAATTCTCGTTGATCAAGAGAGTGGACGACAGTTTTAAGTTCATCAATGTGACTTCTAAAATCAACAGAAGCGGAGTTTCTGTCTAGCGGTTTTGAGTTTTGCTTGGAATACTTTTGTTACCTTGTAACTTCAAGTAATCAAAAATATAGCCCCATCATTTGTGATTACTCGTGATGGGGCTTATATAAATTTGAGTGAGCGTCGAAAGGTTGATTTATCGACAAACGGTTATGGTTTACTTAATCAAACGAACGATCAGAGAGCCAGGCGCCCGAATAGATTCCACATTGTGGCTGAGCACTGTACCACTTGTAGGGGCGGTGTAGCGCTCAACTTCAGTGCCAAAGCTGTCGTATTGAATCGCAACCAGTTGGCCTTGCTCGACAAAATCCATCAAACCAACATGAGGTAGTACAAAGCCGCCATGTGTCGCTTTCACACTGACGATCTCGTTTCCTTCCAAGCATGAAGTGATAGGCTCTATCTCACCTTCTACGACGTTATGCTGCTTCAACACATTAAAAATGCCTGATACGGTTCGACTAATGAGTTTTTGCTCTGTGTAGCGCCCCATACCCACTTCAACCGTAATGCTTGGGACACCATGGTTATTCCAAACTGTTTCAAGGACGCCTGCATCTCCGGGATCATTTAAAATCGCATCAGGATTAATGAGACGAGCCATTTCTAATGATTGCTCAATTCGGAAGTCTGCAAACACGTATAGTGGATAGGCCGCACCACTGGTTTGAGTGTGAAGGTCAATGGCTAAATCAGCATTTGGTTTGAGCAGATCATTCCACAATGCATATAAGTAGCGTTGTGCCTCATTGCCGTTTTGGTCACCAGGGAAAAAGCGGTTTAAGTTTGCAGGAGACGCATCCGGGTCTGCGGAATAGAAATCGCGGCAGTGGTTTAGCATACCTGGCATGTTAATGGTTGGAATAATAGTGACAGTACCAGCGACTTCAGTGCCAATGAGTTCTCTAGCGGTCTTCTGCGCTGCTAACACACCATTATATTCATCACCATGAACCCCTGCGGTGATCATGATTTTCTTGCCAGGTTTTTCACCTTTGAATACCAAAACAGGAAGATGTTGCCACTGAGAGATCGCGTTGGTCGCGATGCGGAACCAAAACTTATGCTCACCCGGACCTAGGTCTGCTACATTGAGAGATTGAATCACTTGATGACCTTGAATCATGTCATCGAGAAGTTGTGTTGCCATTAAAGTTACCACTCCAAAACCATAAGCCAATCTAAAACCTTAACGTCGCCATACGAAGAGTATTAATAAGGCGAGAACGTGTCTCGCCTTGTGCCAATTGATTTCGTTTTACGCAAACCCCATTATGTGAGCTGCGATAACGACGATACTTGATAGGGTAAAGAGTAATAGGATAAATCGCCAGCAGAATTTTGCCCAGTCACCCCAGTCGATGCGGCAGACACCAAGTGTTGCCATCAAGGATGCTGAAGTAGGGACGATAACGTTGGTAAAACCATCTCCAAGTTGGAATGACAAAACGGCAACTTGGCGCGTGACACCTGCAATATCCGCCAATGGCGCTAATAAAGGCATCGTCAGTGCCGCTTGTCCAGATCCGGAAGTAACGAAGAAGTTGAAGATAGATTGGAATACATACATTAACCATGCCGCAGCTACGTCAGGAAGCCCACTGATCACGCCGCCAGCACTGTTCAGAATAGAATTCAGTACACTCGCTTCATCAGTCGTACCGCCACCTAGGATAAGTAACACACCTTTCGCACAACCAACCAATAGAGCAGGAGCAAGCATAATAGCCGCCCCCTCTTTAAACGCATCGGCTGCGCAGTTGAGCGTCATACCGTTTAAGCGAAAAATCGTACCGATGATCGCGACAACAAAGCCCATAGTGAAAAATTGAGAAGCGATTTCTGGGATGTACCATGCGTTAGCGACTACGCCCCAAACAACCCATACTGTGGTTGCAATAACCGTAAGGATAACGAGTGTGTCACCTAGGTTCCAACGAGAATCTTGATTGCCAAGCTCTTGCTGACGGAAGTATTTGTCTGTGCGGTGACTGTAAGAAAGTTCTGGGTTTGACTTCACTCGAGCGGCGTAGAGCATTGTGAAAGCGATACCGATTAACGTAAAGCCAACCCATAACCCCATGCGCACAGTCATGCCGGATAAAACAGGTACACCCGCAATGCCTTGTGCAATAGCGACGGAGAAAGGGTTCATCCAAGAAGTAGCGAAGCCAATTTGAGTCGCAACATAGGTCACCATTACCGTAGTGATACCATCATAACCAAGGCGAACCATAAGCGGAGCGATAATAATCGCAAATGCTACGGCTTCTTCACCCATACCAAATACCGCACCGCCCAGAGAGAACAGCAAAAATAGCACTGGAATGAATAGCGCTTCGTTACCTTTGGTCTTATCGATAAGGCGCAAGATACCGTTGTCGATGGTGCCTGTTCGCATTACAACGCCGAAAGCACCACCGATAACCAACATGAACATAATCACGCCGATCGCGCTGCCCCATTTAGAGCCTGAAACTAGCCCTTCGAAAGGGAAGTTCATGAGACCAATGCCACCACCAGAAGCAAACAGGCCAACCTTGTTGTAAACCAATTCACCGTTTTCGTCGGTTGCATAAGAGAATGAAGATGGATCAATAACCGTGCGTGTTTTTTCCGCACCATCGACCATATAAGTCACTTGCTGACTGTCAAAATGGCCAGCAGGAATTAAGTAGGTAAGAATCGCAGCGAGAATACCAACAATGAAGATCAAAATGAGGGTATCTGGCATCTGCCATGATTTGGGTGTAGCAACCGAGTCCGTTGGTTGCGCATGTGTGTGAGACATAACTTACTTCACGTTAAATTCAATGAAGCATGAAATATCAATAAAACAGAATAAAAAGTCAACATTAATGGAAATATTGAACTATAAATTCATCAAATATTTGAAGTGAAGTCATTGTGATTATTTTACAAGCAAAGTTTGGTTAAATGTTTTGGCTCGGGTCGAGGGCTCACAAGCTCTTGTTGTGAGCCGAGATAAACAAATCATTTGTCTTGCGTCTGTTCTGCATAAAATGCAGCGACATCACGAAGATCCTCATCATTTAACATTCTTAATTGTGCGCCCATCATTTCGGCAAGCGGCCCTTTACGTTCGCCTGCTTGGTAAGACTTCATCGCATCGTATAGATATTGGGCATTTTGACCTGCAAGATTTGGATAGGCATCATTACCTGCGACGCCTGTTGCACCATGACAATAGACGCAGCTAGGGGATTTGATTTTACCTTTATCAGCATCACCAAAAGGCGCGGCATGGCTAGCGGAAGAGAAAATAAGAGAGGTTAGAAGTACAAATCTGAACATGAAGATTGTCTATTCGCTAAAAAGTCATATCGATACAATAAAGCTTCCCCTTAGGGGAAGCTCAATGATCAAAATCAAACTAAAGCAGAGATTTAATGCTTGATAAGAAATTGTCGATATCTTGCGCTGAAATGTCTTTATGAGTCACGAAACGAATGGGGTTTCCAGGTGTTATCGTGATATTTTGTTCCTTTAGTTTCGCAGCGATATTTACTATATCCACTTGAGGATCAAGCTTCGCGAATACGATATTCGTTTGAACAAATTCAGGGTTGACTGAAAAACCAGGCAGTTCAGCTAAACCTTCCGCTAAGGTTTTTGCGTTGGTATGATCTTGTTTTAGCTGTTCCACTTGTTCGGTAAGGGCGAGTTTGCCTGCTGCGGCAAGAATACCCGCTTGACGCATACCACCGCCGACCATCTTTCTTAAGCGACGTGCTTTTGCGATGTACTCTTTGCTACCAAGCAGTAACGAACCAACAGGGGCAGCCAAACCTTTCGACAGACAAATCGTCATTGAATCAAAATACTGACCGATTTCTTTTACCGGAACATCAAGCGCAGCGGCTGCATTAAAAACGCGAGCGCCATCTAGATGCATCTGCAAGTTATGTTTATTCACGAAATCACGTGCTTCTGCTAAATAAGACAGAGGTAATACTTTACCATTAATCGTGTTTTCTAAGCTGAGCAGCTTGGTACGAGCAAAGTGACAATCATCTGGCTTAATCGCCGCTGCCAGTTTATCAAATGGGAGTGTGCCATCTGGGTTATTTTCGACTGGTTGAGGTTGAATTGACCCAAGTACTGCTGCGCCGCCGGCTTCGTATTTGTAGTTATGTGCTTGCTGCCCACACAGATATTCATCTCCGCGTTCACAATGCGCCATTAGGCCGAGCAGATTGGCTTGCGTGCCTGAAGTGGTAAACAAAGCCGCTTCGAATCCTGCAAGCTCTGCGGCAAACTCCTCAAGCTCATTGACCGTAGGGTCATCACCATAAACATCATCCCCAACGGGGGCCTTAAACATGGCCTCTCGCATGGCTTGGGTAGGCTGTGTAACGGTATCTGATCGAAAATCCATGAATGTCTCCTTGGTCAAAGTCCTAAATATATCCGCAAAGGCGCGCTTTGCTTAAACAAGCGATCGTTTTGGCATCGGTAATTGTGCCATCAATAATCTTGTCTTCGAGTTGTTGGAGTGACAAGGTAACAACCTCAATCACTTCATCTTCATCACATTCGTAACGGTTGGTTTGGCTGAGCTTCTCAGCAACAAATAGGTACTGTATCTCATCACAAAATCCGGCAAGGGGAGTGACTTGGCCGAGAGAGGTGAATTTTTCTGCACTATAGCCCGTTTCTTCTTCTAGCTCTCTTTTCGCGCAGCAGAGAGGGTCTTCATTGCCTTCTCTTGTACCAGCAGGAAGCTCCAAAAGCCATTTATTAAGTGAAGGCCGAAATTGATGGACAAGGACTATCTCTCCTTCCGTTGTAATCGGGAGAATCACCGCAGCGCCCGGGTGATGGATTGTGGTGTGCGTAATTGCCTGTCCTGTAGGAAGCATAACCTCTTCTTCAATCAGAGAAATTTGCTTCCATTTATGAATTATTTTGCTCATGCAGTTATTAACCCTAGCTGTTACCGCATTTTGACGTTTTTCGACATTAACCACAAATGGTGGGAAACAAAAGCAAAAAATGTTGCAACACGACGAAAGCGTTTGCACTTTCAGTGAGCTGTATCTCATAAATGGAAACTTTGATTGCTTGCTAAAGAAGGGGGTAAGCATCTGCTATAAGGGGAATTCAACAAAATACATTTGTAACAAAGTTATAACAAGTGTATAAAAATGTTAACGCAATACCAGTTCAGCAGCCGGAGAACGTATGACACAAACCTTATTTGCCTCAAATGCCGAAAAAGCGCTTCTCTCAGAACGCATCAACAAGTTGGCTAAAGCGTTAACGGATGGCGTTTATGAACGCGAACATACCATCAAGCTCTGCCTCCTTGCGGCACTTGCTGGTGAAAGTGTTTTTCTTTTAGGCCCACCTGGCATTGCAAAAAGCTTAATTGCCAAGCGACTTATCCAAGCGTTCGATAATAGCAGTTACTTTGAATACCTGATGACTCGATTCTCAACACCTGAAGAAGTTTTTGGGCCACTGAGTATTCAAGAACTCAAAGATAACGGTCGTTATGTTCGCTTAACTAAAGGGTATTTGCCAACCGCACAAGTCGTATTTTTAGATGAAATCTGGAAGGCGGGCCCCGCCATTCTGAATACATTGCTGACAGTGGTCAATGAGAAAACGTTCAAAAATGGCAGCGATATTGAGCGTGTGCCAATGCGTTTGTTGGTATCGGCTTCCAATGAACTGCCAGATGAAGACAGCGGTTTGGATGCACTCTATGACCGCATGTTGGTGCGCGTGTTTGTGAATCGAATTCAGAATAAACAAAACTTTAAGTCGATGTTGACGGTAGGCACGTCACAAGAGGCACAAGTGCCAGAAGGGCTAGCAATAACAGATGAAGAATATCATCAATGGCAACAGCAGCTCGACAAGCTGACGTTAACCGATAATGCATTCGAGAAGCTTTTCCAGCTTAAAACGATGTTAGAAAGCAAAGTCGAAGCTCAGTTTGGCGATGTCGCTAATACCGACATGTATGTGTCTGACCGCCGCTGGAAGAAAGCCGTGAAATTGCTAAAAGCGAGCGCGTTTTTTAATGGCCGCGATGAAATCAACCCACTTGATCTACTGTTGCTGCAAGATTGTTTATGGAACAGCCCTGAATCGCGAGACGTGGTACGCGAAGTGGTCCAAGAGTTCGCCCTAAAACATGCATTTGACCAACAAGACGCCGAACAGGAAATTGAATACTGTCGCGAGTCTTTGGTCGATGTTCAGCATGAGCTTGAAGATGCCTACCGCATGACGTTAACGTCTGAAGCGGCAACGGGTATTCTGCGCAAAGAAACCATGCGTTTTGATACCTCTAAAGCTAAGACCTACAAAGTTGGCGCAGCCGTTAACTTAGTTAAATTGGTTATTTTGCAAAGCAACATGTCGGTTTCAGAATCAGAGAAAGGCGATAGCCGCTGGGTTTACGTGCCAAAAGATGAACTAGACCGAGTCATCAAAGAGGGACACGGTGATGTGTATGGCTACGTCAATCAAAACACCAACATGTGTCGTTTACGATTTGATGTTGATGCCGCAAATAACCTAGTTATCCGTGATATCGCAAACCGAGGCATTCTGGTGAGCTTAGTGACTCAAGAGGGCTTGGATGTAGAGCTTTACCAAAAGTGGTTAACGCAGAGTGAAAAAGCCGTAAATCAACTCAGTGAAGCAGAGCACCATATGCGCAAGGTAAAAGCGAATTTCCATGATGCGCTTCCGCATAGCTTTGTTGATCCTGAACTACCACGCCTAATGGAGTCGAGTCTGCAGCAGGTCAGTCAGAGACTTGAGTCTATCCAAGCTGAAAGCGAGAGAGTTATTCAACGCTTTAAAAACTTACATCAGTTTTTCTCATAAGGAGACGACATGCTAGGTGCAGACGGACTTAACCTCGCGCTGATGGTGGCCGACTCTGGTATCATCGATAGCGCAGTTAATGATTTAATGGCGCGTTCGCAAGTCATGATGATGGCAGAAAACCGAGGCGTTAAATCTTCAGTCAAAGGCCACTTATTAAAGTGGAGGGGCAGTGTTAAAAAACGGATTACCAAGGTATGTGAGACAGAGCGTTTCCAACAAGAGCTGTCTTTATATCAAGAAGTCATTCACTGGGATGAAGAGGCGTTTTTCGAAAACATCGAAGATGTGATTAAAAAGCTTGAGTGGCACTCCGCTTTTTATATGCAGGCTCGCCGAATGATGGAGAAGAACAAGGGGATGAATAATCCCATGTTCCCACATTACTTCTGTGATCAATGGTACCAAAGTCTAGCCGATGCGATTAAGCAAGCGCAAGTAAGCGAGCTTGAGGCCAATAAAGAGAAAGTGCTGAATGACCTGTATCAGCGTATGGAGACCATGCGTAATATGGATAAGGTCACGGAGTCGGGTGATGCTGAAAGTGTAGGGCGCTTATGGGATATGGCATCTGCCAAGTTGAGCAAAACTGACTTAACAGTGATGAAACGCCATGCGGAGTTTCTGAAGAAGCACCAAGGCTTGCAAGAAATAGCCGAGCAACTTGGCCGTATGGCGGGGCAAGTGAATGATCCCGAACTTAACCGCGCGCCTACTGAAGAGCTACAAATGATCGAAGAGAAGAGTGATGAAGCGACAGATGATATTGTCGGCATTCACGAAAGCGATGATTTAAATAAGCTACTTCCCAACGAAACGATGTTTTTGGCGTATCCTGAACTCGAGGTCGTGTTCTATAAACACTTAGTCGATAAACGACTTATGAACTACCGTACACAGGGCAAATCGCGCACGTTACGTAAAGTTAAAGCTCACCGACCTGACAACAAAGCGGTAGATATCGAAAAAGGACCGTTTATTGTGTGTGTGGACGCGTCCGGCTCAATGAGCGGGTTTCCTGAACAATGCGCCAAAGCCATGGCTTATGCGCTGATGCAAATTGCATTAGCGGAGCAACGTGATTGCTATGTCATTATTTTTTCGACGGAACACATTACGTACGAGCTAACCAAACAAGATGGTCTGCGCGAGGCGGCGGACTTTTTAACTTATAGCTTCCATGGTGGTACAGACTTAGAGCCAACTTTGATCAAATCTATCGACTTGATGAGCGGTGATAAGTACAAAAATGCCGATATGGTGGTCATTTCCGACTTTATCGCGCCAAAACAACAAGACGAGTTGCTTGCCAAAGTGGATGCGCTTAAAGCGAAGAAAAACCGTTTTCACGCGATCAGCCTATCTAAATATGGAAACCCAGCATTAATGTCGATGTTTGATCACACTTGGTCTTATCACCCTAATGTTGTGGGCAGGTTGCTTAAACGGGTCGGTAATTACTAAGTGACATTGAAATTCTATTGAGTAAAACGTACAGAAAGCTAGATTTATATTGCTTCGTTTTAAGCCGATAAGATCGAACTTTGGTCTAATTGGCTTAAAAGAAATCAAACAAACAGAAAATGAAAGATTTTTGTTTGACTATCTTCTCTCAATCCGTAAAGTAGCCACCAACGCAACGGGGAAGAGCCCTGAAGCGAAGTAAGGGGAAGAGCCCTGAAGCGAAGTAAAAAGGCGCCTTGGCAGAGTGGCTATGCAGCGGATTGCAAATCCGTGGACCTCGGTTCGACTCCGGGAGGCGCCTCCATTATTCTTTGAGAGTGAATGGCTTTCGAGAATCAATGCGACACTAGCTCAGTTGGTAGAGCGCAACCTTGCCAAGGTTGAGGTCACGAGTTCGAACCTCGTGTGTCGCTCCAAATTATTCAGATATGGCAATTGCGGTATCTCGATGCCAAGTGCATCAACTTAAAACCAGCGAAAGCTGGTTTTTTTGTATCTGAATATTGATAAATTTACGCCATCTCAATTTCTTGAATTGTGGGTATAACCCTTGTTTCTTTCACCAGTTATGCTGTTAAGTGTGACCCGATATTTCGCAGATTGACCAATATCCGTTTACAATGTCGGTCTCCAAAGGATTTGACGAAGACGCATGAGAAATACCGACGATTACATCATTTTCTATCACCTTATCGAGCAAGGCTCATTTAGCGCTGCAGCAAGACACATGTCATTGACCAAATCGGTTGTCAGTAAACGCATCGCGAAGCTTGAGCAAGAGCTTGGTGTACAGCTTCTTTACCGAACAACGCGAACGTTAACGTTGACGGAGGCAGGGCGAGCGTTCTTTACTCATGCAAAAGCCGTTTATCAAGCGGTGGCAACGGCAGAAGAATCCATTGTGGGGTTGGGTAAGAATTTATCTGGAAACATTAAAGTTTCTGTACCCACTATCTCTGGTGAGTTAATTCTTCCTCAAGTGATCAATGAGTTTAATCAGAAATATCCTGACATCAATATCGACATGGATCTAGATAATCGTTTTGTCGATATCGTGAATGAACGCTTTGATTTGGCCATTCGAACGGGAGTGTTGCCAGATTCTAGCCTGATCGCAAGAAAGCTGGTGGATGCCAATTGGATTGTTTGTGCGTCACCTCAATACCTTGCTAAACATGGCATTCCTAAGCAACCTCAAGCCTTGGATAAGCACAATTGTTTGGTTTATTCCTACCAAGAAACCGGGGCGCGTGAGTGGGCGTTTAAAGAGGGAGACGAGGTGTATCAAATTACAGTCGACGGTAACCTCTGTACCAACAACTCTTCGGTATTGAGAAATGTGGCGCTGTTGGGGCAGGGAATCATCTATGTGCCACGTGTCTTGGTTTATGAAGACTTAAAGCAAGGTCGCCTGATTCAACTGTTCAAAGACGAAACCGCCAAATGTTTGGGTATTTATGCAGTGTATCCTTACACTCGTCAACAGCCAGAAAAAATTAAGATCTTCATTGATCATCTATACACCAGCTTTCAAAGTCAAAATCATCGATTTTAAGACAATAACTCAACACCAATCGTTATGTTGGTGTTGAGTTATTGTTTCCATCTTCATTTCTAATAATTCTTATAAATTTAGAAGCTTAAGCTTTCTCCTTGTTTTATCACTAATATTGATAACAAGATGCTGCGCACAACTGTTAACAAATGGTTTTGCTATTGTTTCTTTTAAGAAACGGTCTGTTTCTTGCGTTAAATTTTCCGAATGTGAAAGATAAGTGACAGAAAAATAAAAGAATTATTTTGTTTGTTGTCTGTTGGTTAAGTGTTGCTCGCCTGCCTGACATAGACGCCGAGAAATGGACTGCTTATAGTGGCTCAAACGCCCATTACCGTCACTAAACGGTGATGTGAGCGAAGTACAATAACTAGAGATACGGATATGAAACAAAAGCAGCTGATTGACGAATTTAAAACTATCGTTGGGGAAGAAAATGTCCTAACCGACGAGGTTAAAACAAAATACTACCGCTCGGGTTTTCGCTCAGGTAGTGGCACTGCGCTTGCTATCGTGTTTCCTAATACTCTTGTAGAACAATGGAAGATCATTAAACAGTGCGTTGAAGCAAACTGCATTATTATTATGCAGGCTGCCAAAACAGGTTTAACAGAAGGCTCAGCTCCAAGTGGTAATGATTATGACCGTGATGTGGTCGTGATCAATATTATCAAAATCAAGAAGATTCACTTATTAGATGGCGGTAAGCAGGCGGTATGCTTGCCTGGTGCAAGTCTGCACTCATTGGAAAAAGAATTGAAGGCGGTGAACCGAGCGCCGCACTCTATCATCGGTTCTTCATCATTAGGTGCCACTGTGGTTGGTGGTATCGCCAATAACTCAGGCGGTGCGTTGGTCAAGCGTGGTCCTGCTTACACCGAACTGGCGATCTATGCGCAGGTCGATAAGCAAGGCCAGTTACACCTGGTTAATCACCTTGGTATTGAAGGGTTAGGTGAAACGCCAGAAGAAATTCTGACAAACCTGCAAGAAGGAAACTTTGACTCAGCGAAGATCATTCATGACGAGCGAATGGCATCAGACAAAGAATACGATGAACGTGTTCGAGACGTGACTTCTGACATTCCTTCTCGCTTTAATGCCGATGAACGTCGATTATTTGAAGCCAGTGGCTGCGCTGGTAAATTGGGTGTTTTCGCCGTTCGAGTTGATAGCTACCCAGTACCCGAAAAAGAGCAGGTTTTTTACCTTGGCACCAATGATCCCGCGAAACTGACGAAGCTGCGAAAAGATTTCTTATCTACGTTTGAGAACTTGCCTGAGATGGGAGAATACTTGCATCGAGATATCTTCAACATGGCAGAGAAGTACGGCAAAGATGTCTTCTTATCCATCGATTTATTAGGCACAGATAAGCTGCCAAAAATGTTTGCACTTAAAGCTAAAGTAGAAAATTTCTTAGAGCGCGTCCCGTTTGTTAGTAAATACCTGCCGGATACCATTTTGTACTACGCGAGTAAGTTGTTCCCACAACATTTACCAGAACGAATGCTGGATTTCCGCGACAAGTATGAGCATCACCTGGTATTAAAAATGAGTGATAGTGGTATTGCTGAGGCACAAAAATACCTCAAAGAAGTTTGGGCTGTTGAAGACGACTGTGATTCCTTCGAGTGTACGCCGGAAGAGGGTAAAAAAGCTTATTTACATCGCTTTGCAGCAGCAGGTGCAGCAATTCGTTACGAGACGATTCACCGAAAAGACGTAGAAGACATCGTTGCACTTGATATCGCATTGCGACGTAATGATGAAGAGTGGCTAGAAACTTTACCAGAAGAGGTGAGTAAGAACCTTGTTCAAGCGCTCTATTATGGTCACTTTATGTGTTATGTATTCCATCAAGATTACATTTTCAAAAAAGGGACCGACACGAAGTTGATGAAAAAGCTGATGCTAGAACACCTCAATAGCCGTGGTGCTAAATACCCAGCAGAACATAATGTGGGTCACTTGTACGAAGCTGAAAATTCGCTGCAGAAGTTTTACCACGAGCTAGATCCAACCAACACCTTTAACCCTGGTATTGGCAAAATGGACAAATACAAGCGCAATTGTAACTGCTGTGCGTAATGTTCTATCTCACCGTGATTAATATCGTTGAGCATCGTTAAAATGATGAGCATAAGATAAGCCCTGATGACACTTGTGACATCAGGGCTTCGTGTTTTGGGTCTTTTATTGATGACTGATATCGGCGTTGAAACAAAGACTAAAGAGCACGTACTGCAGCGGCGGCGATGATGCCTGCTGCAATTGCGGGTAGAGGCTTTTTCACGATGAACATAACGACAGCAGTAGAAAAAAGTGCTGCTCTAGCACCGTTATCACCCTCTACTGCTAGCGGAGCTAAAAGGGCAACCAATACGGAGCCTGACATAGCAGTGATGAAACGTTGAACCCGTTCGCTAATTGGAATGAATGACATGACATACACTCCGCCCCAGCGGGTTATGAGCGTGACTAACGCCATAGCGATGATGATAAGCAGTGTGCCACCTACGCTCGTTTCGATGTTCATGCTTTTTTCTCCTTCCAACAAGCACCTAAGACTCCACCAGTAATAGCGCCAACCACTACGTGGCTATTCTCTGGTAAATACCAATACGCCAACATAGAAGATGCCGCTGCTGTGGCCCAAATCGCAAAGATTCTTAAGTCTTTCGGCCCTGCCACAACCATCGAGAGCAGGAAGCATCCCATAACCATATCGAGCCCGAGGCCCACCGGGTCTTTGATTGCGCTACCAAAATAAATGCCGACCCAGGTGCCAACAATCCAAAACGACCACATTGCTAAGCCGCCACCAACAAGCAAACCAAAACCTGGTTCTTTTCTACCAAATGCATTGAGTGCCATTGCCCAGTTCGCGTCTGATGCCACTAGCATTACACCGTAACGTTTTGTCGGTGGGAGTTGTCGTAACCATGGATAAAGCGTGGCGCCCATCAAGAGGTGACGAGCATTAATAGCAAATACAGTAATAAGCACTGGAATCAGAGGTACTTCTGCTCCCCACATTTCTAGCGTGGCAAATTGTGAAGCACCGGCGAAGACCAGTGTGCTCATCAACATAGTGGGAAATACATCTAGTCCAGTTTGTACGGCGGCAACACCGAATGCGAGGCCAAATATGACCACAAACATGGACAGAGGTAAAAGTTGGGTGAAACCGTTCCATACGTCGACCCGAGTAAATTCGTGCAACTCAGATGAGGAACGCTGAAGATGTTGAGTATTTTCTGTCATAGAGATACCTAGCCAGCAGGCAAAAGGGCAGTGCCATATGAATGCGTTTGTTATTCTTTTGTAAACTTCATGTTTAACATCAATTGAAAGGGCTTTCAAACACTAAGTGCTATATAAAAAACAAGTATACCTGAACGGTTTTAAGATGAAGGGGTTAGAGGATTTGTCACTTGCTAGGGCTCAAGGAAAGTAACGCAACGCAAATAGCAAGCTCTGTTCAATTGAGAAGAGCACGGATTGTTACAGATTAGTATATAGTAGGAAAGCGAGCACGAGGCTCGCTTTTTCGTTTTGTTACGAATAACTGAAAGGGTTTATTTTACGTAGACACGAGGGTTCGCAGTACCCCAAACCGTGTATAGTTCTGGGAAGATGACCTCTGCATGTTTTTCCATTTCTGCTGCCGAAATCGTTTTGCCTTGCTGAGAGCCAAACAGTACAACTTCAGAACCAGGCTCAACATCTTTGATACCTGTAATATCAACCATGGTGGTGTTCATTGAAGCCACACCTGCAACTTTTGCTCGTTGGCCATTGATCAGTACTTCTGCCGTATTGCCCATTTTTCGTGGGTAGCCATCAGAGTAACCAACAGGAATGTTCGCCATTAGGCTTTCTTTGCTCGTTTTGTAGCTGCTGTCGTAACCGACAGTGCTATTTTTTGGCAGGTGGTGAACGGATGCCACGCGTGTTTTGAAAGACACGATAGAAGGGTACTCAGGGTTGGTTGGCAGATCACCATATAAAACGCCACCAGGACGAACCATATCAAGCTGTGCTTCAGGAACATTAAGTGCAGTGTAAGAGTTTGCCACGTGCAGCAAAATATCTTCGCGTTTTAGGCCCGCTTCTTTAATCAGCCATGCAGAGCTGTCTTTGAACGAAGATAACTTTTGACGAACTTCGTCTGCATTGTAGTTAGGGAAATGAGTCATTATGCCAACAATATTAACGCCAGCTTGTTGAGCGATTTCTAGCGCTTCTTGCTTGCCCGCTTTTGTCGTCATATCAACGCCATTTCGTCCCATACCACCGTCGTTAAGAGCAAGGTGAACTTTGATTTCTTTATCCGCTTTATCTGCTAGCTTAGACAGTGCTTTGGCTTGCTCTGCAGTGCCAATCAGTTCTTCGATATTTAGGTCGATTGCGGCTTCGATCTCGCCAATATCCGCCGAACGTACACGCATAAGTTGACCTTTAAAGCCACTGTCACGAACGGTCTGTGCTTCAGCGTTACTTGCAACGGCAACGCAAGGAATTTGTTGTTCGATAATGGTTGGCATCAGGCCCGCGATGCCATTACCGTATGCGTCGGCTTTCATCACGGCGCAGATTTTCGTTTTGCCATCCATGTGCGATTTAAACTGCTCAATATTATCGCGGAACTGACCTAAGTTTATTTCCAACCAAGCGTTAGCGCCTTGAACTTGCTCTGCTTTTACTACAGTGTTGCTAATTTGAAGAGGGGCAGCAGTAGCTTGCATCGCAGGAGCAACGGTTGCAGCAGCGATAGTCAGTGATAGTAAGGTTTTATTTAAGCGCATAAAGTCTCCGTACGCGTTTTTTGTATTGGTTATGTTATTGAGTACTTGGGGAAAGTACCTGACGAAGTAAAACGCCCCAAGTAGTGCTTTGGAGCGTTTTTGAAGATCATGATTCGATATACCTAAATATACCTCAGTGATTGCACTCAATTTGCGCAAATCGAGGTTGATTCAATATCAACTAAGGTATCCACTGAGTTTAACTCAGTTTAAAGCGGCTCATTACATCTTTAAGAGAAATTGACAGCTGGCTTAGCTCACGACAAGCCTGTGCGGTTTGCTCAGAGCCCTGTGATACTTCTTGAGATGCCAAGTGTATGTTTTCAATGCTGCGGTTAAGCTCTTCTGCAACAGAGTCTTGCTGGTTACAAGCAGTGGCGATTTGGGTGCCCATGTCTGAGATATCAGAAATCGAGTGTTCTATGTCGCTCATCAGCTGTTTTGATTGAATGCCTTGCTCTGCACATTCTGAAATACTGGTTCTAGAAAGTTCTGTCGCAGATTTCGCGTCTTTTGCAAGCGATTGTAGCTGTTCAATGATCGACGTAATTTCGCTGGTTGAATCTTGCGTACGGCCTGCAAGCGTTCGAACCTCGTCCGCAACCACGGCAAAACCGCGACCAGACTCACCAGCACGCGCAGCTTCAATGGCTGCATTAAGCGCAAGTAGGTTGGTTTGATCGGCAATGTCACGGATAACATCAACAATAACGTTAATTTTATTCGATTGCTGTTCAAGCTCTGCCACAGTATCGCCCGCAGCACCAATTACGTTTGAAACTTCATGAATCGCGTCAACCATGCCTTGCGTTTCACGAACACCGTGTTGCGTACGACGGTTTGCTTCGTTAGCTTGGTTCGCTGAATCTTCAGTATTACGTGCAACATCGGCTACTGCTGCTTTCATTTCTGTCATTGCCGTAGCAATGTGTGTGATTTGCAGTTGTTGATCTTTCATACCAGACGCAGAAATATCAGAGATTTGATTCATCTCTTCTACTGCACTGCTTAACTGTGTGACCGCAGCAATCACGTTGTCGATAACTTGGCGCAAGTCATCTTGCATCTTAGTGGTCGCATCTGCCAGCTCACCTAGCTCGTCATTGCCGATGGCTTTACGATCGATGTCGTTTGATAGGTCACCTGTTGCGATGGCATTTGCTTGCTCGACAACAAGTTTTAGTGGGCCACAAATAAGGCGTGTCAGCACGTACGTCATGCCTACCATGATAAGTAGAATAATCACGTTGCTCGCAATTGACGAGTTACTCAATCCATTTACAGAAGAAAGAATATGAGTTTTGTTACTGTCCATAGCATTTTTAAGTAGACGGATCAGTTCACCGAGCTCAGAGTCAACCGCTTCGAAAGCAGGTAAAGAGTTCGCCAAAATAGGGTGGGCCTTGCTTTTGTCGTTAGCTAGCATCGCTTCGTTGTACTGATCCATAGTGACCAGGTACTTTTTCCACTGACGCATAAGGCGCTGGTAAGTTTGTTGCTCTTCACCAGGCCAAATCGTTTCACCGTAAGCGTTGAGCTCTCTAGTGATCTTTTCGCGTTCTCTAATATTGTTAGAAATTTTAGTTTTGACTTGGTCTGCGTCTTCATAAGTGTACGCAGCAAATTGAGCTCGGCGCCAGCGAGACAAATGATCTCGAATCGAATCTACTCTTTCCATAGCAGGAAGCGTATCATCGGTATAGTTTAAAAGCTCAGATTTAATGCTTTTGAGCTCTGTAGATAAAAATACGCCAAACGCAATGTTGACGATGGCAATGAGTAAAAACGATAGCGATATCTTTTTCGCTATAGAAAGATTCTTGATAGACATTAGTGATATACCTTGTTTTTCTTATGGTGTGTCGCCAAAGTAAACCACGTCCTTATATGTGATATATGTCCATTAAATTACTGCAACGAGTGTAAGCTATCATTATTTATTGATATTTTCGATAATGAATTGAGCTTTTTTTGAAAATAAAAAATGTCAATGATTTTATAAAGGTACGACCACATTCGATGCAAAGTTATCGGTAACAAAATATGATATTTCGTGTGAAATAGTGCCAAGAGTAGGGACTCCAATTGTTACAGATGTTACAGAGCTGAAGAGAGTGGTGACTACGATCCGCGTTAGTCAGGCGTTTACAAGCCAAGCAGTTACGGGCATCAACATGTGTGTGACTTGAGAGTTATGAAAGCTAACGAGTGTTTCTTGGCCTAATTGAATGCCAATTGTACCGTCTGGATCGCTTTTTAAGCACTTAAATCAAAAAGATAAAATTTATTGTTGACCAGATAAATTAATCCGTTAAAGTACGCCTCGTTCTCACGGTAAAGGTCGCTGAGACAGATGGTGTCTAACCCATCGCATGATTGCGTTGCCCTGGTGGTGGAATTGGTAGACACAAGGGATTTAAAATCCCTCGGCGTTCGCGCTGTGCCGGTTCAAGTCCGGCCCGGGGCACCATCAAAATCTTTGGTAACAGAGATATAAAAATCAGAAAGGCGCCTTGGCAGAGTGGCTATGCAGCGGATTGCAAATCCGTGGACCTCGGTTCGACTCCGGGAGGCGCCTCCACTATTTCGAAAGCCAGTCTTAAATGACTGGCTTTCTTCGTTTTAAATCCATCAATCTATACTTGTCCACGCTTCTCTAAATTCCTCCCATGTTTTGATCACCATTCAATATTTTCAATGCACTAGTCATTGATTTTATAAATGTTAAATAACTCAATAATTGTATAGGGTGATTGGTGCTAATTTCTCTTCGATTGTAATCCGCACTTTTTGTATCACAGGCAGCAACTTGGCTAGCGTGACCGTTGGCAATGCTTGGTGTGTATGAGCAGAAAGGAGGATTTTAGTCCTTAACGTGAGAGAAAAATAATGAAAACATTTAAATTAAAACGCACTATTTTACCTTTAACCTTGTTGCTAAGTTCATCTGCATTGGCTGCTGAGAATGGCACAATGATGCAGTATTTCCATTGGTATGTGCCTAACGATGGCACACTGTGGACTCAAGTGGAAAATAACGCTCCAACGCTAGCAGAAAACGGATTCACAGCGCTCTGGCTACCGCCTGCATACAAAGGTGCGGGTGGCAGTAATGATGTCGGCTACGGCGTTTATGACATGTACGACTTGGGGGAGTTTGATCAAAAAGGATCAGTGCGCACCAAATACGGCACGAAAGATCAGTATCTTAGCGCTATCAATGCCGCTCACAATAACAATATCCAGGTTTATGGTGACGTGGTGTTTAACCACCGTGGTGGTGCGGATGGGAAATCTTGGGTTGATACTAAGCGGGTAGATTGGAACAACCGCAACATTGAACTTGGTGATAAATGGATTGAAGCGTGGGTGGAGTTTGATTTCCCTGGACGCAACGACAAGTACTCTAACTTCCATTGGACTTGGTACCATTTTGATGGCGTGGACTGGGACGATGCAGGTAAAGAAAAAGCCATTTTTAAATTCAAAGGTGAAGGTAAGGCATGGGATTGGGAAGTCAGTTCTGAAAAGGGGAATTACGACTACCTTATGTATGCTGACTTAGACATGGATCATCCTGAAGTTAAACAAGAACTGAAAGATTGGGGTGAGTGGTACATCAACATGACTGGTGTTGATGGCTTTAGAATGGATGCGGTGAAGCACATCAAATACCAATATCTTCAAGAATGGATTGATCACCTACGTTGGAAAACAGGGAAAGAACTATTCACGGTCGGAGAGTACTGGAACTACGATGTGAATCAGCTGCATAACTTTATCACCAAAACTTCTGGCAGCATGTCTCTATTCGACGCACCGTTACATATGAACTTCTACAATGCGTCTAAATCGGGTGGTAGCTACGATATGCGTCAAATCATGGATGGTACGCTGATGAAGGACAATCCAGTCAAAGCGGTAACCTTAGTAGAAAACCATGATACTCAACCTTTGCAGGCGTTGGAGTCGACGGTTGATTGGTGGTTTAAGCCGCTCGCTTACGCGTTTATCTTATTGCGTGAAGAAGGTTATCCATCCGTGTTTTATGCAGATTACTACGGCGCGCAGTACAGTGATAAAGGGCATGACATCAATATGGTCAAAGTGCCTTACATCGAAGAGCTCGTAACACTGCGTAAAGACTATGCGTATGGCAAACAACATTCTTATCTCGACCATTGGGATGTAATTGGCTGGACTCGCGAGGGCGATGCAGAACATCCACATTCAATGGCAGTGATCATGAGTGATGGACCAGGTGGCTCGAAGTGGATGTTTACGGGCAAGCCAAGTACACGCTATGTCGACAAGTTGGGCATCCGAACTGAAGACATTTGGACAGATGCGAACGGGTGGGCTGAGTTCCCTGTAAATGGTGGATCTGTCTCGGTTTGGGTTAGCGTTGAGTAATCCATTCTTGTGATTTTGATACAGAACAGGCAAATTTTGATGAAACTTTGCAGTGAATCAATACGTTATTTGATATTCATATAACAAATGAGTAACTTATATTTGAGCATTATCTAGAGGAAGATGAAGAATGGAATCTATTGCTGATGTATTGGTTGTGGCTATTGTGTTCGGTGCCATATTTGGGGGCGGGATAATTAAGTTAATCTTGAATCATCGTAAAGAAGTAAGAGCCTTGGAGATATCTGAACGTAATACAATGAGCCAAGAAGAACAAGATAACCTTAACAAGCAAATTGGTGACTTGAAGCGACGCGTTGAAGTGTTAGAGCGCATAGTCACAGATAGCAAATATCAACTTGAAAAAGAAATTGCCTCTCTGTAATTCACCACAAAAACGTAAAGCCGGCTAAGTCCGGCTTTTTAGTGCCTGTACATCATAGTTTTAGGGTACTTAGCTCAGCGTTCGTCAAAGAAGTCTTTATCGCGGATGTATTTACTCATAAAGTGATAAGAGAATGGTCGCATCAACCAACTAAATAGAGAACGTCCAAGTCGAATGAACGTTGGCGTATTCTCGTATATTTTCCCGTTATACAACCATAGCATTTTGCCTACATGCCAATAGAGAAAAGGCACTGGCGGCATGAATGTCACGATGTCGATGTCGCAACAAATCCGGTAAGTTTTGTGCCCCAAACGGTAGCGTTTTTTAAAGGTCCAATCTCCAACTGCGGGCTGACCGAAAGTCACGACGCGTTTAATGCTCTTTGGGTATTTTTTCTCAATATAGTCGGCAAAAACACTGCCAATCGCGCCACCTGAAGAGTGACCAGTAATGGTGATTCTTTTTCCCCTAAGAATGAGCGGTACAACGATACCTTCGAGGCGCTCGATCACGGTCAACCCCAACCGATCTTCATTTCGGCTCGGTAAACTTTCTTGAAACAGAAGATGATAGAAACCCGCGTGAATGCGGTAATTCAGTCCCAACCGTCGACAGCTTCTCGTCCACATCGCGAAGTTTAACAACCAATCACTGATACTGTGTGAGCCTTTAATTACTACGACCACTTCACTCTGTTTTTTACTCCAGAGCACGCGAATCATAATCTTACCGTGTTCATTTCTAATGACTCGTTGCCCATTAGGATCGAATCCGTATTGAGTTTGTCTGAAGACGCGAGGATAGGCGAGATTACAGAGTACGGCATAGCGCTCATATTGGTATCGTTTTAATGGTTTCACGTTATCTTTCTTTATGGAGCCTAACGACTGACTGTAATTAATGAATATTAAAAATACGTGAACCTAGGTTAGTGCTGGTAGAGACTTTGTGTGTTGGTATCGTGGATGAAAGCCTCAAATTGGTCTAAGTGCGTTAAGATGGTCTGGCGCGAGATATCGTGATGTTCACTAAGCACGTTAAGCAGCTTTTTCAAGGTCTTACGATCTTTTTTATTTAGGTTTACTGCCTCTTTGATCTGTGTGAAAAATTCAATTTGACTTGAAGTGTCGTTAAAATCACCGAGCTTGTCTTGCAATAGTTTTAATTGTTTCACGTTGTTTTTGTGCTGTGGGGAAGGGTAGAGTGCGGAAAACCCTTCTAGCAAATAACGCAGCGCTTTGCACTTTATCCTCATCGAGTGAATCACGTTGTCACAACTTTTGTCCGAGATCTTGCGCCGTGCTTTGTCGACCTTTTTAAATTGTTCGGAGACTTTTTGGCTTGCGAAGAGTGACGCAGGTACGTTGTTATCCACTCGTTCGTGTTGTGTACTTCGCAGCAGACTATTCCTGACCAAAGTGCAGTGCATAGTGTATTCTTGTGTCGCTAGCCAACGCGCAACTTTTGCCTGTTCGTAAGCACGTTCGGATTCTATAAAGCCAAAAAGCTGCTCAAGAGAGGGTTTGTGGTTTGGGAGCATTTCAATGTATTGGCTTTTGTCCAAGATAAATACGTCCAAATCACGCAGCTTATTTGTTTTCTTCATCATTATTTTTAAATGAGGTTTCAAAATACGCTGTTCAAAAGGAGGTATCAGTTCGCGAAGTAGCACGCATAGTGAGCGTATGCGCCTCAGTGTGACGCGATATTGGTGTGTATATTCAGGATCCAAGTCTTGGACGATCCCCTGTTCCAGAGAGCGTGCATAATCAAATTCAGTAAGTAAGAAGTGGGGCACTACGAAGTCGAGTTCGGAATCAGTATGTAGCGGTAATTGAAATGATGACTTTCGAAACATGATGAGCGCTTATTTGTCCCCTGCAGTACGAGTTAAGTTTATACCCATACTGCCAATTTGTGCGACTTGTCGATTCCTCATTGACATGAAGTGATGAAGCAAAGTAAACGAGAGCAAAGCATGCTGATGTTCTTGTGAGCAAAATGATCGCCCTTTGTTCGTTTGAGTTGGCTTTTTAACCATTTGAATAAAAAAGACTAATTTTTTGTTGACCAGATAAATTAATCCGTTAAAGTACCCCTCGTTCTCACGGCAAAGGCCGCTGAGACAGATGGTGTCTAACCCATCGCATGATTGCGTTGCCCTGGTGGTGGAATTGGTAGACACAAGGGATTTAAAATCCCTCGGCGTTCGCGCTGTGCCGGTTCAAGTCCGGCCCGGGGCACCATCAAAATCTTTGGTGACAGAGATATAAAAATCAGAAAGGCGCCTTGGCAGAGTGGCTATGCAGCGGATTGCAAATCCGTGGACCTCGGTTCGACTCCGGGAGGCGCCTCCACTATTTCTAAAAACCGGCCTAGTGCCGGTTTTTTAGTATCTGGTATTGTCAAACTATTCTAATACACACTTTTTAATTGAATAATTAATTTTTGTACAAATACCAACCTCAATTATCAGTTAATCATTCTTTAACTGGTTTTCCCGAATTGCTATCTATAGCGTCATATTGTCACGTGATTTTAGTTCAATACTGAAAATAAAGTTGCACATATATCCTGCTTGTTTCTCTATATGTCTCTAGTTGATATTGCACTGTATCGCTCAGTCTGTCTTTTAATCGAGTATAAAACTAGGTGAGCAAAAAACTTTTCACCACTTTAATTTAACGTAAATTTAACAATTAAAGATGGATAATATTACTCAAGAGTTGTTGAGGTATATTATTCGAATGACTCGTTATTAAGTTAATGAATTTAAAGGTTATAATTTCATGCGATGAAATTGAGGTTGTTTTAGTTCAATTTCTACTTGTTTGATTTTTAATGATTTAAATTAGCTGTAGTGCAAGTGATTTATTAAAGTCATTGTTGAATACAAAGGTTGTTCATATAAAACAATCATAAGGTTATTTTAAGTAACTGACAAAAATGGACAAATTTATTATTACACAAACTTAACCTAAATTACTTATCGCTCTGGTTGAATTTTGACCGGTTGCTTTGCTATGATTCCGGCTCTTATATTTTTGGTGGTTATCCTTTTATAACCATGTTGATGTATATAGGAACATATTTGGCTTTATAGGCTAGGGCATTTTATTGCCTAAAATTTATATTATTTTACCCTACCATTTCTGCTTATATTGGCGGGAAGGTGAACTAGTTATTAATTTAAAATTAGGTGAAGCAGTGATAAAAAATATTAAAATAAATAGAACAATCCTAAATAAAGGGTTGTCATTTTTATTAGTAATATTCGCTTGTTTACAGAGCATCCATTACGCCAGTGCAGCAGGAAGTACGACGGGACAGCAAAATACATTGGTTATCCTGCTGAACTTCAAAGAAAACCCAAATGAGCAGCCATTAACTTTATCAGAGGCAAATAATCTAATCTTTGGCACAGTGAATGACTTCTACCGTGAAAGCTCTTTTGATCAAATGTGGCTGTCTGGGAAAGTCGTGGGTTGGTTTAATCTACCGTTGTCTAATCAGGTTTGTGATTTTACCGCTGTTCAAGATGCAGCGGATCAAGAAGCCATCGCTGCGGGAGTGAAGCTTGAAGAGTACGATCGTATTGTTTACTTGATGACAAAAACGGCATGTGGTGTCGCTGGATCGGCAACTATTGATGGCATGCCTTCACGCGCGCACATCAATGGTGATTTTTCTCCGATGAATATCGCTCATGAGCTTGGACATAACTTTGGTTTGCATCACTCTCGTGCTCTTGATTGTGGCGAGCATACGCTTTCAGACAACTGTACGTTGCGTGAATACGGTGATACCTATGATGTAATGGGTGGTCCAGACATCGGCTATTTGAATACTTTCCAGCGCGAGCGACTAGGATGGCTAGAGGGAGAGCACGCCTCAAAGACACTGGAAGTTACTCAAAATGGTACTTACTCCATCGCGAATTACGAGACGACTAGTGATCAGCCAGTTACGATAAAAGTACCTCGTGGTACTGATCCTTCTACAGGTGCAAAAAAATGGTTTTACATTGAATACCGCCAGTCTATTGGGTTTGACGACTTTTTAGATGCTCGTTCTTACTCGTTCTATCGTGGGGACGTTACGGATGGCATCATCATTCGAAGCGCTGTAGAAGGCGATGGGCGCAGCAGTAATCTGCTTCACTTTAAAACTGATTCTGAATATCGTGCGGTTTTTGGCCGAAATGACTGGTTTGACCCATCTATGCCGGTCGGTGGTAGCTATACTGACCCAGACTCAGGTGTAACATTGAGTTTGGTGAGTGCAGCGAACGGCATCGCCGAAGTAAGCGTTGTCTTTGACGGCTCTGACAACGGTAATATCGGGACTTGTACTGTTAATGCTCCATCAGTGACTGCGAAAGCTGCAACAAACAACTCGGTTGCAGCCGGCGATGAGGTTCAATATCAGGTCACTATTACTAACAAAGATAGTGCAGATTGTTCAGCGAGCAGTTTTTCTGTGAACGCGTCAGTGCCAATTGGTTGGAAAGCAAGCAGCAATGCAATCACGCTAGCAGCAGGTGAAACCGGACAAGTAATGATATCAGTCGTATCTTCGGTTGACGCTAGTGATAAAGACTATGCTTTGAAGATGATCGTGACGCACGGAGAGGACTCAAGTCTGCAAACCGCAGCATCCGTGAATTACTCTGTAACCACTGAAATCTCACCATCACCAGAGCTCGTTGCTGTTGATGATCAGGTGACTATGTCTTCGAAACAGTCGGTGACTATCGATGTGATGGCAAACGATGTTGTTGGAGAGCAAAACTCTGCAAGCGTGGTTTCTTTTACTAGACCAAGCAAGGGGCGACTAGAGCTGTTATCAGATGGCACCCTGCGTTACACACCTGAGAAGAAATTCAAAAATAACGACAGCTTTACCTATACCATAGGTGATGGTCAAAGCAGCTCGACCGCTCAGGTCTCAGTGAAGTTAGAGTCCTCATCCGGTGGCGATTCTGGCAACTCTGGTAACAATGGGAAAGGTAAGAATAAATAGAACGATAACGATATAGTTCGAAAGAAAACGCCTGGCGAGTTAACGTCAGGCGTTGTTTTATTAAGTTGTAAGAGACTTTATTCAGGGCAGCTAACTGGCTCTGGACAAGTTGGACATAGCGTACATTCTGCAGACGCTGTTATCGCTTCTACGACAACATTACCGAAGATAGTTTCACCACTCGCATCCACAGTATCTGTAAACGCTCTGACTTCTTCACCCGGTAATGGAAGGCCTTCACCATCTCCTGGGATTGGCTCGTAGTTACCAGTAAAGTCGTAACACTCAGCAGGCGCAAGCATACCAACCTGGATTGGATTCGAGTCTTTGTTGTCGATTACGACAATGCCGTCAATGGTGACATTGGAGGTATTACATACACTACCACTGTAATTGACTTGAAGACCGTATTCATTAATACCAGTATCTTCAAATCGATTCACGACGACGACACTACAGTCTTTCTCTAGAGACAATGAACCAGGGATGTTTTGGCTTGGGCATTCCCAATCTGCGTTGTCAGAAACCGCAACACCACCACCAGTTTCAAGTGCTGCGCTTACTTCTGCGTAGTTAGTGATACCGTTTTGGTCAATAATAAACGAACCATTAAACTCTTGCGTTTGTCCGACGGCGAGCATCGCTAAATTGAACACATGGTCACCGGCAGCCATATCGTTGTCAACGGCTGTAGTGTCTGTTGCCACAACATCATACAATGCAAAGTCACCGGTGTTTTCTACAGTGAGTTTATAGTTGTATTTCAAAGTGTTACCATTGACAACATCACCAAATGTACAAGTTTTAGTGATTTTAATGTCTGGTACGCCTGGTGTGTAACAGAATGAAATATGACTTAAGCCATAGTATCTACCATTGTTACCCACAGGTGCATGTAGTAAGGCATCATCTTGATACAATAATCCATCTGTAAAGTAGTTATATAGGTTTCCGTCAGGACCACCTTTTACGAAGATAGCTTGCATAATCACAGGGCTATCACCTTGATCCCAACTGAAGGTTTTTGCCCCAGGTTGCTGATCAATAACCACTTCAAGCATGCCATCACCGAAAGTGCCGTCTGTAACTGGCTCAAGCTTGTATTCTATCAAACCATCGATCCCTGGAAGTAATTGTTGACAGGTGTTATTCCCTTCAACAAATATTGGTTGCACGCCTCGGCTTGAAGGGTCGCCAGCGGATGCGTAAACAATTTGAGAGCTTAGCACTAAGCTAACCGCTATGACCCAAGTAAACAGCTTAAACATGCTGCTGATATTGATCGCTGTAAGTATATTCTGGCTACATAAAGTGGAACAACGGTAACTCTTATTGCCCCACCAAGAGTTAAATATGGTTTTCATAAAACCTCCTTGTGTAAGTGGGCTCGCTACGTCCTTGAGCCCACATACGTGATAGTTTTCTCACAGAGTTAAACTGCGCCAGTTGACTAGCATAGAGTGTTCCACATTTAACCCTTTGTATTTGTTGATTATTTTTTATTTTTGTACAGAGGGGTGAACAGTTTGTTTATATTTTCATAAATGGTTGAGCTAAAACTTATTCGCTAAACGACTGAATATGTTTTAGTTAAATGAGTATTCAATTAGATGTGTAAAGGATGTAACACTATGCAAACAGGTGTTACACATCACCTTCACATTATTGGGAGTAGGTGAGTAAGCGTCTATTTCATATTCATAGTGGACAGTTTCAATACCGTCGCTTTTGCGCATCTGTCACAGGTGTAAACAATAAAGTGTCAATCTGTAACATTATCCTAGAACACGTATATATCTTTGTTATCGTAGGTTTTTTTGTCTCTTTTGTTTTCTTTCTCTTTCTTTAAAATTGAACACTCTGTTCATTCTCTTCGCTGTTGAAAATATTTAGTTTAATAAAATCATAACCTTAAGTAGTGGCATGCTCTATGCGTTATACGAGCTCGAAACGAAAGTTGTATCTCGCTTTCACTCTTTCTTAAAAGGCAATTAATGACATAGGGACCTTCGTCTAGCTTTAGAAGCGTTCTAAGGAGTAGGTTATGAATTCTTGTAAGTCAGGTATCTGGCATACGATGAAGAGCTTTCTTTATGCAATATTTACAAGCTTGCTAATAGGTAGCTCTGCATTTGCAACACCAACAGATGGCGTATTTGAGTTAGAAGCAAATGCTAATGCGATAGATGATTCTGGAGTAGGTGCTCCAGATGACTGGTCAACGCCGCCAAACAGTGGTGGAGCATTAGTATTTAGCTTTGAGAATGACACGGCAACACCGGATACAATCTTTACTGGTGGTAATAAAGACATCAAAGACATACCGGAACTTGGTTGGAAGACTGGTACGGTACTTGATAAAGGGGACATTCTTCATGCGTATGCAGCGGCATACAACATTAATAATGACCTTGTACTCACCTTTGGTGCAGACCGTTTTGGTAACAGCGGTGATGCCTTCTTAGGTTTTTGGTTTTATCAAGACTCAGTCAGTACAAACCCAGACGGTACATTCACTGGTCAACATATTGCTGGTGACCTTTTGATTCAGGTGAATTATTTGCAAGGGGCAAATGAGGGGCCAGAAATTTTGGTTCTTGAATGGGACACAACTTGTGCGAAAGCTGATAACAATAATCCACAAGATGGTCAGTGTGCTGCGACAAACTTACGTTTGAAAGTTAAGACAAATGCACTGTGTTCACCAGGCGCGCAAGATGTGTGTGCTTCAACCAATACAACTGACTCACCTGCACCATGGGCGTATACGCCAAAAAGTGGTGTCGAAAATGTCTTCCCTCCAGAAACCTTCTTTGAAGGTGGTGTAAACCTTACTGAACTTCTACAAACAGACACCTGTTTTAGCTCGTTTGCAGCCGAAACAAGAGCATCAAGCAGTATTACCGCTCAGTTGAAAGACTTTGTGGTTGGTGACTTTGAGTTGTGTAGTGTTGATATCACCAAAACATGTAATCAAGCGGTCGTGAATGAAACAGAAGATGGTTACGTTTACTCATACAGCGGCGACGTGATTAATGATGGTGTCGGTACGCTCTACGATGTTGTTGTAGAGGACTTAGAAGCAGGTACTACACATAGCTTAGGTGCCATTGCTTCAGGTGATAGTGCTTCATACAGCGGCAGTTTTGAAAGTACAAGCAATGGTCTAACTAATACGGTGAAAGTCACAGCAGCTGCGACTCCGGGTGGCCAAGCGACCATTACTGATACCGCAAGTGATCCATGTGAGTCATTGAGCTTGTCTCCAATGATTAGTGTAACGAAATCATGTGAAAGCGGCTTCAAGCTTACTGAAAATGGTATCATTGCTGAAGTGAGCTTCTCGGGAATGGTATGTAACACAACGCCTGGACTTACTTTAGTGAATGTTTCTGTTGTGGATGACTCAGGTACGCCTGAGGATGCTTCTGATGACGTGACAGTAGTGAATAATATCGAACTCGCTTCGGATCAATGTCAGTCTTATACTGGTAGTTATATCCCAACGGCATTTAGCAATGCAGAAACACAATCTTTCCGTGATACTGTGACGGCGGTTGGTTTCTTGAAAATCGATAATACTCAAGCGACGAATACAGCTTCTGCAGACTGTGATATTTGTCCTGCACCAAGCAACTAATTGACGTCTTGTGAATAAAAAGCCTGGAGTATTCTCCAGGCTTTTTCATATGAATTTCGTGATTTAGTTCGGTTTCCCTTTACCGTTTCCACCACCATTCCCACCAGAAGTCGATTGTAAGGTGATGCTAATCGTCGCGGTTGAAGAAGATTGACCGTCACTGATCGTATAAGTAAATGAATCATTATTCTTAAACTTCTTCGATGGTGTGTATTCAATGGAGCCATCGCTCAGTACACGGGCGCTGCCTTTGTTTGGCTTAGCGACCGTAATTGCAAGAGAGGTCGATTGTTCAAACGAGTCATTATTTAACTGTTCGATGCGAACGACGGATTTATCACTGACCGTTACGCTATCATTCACCGCCTCAAGTGGTGACGTTGACTCAGACAACACTGTGTAAGATAGCTCGGTTTTGGCTGATTGTTCATTTTCAGCATCTATAACGTCAACGGTTATGCTGTAAGAGTTCGGCTGAGCATCGCTGTTTGACGTAACCATGACCGTCGTTTCTGCACTCATGCCGGAAGGAACCGTCAAGGCGCTTGCGTCATAATTCCATCCGTCAGGAACGCTTAAAGCCGTTGTATAGGTCGCGTCTGCACATTCTGTATTGTTCTGGTTCGTCACTTTAAGATTATACGCTAACGTTTCTCCGGCATTAGCATCAGAACCTGATAGTGGGGTTAGAGAGAGTAGAGGCGATGTCGCAACGCATTGCCCTGATTCACCACCAAATATGACACTGACCTGTGCGTTTTGACCATTAGCACTTTCCAAAGTAATCGACACGCCTGTTTTTGGATCGGTGAACGTTCCACCAATTGGAAGAGCAGGGTCTTCCCAGTCATTACTCCCAAATAATTGTTTGAAAGTGGAGTCAGGCTTCATGTGTAGCAAGCGGCTACTTTTAAGATCACCGTCTGTCGCTAGGCGCACAACTACACCTTCTGTCACATCTTGGCGGTAAACGATGTACGAACGGTCACGTAAAAAGCTGTCGTAGCCAAAAGCTTGTCGATATTCAACGTAAAACCATTGGCGCTGACCTGTAATTGGATCGGTACCTCTTGGGATTTTTAAAACTTTTGATGAAGTACTTTCAAAGTCTTCATAGGCATCAATAGAGTAAACACCATCACTAGAAATGATTTGAGCAGGGGAGGTCTGCCACCCTAAGTTTTCCAATTGGAAGGCGCTAAAGTAACCCATATCGTAGTTACCCATTGTATCGTAGCTATCACCGTACTCTATGACACGGCAATCACCAGCCAACGTACCGTCTTTACAGTCGAGTGCGGAAGCGTGATGCAATCCAAAATTATGTCCTAATTCATGGGCGATAACTCGAGGCTCGAAAACCGCATTTATTGACGCTCTAGAGGGAGTTACTCCTTGGCTACCAGAGCCTTCTGATGCACATCCAGTTTTGGTTGTTAAGTAGATAAAACGGTCATAGTTTGATAGTTGATATCCCGCAGTTTCAGCCATTTTGTTGGCTTCCGCTGCTACAGCATCATCATCACAAATTTGGTTTGATATCGGCAAGGTGAATGTTCCAGCAACATCACCAGATAGCCAAAGTTGCCCCTGGGACATTTGCGAATAGAAGTCGCTAACGGTATTAAAAACAACATGATGGGCGTCTTCTTTAGAGATCGGGATCTCTTGAGGGTTTTCTTGGAAATTGACGAGTACAACTAATGTTTTTTGTTCACCACTAGCCACTTGCTCAGCATAAGCCTCTGATGAAAAAGAATATGCTGACACGAGGGTTACAAAGCCTAGAGCTAGCAAGCGTAAATTTGACGCAACAAAGCCCAATTGAGGGAGGATGACCTTCTTCAATTTATATACCTACTTAATATTTTGATATTAAATGAAATTACAAATTCATAATGTTTTAAATAAAATAAATACCGAGCTCTATCCAAATAGAACCAGTAATTATCAAGTGTGCATTATGTTTTATAAAGTTTGTTTTATATTTGTGTGTGTTTATTACTTTTAAACACGATGCGAGATATTAGCAGAAGGGGTGGTTAAAATTCAACCATGCATTTCGGTTTTTATAAGTTCATGAATTATAATGTTTAACTACTTTTTACTGGTGGTTTTTATAAAAATAATAAGAAATAATATTGTATGCAACAAAAGCAGTTACAAAGACAGTAATAATATTACACCGTGTAGTATGCAACACTCTTAATTGTTTGTTATTTCTTTTGTTTCCTATATAAATGACTTATTAAAAATAAGACGCTATCAATTCCATAGAGAAAATTGTCAAATTAAAGAAATATTAATTTCAAAAAACAAGAGACTTATTATATCTGGATATAGGCAACGCCATTTTTGCCATTTTTCTTTATCTCATACATTGCATGATCGGCTTTTTGATAAACTTCATTAAACTGTTGTTTTCCTTTATCAAATAGACAAACACCGATGCTCATTCCAATCGTTACTGTATTTAAGTCCTGATTTATCGCAGGAATGATGGAACTTAAGAGTCGATCACAAAGTTGAGATATTTCTTCTTGATTTGAATAAGAGCTTAAAACGACAAACTCATCTCCTCCTATGCGTCCGACTTGAGACTTGCTTGGCGCAAGCTCTGTTAAGCTATTGGCGATATTAATGAGGAGAGTATCACCAGTATGATGGCCTAGCTGGTCGTTAACTGCTTTAAAATTATCTATATCAACAAACACTAAGGCAGACTGCTGAGACGGCTTGGTTTGAGGTTGATGATTAAAGTTTTCCTCTATTGCTTTTCTATTTAACAGTCCGGTCAATGGATCACTCGAAGCTAACTTAGCCAGTTGCTGCTCATATCGCTTTTCTTTTGTAATATCGATATGAGTGCCCATCATGCGTAGTGGTTCGCCATCAGAACCATACTCGACGATGCGCCCTCGATCGTAGACCCAACTATCACTGCCGTCTTTATGAATCATGCGATGAACTACCTCGTAAAGGTCGGTTTTGCCAGCTAGGTGATCTTCAAATGCACCCACCGCAAGATCATAATCTTCAGGGTGGAGATTGTTTTTCCACGTTTCAACCGTCGCGGTTAACTCATGGGGCTGATAACCTAGCATTTTGCCCCACTGCATATTGAATATCGTCAAAGTACCTGAAGGAATATGCTGCTCCCACAAACACAGTCCATTACTGTCGAGTGCAGCATTCAACTTTTCTTGTAGTCGCGCATTCTTCCGCTTCAGCTCTTTATTTTCTTTTTCTAAGCAGGCAATTTTAGTTAGATATTCTTCCATTTTGCGCATAATTTACGTCGTTTTCGGAGCGACAATATACGAAAAATACTTTGCAATTTCTATGATTGAGCTTGGAGATATAAGCATTGAATATGCGGTAAATAATAAAGAATCGGTGATGTTACTTAAGAGCAGCAAAGTAAATGCTTGGAAAAACAAAGAAGGAAATAGGGGATAAGCGAGGGGCTCTCCTGGTGCAAAGTCATAAATGAGGCCTTTGCACCGGGACTACTGAGGGTTAGCGGTTTAGTGCACCACAACGCTCAGGCTGGTAGGTGATATCGACAATTTCAATTGTCTTCACTTGATTATTTGGCATTGGCCATTCAAGTTTTTGACCAACAGACAAGCCGATCAGTGCGCTGCCTACGGGCGCAAAAATGGAAATATCATCACTGCTTTTCAGCTCAGATGGGTAAACCAGTGTCTTTGTCATGGTTCTATCTTCACCTGCAAATTTAAACTCTACAGTTGAGTTCATCGTGACCACATTATCTGGCATTTGTTCTGGCTCAAGAACCGTCGCACGGTCTAGCTCTGCTTCTAGCTCAACAAGCTCCGCCGCGATGTTTGGCATTTTATCCAACAAAGCCGTGATTCGGTTCATATCTAAGCTTGAAATGTAGATAGAATTGTTTTCTGACATTTTATGACTCCCAAATAAAAGGCCGCCTCACAAACATGGGACGGCACTCTATATGTCAATTACGGTATCAATCATATGGATTTTATTCCATATGAACTAAATCAGATTCTAGTCTTTATAGTGCGACTTAGCTAGTAAAAGATTTTTGTTGTGAGACTTGATTTTTCTAAAACTTTCAGTCACTTCAGTTGTTCACCTTTAATAGCCTTGAAACGGCTAGGTTAAAACGAATGCTTTGTTTTTAAACAAAGCAGGGTTTATCGTTAGCGTGGTTTAACTCGACAATCATTGCCATTCTGTAAAAGCCAAAACTGTATAGCCCTTTGTGAGCATGACTGCGGTTATCTCATTTTGTAAAAACTACCAACATCCGTTAATAAATTACCTTTTATTCTTCAATATCAAGATAAAAACGTTTATCTACCCCTTTAGGGTAGTTTGAAATTGTAATTGATTTACATCATGTATTAATTTTCTTTCACAATTAACAATGAGCTCAGTGATAAGAACCTAACCCTTAGGAATTATAATGAGCAAGTTGAAGCTAGTAGTCATCGGTAACGGTATGGTAGGGCACCGTTATATTGAAGACTTAGTCGAGAAAGCTGATATCTCTAATATGGAGATTACCGTTTTCTGTGAAGAACCTCGTGTCGCATACGACCGTGTGCACCTTTCCTCTTACTTTTCTCACCATACTGCAGATGAACTTTCTTTAGTAAAAGAAGGCTTCTACGAGAAACACGGCATCAATATGTTGATCGGTGAACGTGCGATTAACATTAACCGTGAAAACCGCATTATTTATTCAAGCACTGGTCGCGAAGTTCAATACGACAAGCTGATTCTTGCTACAGGCTCATTCCCATTTGTCCCGCCTATCAAAGGTCATGAAAGCAAAGACTGTTTTGTTTACCGCACTATCGAAGATCTAAAAGCGATTGAAGCGTGTGCGAAAAACAGCAAATCAGGCGTGGTTATCGGTGGTGGTCTTCTAGGTCTTGAAGCGGCAGGCGCACTAAAAGCATTGGGTGTAGAAACGCACGTTGTTGAGTTCGCACCAAAGCTGATGGCTGAGCAACTTGACCTTGCTGGTGGTAACCAACTTCGTCAAAAGATCGAGCGTATGGGTGTGAACGTTCATACTAGCAAAAATACGCTTGAGATTGCGGCAGAAGGCACAAACGCACGCAACGTTATGCGTTTTGCTGACGGCACTGAGTTAGAAACAGACTTCATTGTATTTTCAGCGGGTATTCGTCCACAAGACAAACTAGCACGTCAAATGGAGCTAGAAGTTGGCCCTCGTGGTGGTGTTGCCATCAACGACCACTGCCAGACTTCTGATGAGAACATCTACGCGATTGGTGAGTGTGCGTCTTGGAACGACATGTTCTACGGTCTTGTTGCTCCGGGTTACAAGATGGCGACGGTTGCTGTTGGTCACCTACTAGGTAACACAGAGAGCAAATTCGAAGGCGCTGACATGTCTGCGAAGCTGAAACTTCTTGGCGTGAAAGTTGGCTCTATCGGTGACGCGAACGGTCGTACTGAAGGCTGTAAGAGTTACGTTTACCAGAACGAAGAACAAGAAGTTTACAAACGTCTTATCGTTTCTGAAGACAACAAGAAGCTGCTAGGTGCAGTACTCGTGGGTGATACGTCTGACTACGGCGATCTGCTTCAATTGATGTTGAACGAAATCGACCTACCAGAACACCCAGACGCATTGATCCTTCCTGCACACGCAGGCGCTGAGAAACCAGCACTAGGTGCAGACGCTCTACCAGAAAGCGCGGTGATCTGTTCATGTTTCGATGTAACCAAAGGCAAGATCGCTCAAGCGGTTGCTGATGGTCATCATACATTGGGCGACATCAAAGCAGTGACTGGCGCAGGTACAGGCTGTGGTGGTTGTATTCCTCTAGTGACGTCTGTTCTAAATGCTGAGCTTGCTAAATCGGGTATCGAAGTGAAGAACGACGTGTGTGAGCACTTTGCTTACTCGCGCCAAGAGCTGTTCCACTTAATCCGTATTGAAGAGATCAAAACGTTTGATGAGCTTCTGGAGAAATACGGTAAAGGTTACGGCTGTGAAGTTTGTAAACCACTGGCTGGTTCTATCTTGGCTTCTTGCTGGGGTGAGCACATTCTTAAGCCACAACTGGTTAAGCTGCACGACACGAACGATAACTTCCTAGGTAACATTCAAAAAGACGGAACTTACTCCGTAATCCCACGTATGGCGGGTGGTGAAGTTACACCTCAAGCACTGGGTGCACTAGCGAACGTTGCTGCAGAATACAACCTATACACCAAAGTAACCGGTGCTCAACGTATTGGTCTGTTCGGTGCTCAAAAAGACGATCTTCCAGAGATCTGGCGCAAGCTTATCGACGCTGGTTTCGAAACAGGTCAAGCGTACGCAAAAGCACTTCGTATGGCGAAGACATGTGTTGGCTCAACTTGGTGTCGTTACGGTGTTCAAGATTCTGTTGGTCTAGGTTCTTACATCGAGAACCGTTACAAAGGCATTCGTACGCCTCATAAGATGAAGTTCGGTGTTTCTGGCTGTACTCGTGAGTGTGCGGAAGCACAAGGTAAAGACCTTGGTATTATCGCCACTGACGCAGGTTGGAATATGTACGTTTGTGGTAACGGCGGCATGAAACCTCGTCACGCAGACCTACTAGCCAGCGACCTAGATAAAGAAACGCTAATCAAGTACATCGATCGCTTCATGATGTTCTACATCCGCACAGCTGCGCCATTACAACGCACATCCGTTTGGATGGAAAACATGGAAGGTGGCGTTGACTACCTACGCGAAGTGATTGTTGAAGACAAACTTGGCATTAACGCTCAACTAGAAGCAGACGTAGCGAAGCTTGTAGATGAGTACGAATGTGAGTGGACTGCAACCATCAATGACGAATCACAACTGACTCGTTTCGCACACTTCATCAACTCTGACAAGCGCGATGACAACGTTATGTTTGTACAAGAGCGTGAACAGCACCGCCCGGCAACTTTCACGGAAAAACACCCTGAAGCGAAAGGCGACATCCTACACGTAGCGATCACTGAAGCATAAGGGAAGGTTGATTATGTCATTTGAAAAGATTTGCCAAATCAGCGACATCGTACCGGGCACGGGTGTTTGTGCACTGGTTGATGGTCAGCAAGTTGCGGTATTCCGCCCAACACAAGCAGAAGAAGTGCTGGCGATCAGCAACACAGACCCGTTCTTCCAATCAAACGTGCTTTCTCGCGGTTTGATTTGTGAGCACCAAGGCGAACTTTGGGTAGCAAGCCCACTTAAAAAGCAACGCTTTAACCTGGCAACAGGTGCGTGCATGGAAGACGAGCGTTTTAACGTGAAAGCGTACAAAACGCGCGTAACCAACGGTGAAGTAGAAATTTCTGCATAAGCTTGGTTTGCATTCCCTCCTCTTTAAGGGGAAGGAATGCACCGAGTACTTAGATTCAATAGACAAAGGCTTTCCAGCGTCATCTTGGGGGAACAGGGAAGCGAGATGATGTCGACAGCAGTGGGTGTCAACTGGAAGCCTTTCTCTATTCAATCTTTAACTTTTTAACTTTCAATTTTGAATAAGGACACATTCATGTCTACAGACTTTAAACCTGCTGAATTCGTGCAAACCATGATCAACGTGGGTGAAGCGAAAATTAATACCAGCACTCGAGATCTTCTGCTTCGCGGCACGATGGCAGGCGTTATTCTGTCTCTTGCAGTGGTGGTTGCTATTACCGCGATTGTACAAACAGGCATTGGCCTTGTGGGGGCGCTTGTTTTCCCTGTGGGCTTTGTGATTCTCAGTGTGATGGGTTACGACCTTGTCACAGGTGTTTTTGGTCTTGCGCCTTTGGCTAAGTTTGCTAACCGTCCGGGTATCACTTGGGCTCGTATTTTCCGTTGCTGGGGATTGGTAGGTTTGGGTAACCTGATTGGTTCTCTAATAGTGGCTTACCTAGTGGCTATCTCTCTAACCGGTAACTTCTCTCTAGAATTGAACGCGGTAGCGAAGAAGTTTGTCGCTGTATCGACTGCCCGTAGCCTTGGTTTCGAAAACATGGGCATGGACGGATGGATCACGTGTTTTGTTCGCGCTATCTTTTGTAACCTAATGGTGTGCCTAGGCGTGATCGGCAACATGACGGCACGTTCAGTATCTGGTCGTGTAGCGATGATGTGGTTCCCAATCTTCATCTTCTTCGCGCTAGTATTCGAGCACACCGTGGTAAACATGTTCCTATTCCCACTGGGTATGATCTTAGGTGCGGATTTTGGTATCGCGACTTGGTTGAACTTCAACCTTATCCCAACCATTCTAGGTAACATTGTTGGTGGTCTCGTAATGACTTGTCTGCCACTGTACCTAACTCATGCGAAAACAGCGCCTTCTATCTGCGTAGTTGAAGAAGAAGTAAAAGCAGAACCTGCAATCGCAAAATAAACCGCTTTATATGGCCCTATCTTTTGCGGGTGGGGCTATTCAACTCATTTAACTTTCAATAGATATTGTATTGATTTAGCTATAAAAAGTAATAACTCCTTGGGGTAGTTTGAACCTTAAGTTAATAACGTGAGTGTTACTCTTTATATCCAAATTTCCGATAGGCGTTGATATGACTACTGCGAACTCATCTTTAAACAACGGCTTTGTTTCTCTTGTTGGTGCAGGTCCGGGCGATCCAGACTTGCTGACGGTCAAAGGTTTGAAAGCCATTCAAGCGGCTGAAGTTGTGGTGTATGACCGATTGGTGTCGAAAGACATTCTTGAACTGGCTCACGCATCTGCTGAGATGATCTATGTAGGCAAGAAACTGGACTTTCACTGTGTACCTCAAGATCAAATTAACCAAATCTTGGTACAAAAAGCACAAGGAGGTAAACGCGTTGTGCGCCTAAAAGGTGGTGATTCTTTCATCTTTGGACGCGGCGGTGAAGAGTTAGAAGAGCTTGCAGAATATGGCATCAAATACGAAGTGGTGCCAGGGATCACCGCTGCGGCGGGTGCAACAGCTTACGCGGGTATTCCATTAACGCATCGCGACCACGCGCAAAGCGTTCAATTTATTACAGGTCACGTGCAAAAAGACGGTCGCGAAATTGAGTGGCATTCGTTAGCGCAATCTAACAACACACTTGTGTTCTACATGGGTTTGAAGCAAAGCGGTCACATCATGGATAAGCTGATCACTCATGGATTAGATCCAGAGATGTCATGCGCCATTATTGAAAATGGTACGCGTCCAGAGCAGCGCGTGTTCCAAGGAAAACTGAACGAACTTTCTGAAATGGCTGAGAAGGCGATCAGTCCAGCATTGATCGTCGTTGGCAGCGTGACTCAGTTGCACAACAAACTAGACTGGTTTAGAAAATAAGTTCATCTAATGGTTAGATTTTGCAGGGGCTGTGACGTCTCTGCATTTCTTGCTTACGCATTGGCATTTGATCAATCAAGTTGTTGATAAATGGCCAATCCGTTTCTGCGCCCCATCGGTATTTCTCTTGGCCATCTTTACCCAGTAAAATTGCGGTATGTGAGCCTTTTTCAATTTCATACAGCTTGGCAAGCATTTTCAAATCAAACTCTTCTTTGAGCCAAGCTGGAGACGTGTAACCTTGTTCTGTAATGACTAATGTGACCACATCTCTGTCTTCCAACTCGCACTCATTCATGAGTGTTTCGAGTAAGAATTGTTTAACGTATTCATCGTTTTCTGGAGCGAAGTAAAGCACACTCCGATGCGGCCAGTACTTTGAATGTGCTGGATAACCGAATGCTGTCGATGACAAGATACAAGAAAGTAGTATCACTAGTAACTTTCCGCCCATGACAGTTCCCCTAGAAACCCAAATACCGTTTATACGTTAAGTTTAGTGGAATTGGCTCATTGTGCTTTTACCAAAACTGACTTAGGGTAGGCAGCAAATAAATCAAGCGTAGAAAAGATGAATTCAGAAAGAAAACAAAAGATCGCCATTTTGGTTGATGTACAGAATGTGTATTACACCTGTCGCGAAGCGTATCGCAGTAATTTTGATTACAACCAGTTTTGGTATGTTGCGACGCAAGGGAAAGAGGTGGTGAGTGCTCGTGCTTATGCCATCGCGAGTAACGATCCAAAACAGCGTCAGTTTCATCACATTTTACGCGGTGTTGGGTTCGAGGTAATGCTTAAACCCTATATTCAGCGTCGTGACGGCAGCTCGAAAGGCGACTGGGATGTCGGTATTACTCTTGATGCGATTGAAATTGCCCCTGAAGTTGAGGAAGTGATTCTCGTTTCTGGAGATGGGGACTTTAGTCTGCTAGTGGAACGAATTCAGCAGCGCTTCAATAAAACGGTGACCGTTTATGGTGTGCCTAAGCTAACATCCCAAACTCTGATTGATTGTGCAGATAACTTTGTCGCGATTGATGATGACTTCTTACTGTAATCACTAACGTGACAAAGAAAAGGCGAGTCATTCAGGCTGTACGCTAACGTACAATGACTCGCCTCTAATTTATTGTTGATTTGGCTAATTATGAAGGAATGATCATTTGTCCTAACAAGTAGCCCAGACAGCAAGCACCAATCACACCAATCAAACCTACCGACATAAATGAATGGTTGAAGTACCACTTACCAATCTTAGTGGTACCTGACGTATCGAAGTTCACTGTCGCGATATCTGAAGGGTAGTTCGGAATAAAGAAGTAACCGTATACCGCAGGCATTAGGCCGATAAGCAGTGCCGGATCCAGACCCAAGCCAAGACCAACAGGCAGCATCATACGAGCCGTTGCTGCTTGAGAATTCACCACAACCGATACAATGAACAACGCAAGCGCGAACGTCCAAGGGTAGTTGGTTACCATCTCAACGATGCCAGATTTGAACTGAGGCATTGCGTATTGGAAGTAAGTATCTGACATCCAGGCGATACCGAAGATCGCAATGGCAGCCACCATACCTGATTTGAATACTACGCCGTTTGGTACGTCACGTGGGTCAGTTTTGGTTGCAAGCAAAATGATACCGCCGAAGCAGAGCATCATCATTTGAATCACAACGGCCATGCTGATTGGTTTCGCGCCATCTACGATGGTACGAATGTCCGGCCACATCGCGATAACGACGATAACCAAGATAGACGCGATGAACAGCAATACAGAGTTACGAGCACTTGTTGGTAGCACTTCATCAAGAGACGTTGCAGTGGTGTTGAGGATCTTTTCACGCCACACCGGATCTTTTAAACGCTCTTGGTATTCTTCATCGTCTTCCAGTTCTTTACCGCGTTTTAGGCTGTAAAGTGACATCAGCAACGTACCGAATAGCGTCGCTGGAACAGTAACGAGCAAAATAGAAAGCAGAGTGATCTCGTGCTGAATATCAGAGAGTTGTGCCAAGTAGTAAACCACTGCCGCTGAAATTGGAGAGGCCGTAATCGCGATTTGCGAAGCGACGGAAGCGGCTGCCATTGGACGTTCCGGACGAATGCCGTTTTTAAGCGCAACGTCGCCAATGATTGGCATGATAGAGTAAACCGCGTGACCAGTACCAAGCAGGAAGGTCATAAAGTAAGTCACGAACGGAGCAATAAGGGTGACGCGTTTTGGGTTCTTACGAAGCACACGCTCGGCAACTTGCAGCATGTATTTCAAACCACCAGCCGCTTCAAGAATGGATGCACATGTTACCACTGCCAAGATTATCAACATAACGGTGACAGGAGGGGAGGTTGGCGGCATCTTAAAGATGAAGACTTCAATCACCAAACCAATACCAGATACGACCCCAAGGCCTATACCACCATAACGTGAGCCGATATACAGCATCACGAGCAAAAATAGAAACTCAAGATACAACATGTGGATTTCCTTATTCAAAACAGGGGGCTATATAGCCAAATTACTTAATTACATTGTCCCGATATTCAGAAAGAAAATACTTCATGTTGTTCACACTCCTTTGGATAAGAAACAGCAATATTCAATTATTGGCAATAACTCACGCTACACAGGGAAACTGTTAACACAGTTTTATCAGGGTGTTTTTATGCTGTGTATTTTTGCGATCATGTCAGCGCTAAATGCGAAGAGGTTTAAGAGTTTGTTGCTATTCATCGCATACGTAACCAGACCTTACGGGCGCAAAGAGCTTGAAAATAAAGACAGAGACCACAGATGAGAATAGGCTCTTGCTATGTGAACGCAAAGGATAATAGTTTGCATTGCGATTAGTGCTTGGGTATAAAGGTGTCAGAATGACTACACCAACAATAAACCATCATGTCTGAGCAATTTTTCCCGCAACTATTTCAAACTTCGAGTGAGATTACGCCTTACCTTCACGGTGATATTGGCGAAATAGGGCAAGAAGTTATTCATATCGAAAATGATATAAATCCGATCATTCAAGGCCTTTACCAACAGTTGTCTGAGGCTCATCCGGAAGCGGGAAAAGCGTATTGGTTGACGAGAACGTGGGATTTGTTGTGTTGGCAGCCTGTTTATGTTGCGTTCATTTCTATCTACGGTTTCCACACGTTGCCAAACATTCGTGAGATGGCGCAGCACCTCAAGCCTTGTTTTGTGTCTGGATATCGATTCGCTGACGAAACACATATACATGGTAAGCCAGAAGAATTAATAAAAGAGGCCGGACGTCAAATTCGAGAGTTGTTCGATTTCTACCAACAAGAAATGAGTCAATGGACGCGCATTCGCCCAGGCTTCACTCATCAATTGATGTCGGATGGGATCATGGCTTGTTTGATTCGTCTTCAACAGCGTTTTCCGCAAATGACCAACACGACATTGCGTGAGCATGCCATCTTGTGGTTACAGGCATTGGGTTTAGATGCCAACAATAGTCATTCACTTTATGAGACATCACTGGATCAGCCGCTAAAATTGGTCAGAAAAAGCTGTTGTTTGGTCTATAAGTGTGAAGGCAGAAAGCTTTGTGAAGATTGTCCTCGTTTAGAAAAAAATCGACAGCTTATGAGCAAGCATAATTCTAATTAACATTTGGTTAACTTATGTAACAGTGCTCGATTTGAGAGTGAGAATAAGTATCATTGCATGCTCTTGTTGACAACAAAAAGATAAATACAATGATAAAAAGGACGTTTTCTCTTAATCTCATCGTACTTGCGATGAGCAGTGGATACGCAGTTAGCTCAATAGCTGCGGAAGAACTTCAACAAACATCAACACCAAGTGATGAACAAATGGTGGTCGTGGGCAGTGTGATGCCGAAATCGATCTCTGATATTCCAGGAACGGTTTGGTTTGTAGGGCAAGAGGAAATTGCCCAGCAATATCGCGCGGGCAAGACACTTGGTGACATTCTTTCTGCGACCATTCCTTCGTTAGACGTTGGTACGGGTGGTCGAACTAACTACGGCCAGAACCTGCGTGGCAGAGCGATGTTGGTGATGATTGATGGTGTCTCACTGCAGTCTTCTCGCCCAATTAGTCGTCAGCTTGATGCGATTGACCCATTCAACATCGAGCGAATTGAAGTACTATCTGGTGCAACCTCCATTTATGGTGCTGGCGCTACAGGTGGTGTTATTAACATTATCACCAAGAAAGCTTACTCGGATGACTTATCGTTTGAATCGTATGTCAGTGGCACTACAGGTTTTAACAGCAGCGATGACTTTGATTACAAACTAGCTCAGTCTATCTCAGGTGGTAATGAGCGAATTGCCGCTAGGGGTTCGGTTGTGTACACCGAGACACAAGGTGCATTTGACGTAAATGGCGACATTGTCACCCCAGATATTTCCCAAGGTTCTCTGCAATACAACTCGACGCTTGATGTGATGGGATCGACAGAGATTCAAATCTCCGATGCCAGCAAGTTAAACCTTGTCGCACAATACTATGACAGCCAGCAAGATTCGCCATACGGCTTGTACATTGTTAACAATAAATTTGTTGATGTACGAGAGGGATTCGATTCCGATCGTGAACACGGTACAGAGCGAGTTCTCTTAAGTGCGAACTACGCTCACGACAGCGTATTCGGCCATCAACTGATTGGCGAGTTGTCTTACCGAAGTGAAGACCAAACGTTTACTCCTTATTACCAAGGTGCTTCTCAGCAAAAGACAGAGGTTTTTGCTGGACGTTTGGCACTGGCAAAAAACTGGGAATCATTCAACCTTGTTTATGGTGTTGATGCGTATTTAGACCGTTTTGAGAGCAATCAAGCTCTATTCGATCCAAGCATTGCAAACAACTCTGGAAACTTGATTAATAAAACGTACGCCGAAGTTGGTCGTTACCCAGGTGTAGATGTAACGTCTTACGCAATGTTTGTTCAAGGTGACTATCAAATTAATCAAGATTGGTCCGTTCAAGCAGGCTACCGCTATCAATACATGGACAACAAGATTGATGACTTTGTTGCCTATAGCGTACAAAAGAAGATTGCCTTGGGTAATGGCGTATCAGCGGATGCGGTACCAGGTGGCAGCACCGACTACTCTGTAAGTCTGTTTAATTTGGGCACCATTTATCAGCTTAATGATGAATCTCAACTTTGGGCAAATTTCTCCCAAGGTTTCGAACTTGCTGACCCTGCGAAGTACTATGGTCAAGGCAGCTATGACGCTGTGGATGCAAACGGGCACTATGCGTTGAACAACAGCATTAATGTGTCTGACTCAAAAATGTCAGGCATTAAAACGGACAGCTATGAGATCGGTTACCGTCTTGATACCAACTCTCTTGCGCTTCAGGCGGCAGGCTATTACTCGCTTTCAGACAACTCCATCAAGTATGATAGAAAAACGTTGTTGATTACGAATGTTGACGACGAGCAGCGTGTTTACGGTGCAGAAGCAAACATCAATTACTGGGTGACCCGCGATATCCTGTTAGGGGCATCAGGACACTACGTAGTTTCTGAGCTGAAAACCGATGGTAAATGGGAAGATTTGAGCGCAGGTAAAGCCAGTACGTCTAAGGCTAATGCATGGGCTGCATACTACCAAGATTCGTACTCGATTCGTCTACAAAGTCAGACGATGTTTGATTACGAAGATGACGCCAACAATAAGTTGGAGGGCTACACCACGTTTGATCTTCTGGGTAATGTAACACTACCTGTTGGGCAGTTAGGCTTTGGTATTCAAAACCTATTTGACGAAGACTACACAACCGCCTGGGGTCAACGTGCGCAGATTCTCTATGCAGCACACTACGATGCAGCAGCGTACGACTACAAAGGAAGAGGTCGCACATTCACACTGAACTACAGTGTTGAATACTAAAGCTAACTCTCTTCGAGTATCAAAAAAGCCGCTTAAAGCGGCTTTTCTTTTAGGCTTGATCTGTCTGCGCTGTGTCTACAACGTTTTCCGTGTGCTCTGAAGCTTGGTTTTGCTCTTCAGCTTCCATTTTTGCACGTTCAGCTTTGGAGATATAACGCGGCTTATTGCTCTTATGTAGCTTAGCGTTGTGCTTCTTCTGCTTCGCTTTTAAGATCTGATTGATTTTCTTCTTGCGGTTCATGGTGGTGGTCCTTTAATTTAGCGGGGCAGGATAGTTATTTTTTTATCAAGTTACAACTAAATAAGCCCTTACGTCGGTCGCAAGATTCAAGTACGTTTCTATGTCCAATCATCTCTCGCGTTTTAATGGAGTCAAAATGAAAACACTGATCACTGAACGTTTGATATTACGTCTTGTGAGTGTAGATGATGCACCATTCATATTAGAACTTTATAACCACCCAGACTTTTACCTTTTTGTCGGAGATAAACAAATTCGTACTGAATATGAAGCGGCGCGTTATATAAAAGAAAACATGCTACGCATGCAAAAAGTTAAAGGTGTGAGTTTACTCGTAGTAGAGAAAAAAGACGATGGACAACCGATCGGTATTTGTGGGCTAGTTAAACGTGACACATTGCAACACTACGATCTTGGGTATGGTTTTTTACCTTCTGCTTATGGTTGCGGCTACGGAGTCGAATCGGCAACCGCGGTGCTGGAATATGCTCGAGGGGAAATGAAACTCGATAAGTTGGCTGCCATCACCAACAATGACAATATTCGTAGTATAAGTTTGCTCAAAAAACTGGGCTTTGAGTTTGAACGAGTTGAGCAGCAATACGATAATGGTCGAACGTTAGAACTTTACACAATGACGTTGTGATTTTTGGAAGCTCATGAGCGATATTTTACTTGGCAAGCTCGCCACTGAATTTAAGACGGTAAAAGCCATGGTAGAGGTTTACTGTCACGATCACCATGGAACAAAAAGTGACTTGTGCTCAGAATGTCGTGAGCTGCTTGAATACGCAGAAGTTCGTCTTGACCGTTGTCCTTACGGAGAGAATAAACCGACGTGTAACAAGTGTCCGATTCACTGTTATAAACCGGACCCGAAAGAGCAAATGCGTTTGGTCATGCGTTACTCTGGCCCCAGAATGCTACTGAAACATCCCATCTTGGCGGTTCGTCATTTACTTCATGAAAAGCGCGCGGTACCGGAAAAACCTGCAGCGAACGCGTCAAACCGTCACAAACGTTTATCTAAACAAAAAAGCGAAGAATAAAAAACGAGGGCGACATGCCCTCGTTTTCGTTGAGTGGAAGTTGTGTGGTTAGAGGCCAGCCGCCATACGCTGCTTAGTTTTACTCGCTGCAAGTAGCATGTATACGCCAGTCGCAACCAAAGCGGCAAACAAGTAGCCTAGTAAGCCATGTTCTTGGCCCATAAATTTATCAGCCACAACCGGGCCAGCAACAGAGCCAATGCTGTAGCTGAACAGCATGACTTGTGTGGCAGAGACAATAAAGCGCTCATCAAGTCCTTCACAACCTAAGTTGATCGCAATTGGGTACAAGGCAAAAGTAGCTGCACCTAAAAAGAATAAAGCAGCAGCTAATACCACGGCTGACGATGAAATAAAGGTCAAACCGATCGAAAAAATACCCAAAATACAGAAGAACGCCATTAGCACTGTGCGGCTCATGTATTTGTTCAATGTGGTCACCATTGGTTGAACCAACATGCCACCTAGGATCACTAGTGCCATCAATGTACCAATGTCTTGATGGTTGATTTTACGGTTAGTGAGCTCAACAGGCATTAATCCGTATATCGCGCCTAAGGTTAAACCTGATACAACACAACCAATAATTGCAGCATGGTTTAGCTTGGCAATTTGCTTAAATGACAAAGCGGTTGATTCATGGCTGTTTGGTTGTTCACATTCAATAAACATCAGCACCAACATCGCCATTAGGATCAGCGTTGTGATTGCAATGAACGGAACACCGCCACTTACGCCAAGTACACCAATGCCAAATTGGCCTAATGCAGAACCGCCATAAAGCGATAGCATGTACAAGCTCAAACGTTTTGCACGTGATGCTTCGTCGCCAGACATTAGCCAAGATTCAACAATGACAAAAACGCCCGCAACGGCAATACCTGCGATAAAACGAGCAGCAAGCCACACTAACCCATTAGCAAAAACGGGTAGCGTGACAATCGTTAGCGAGAATGCCGCTAAGCAGCCAATAAACGCTTTACGGTGACCCACTTGACGCACGACACGTTCAATAAACATCGCGCCGACCAATAAGCCGCCATAAAAAACACTCGCCAACCAACTCGCATAATCTGCTGAGATGTTGTATTCACCGAGCATGAGAGGGATCAAGCTCATTAAATAGCCCGAAGCCACCGCATAAAGAGACAGTGCGACGACTGGAACTGTAACTCGTGGTGATGCTGCAGGAACGACTGTGTTTTCCACTGTTTTGCGCCTATAAGTTAAATGAAATCTATGGGTTATTCGGCGCGAATATGAGGCTAATAGTTAGGCAAGTAAAATGATTAATTTAAGTCGTTTCGACAAATAATATTTGTTAAATAGATAGGTCGATAAGTTGCATAAAAACGCCAACCTACCAGTGAGGTTGGCGTGGAGAATTACTTATTAAGTGCTTGATTTAACCATTGATCAAACTGACTTTTAGGTAGCGCACCATTGATCATATCAACGCGTTGACCGTTCTTGAAAACCATGATGGTAGGAATGCTTCGAATGCCAAATTGTTCAGCGAGCGCTTGTTGTGCTTCTGTATCAATCTTTACAAAACGAGCCGTTCCTGCTTGTTCATGAGCGACATCCGAGAAAACAGGGGCAAAACCGACGCACGGATTACACCAAGGGGCCCAAAAGTCGACGACAACAGGCGTATCACTTTGTAATAGGGCAGAAAAGTTATCTTGCGTTCCTTCGATAGGCGCGCCATCAAAAAGTGCACTTTTACATTTACCGCAAGTTGCAGACTCTGCAACACGCTCATTAGGGACACGATTCAGACCGCCGCATGAAGGGCAGCGAGTTTTAAACGATGACATGACTTCTTCCTTTATTACGTATTGATGAAAACATGACTTACCAGTCAGCCTCATTATTTGTATACTTATTTTTTAACCTGCCGAAATAACGCAGAGCAGGTTTGTATTTGAGCCTAAGGTTCTAAGAAATTTTATTAAAATACAACAATAAATAGGTCTGCGATGACAAATTACTACGCTGAAATTACAGGTTGGGGGAAATGTGTTCCTCCTGCCGTGCTCTCTAACGATGATCTTAGCACTTTCCTTGATACTTCAGATGAGTGGATTCGTACCCGCACCGGTATCGAAAACCGCCGTATTAGCCATGTAAATACTTCAGACATGGCAACCGTTGCTGCCAAACACGCATTGGCGCGCGCGGGCGTTGACGCAAGCGACGTTGATTTAATCATTGTGGCGACTTGTTCTCCGGATTCACTTATTCCAAACATCGCATCTAAAATACAGCAGAACTTGGGCATTCGTTCTGCGGCGGCCTTTGATTTAAATGCCGCATGTACGGGATTTGTCTACGGCCTTGAAACGGGCACACGTTTGATTCAATCAGGTAACTATCGCAACGCGATCATTATTGGCGCGGAAAGATTGTCTTTCTACATCGATTGGGCCATGCGAGATACCGCTGTTCTATTTGGTGATGGCGCGGGCGCCGTTGTGTTATCAAGAACAGAAAAAGAAACGGGTCTACTGCAATCTCAAATTGGTTGTGACGCTAAAGGTCGCGATATTCTTTCCGTACCAAAGTTTGGTACTTGTATGGACCGTTTTGCGGAAGACAACGGTTACTGGGATTTCAACTTCGTAGGACAAGAAATTTTCAAACGTGCGGTAAAAGGCATGGGGCTAGCTGCGAAAACCGTGCTTAAAGCATCACAGTTAACTACCGACCAAGTCGACGTTGTTATTCCTCATCAAGCGAATATTCGTATTATTCAAACCCTATGTGACCTATCTGGGATCCCACACGACAAAGCGTTTGTGAACATCCAAAACTACGGCAATACTTCTGCAGCGACGGTGCCAATTGCATTGTGTGAAGCGGTAGAGCAAGGCCGAGTTAACCCAGGTGATAACATGCTTCTTGCTGCATTTGGTGCAGGTTTGACATGGGGTGCGGCGGTATTGAAATGGGGTGACCGCGTAACGCCAATTGGTGAAAGTGATGCGGTTCTGCCTGAATGTGAGCAATCCGCGCTAGAATTGCTTGAGCGTGCCATTAAGCTGTGTAACGAGCGCCGTCGCGACGAAGCGTAACGGACACTCAGCGGAAATGATATTGAAAAGGGAGCGTAAATGCTCCCTTTTTCATGACAAGTTAATTAAGAGCTCATTAAAGCAGCTTAAGCCATAAAGCCAAGGTTTGAATTAGCGAAGTTGCGGATATTCGGGAACACGTATTCCAATGCCGCGTTATCACTCACGCCCATCCATTGCGCGAGAGTTGAGCCCACCTGATCAGCTGCAATTTGGGGTATGAGTCGACCTTGAGAATAGTCATCGTTTCCACCCAATACTAGTTCAGGCCATGTACCGATAGGTCGCTGACCATTCACCGCGCCTCCAATCAATAGTTGATGACCACCCCAACCGTGATCGGTGCCGTTACCGTTGCTTGTCATCCGTCGACCAAAGTCAGACATTGTAAAAGAGGTGACTTGCTTGTTTAGCCCCAACCGCGCAATCGCACGATACATTGCTAAGAGGTTAGTTGCTAGATCTTCGAGTAGTACGGGGTGTCGAACTAATTGAGAATCGTGTAGGTCGTAGCCAGAGTGTTTAACGAAAAAGACTTGTCGTTGTTGCTTTAACACATCTTGGCTTGCGATCAATTTATAGACGGTTTGCATCTGCTTGCCGAGTGTTGATGAGGTGAACAGCGGCGCGTCATCAATATGATTGAGTTGCTCGCTTAGCACGCGGCTCATCATCATCGACTCATCAACCATCAAATTAAAGTGACCACTAAACGGATTCTCTGTTTGATGAGAAAGAAGTTGGTCATAGATCCCCTTGTATAGCGGGTTATCAATCGCGGTAAGCTGAACCGCACGGTCTTTTTTCAGCACGGTTTGGCGGTGTTCCATCGCGCGTAACCAAAGCGAGTTCCCATGCACACTGTATAGTGGGGTTATTTCTGATTCAGAAGTTAATACGTCCAACATTCTTCCTGCCCAACCCAAGTTGCTAGATTCTTGCATACCACCAAGTAACCAAGCGTCAGTTTGTGAATTGTGGGAAAACAGTTGCTCGGGAAGTGACGCTTCACCTAGCTCAATCGCTTGTTTTGTAACGGGATGGTTGAGAATACCGCTATTGAGCACGATATTGGCATCGCCTTGTTCGAAAATTGAAGACAGCGCCTTTAGTTTGGGGTGTAAGCCAAGTTCTACTAGGTTATCCGAGCCATCGGTGGTACGCGAATTGATAGGGAGTATGTCGTCTTTGGCGACAGAAAGAGCCCCTCTGACTTTGGCATATTGGTTATAGTGCGCGTCAGACAATGGCAGTACAGTGTTGAACGCATCGTTTCCACCTGCTAAATAGACACATATTAATGCTCGAAAGTCATTAGAAGGCGCCGCGAGAGAATAACCCGGTAGACCAAGCGAAGCTAAAGCGCCCATCGATGCAGTGCTTTTTATAAAATGTCGTCGTGAAATATCCATAATCCACTCCTAATCCTGAATATAGAATTCATCGCCGGAAATGGCGGTAAAAATCACCAAGGCGAGCTTTGTTGTTGGCACATAGTCCTCACGATATTCATCTAACACGGTGAGCATGAGTTTTTTTAATTCCGCAGAGGCCGTTCCAGCAAAGAAGCGTGCGTTAACCAGCTCGACTAAGGCATCGTGATCATCCAAAAGAAGATAAAACTCGCCGAGATCGAGAGTGTAGGAATCACCGCCGCCTCTGCGAGTGCTGGTCAACATATAGTTGACCAAATCGGTATAAACGGACCAGTTCAGTAGCTCATACTCCGGAGAGCTAATACCAGACTCCGTAAACTCGTTAGATGGTTGGTAATCAGGAGAGTAAAAATTAAATACGGAAGGAGAACGAAGAGGTCCTTGATTGGCGATATTCATCATCGTAGTAGCGTCTTCGTAACGTGTAGATTTGATAGTAAAACCCGCTGCTCGATGAAAATTAGTTAGGACCAGTATTGGCTCTTTCACTTTTATTGGCGGGGTATCTGTCATGCCTAGAGCCTCAGAATCGAGCAAGATGGCATGAATGACCGCGTTTAAATCTCCTTTTTCTCCTTTGCCATTGTTATTGAATACCGAAGCAACACGTGCGATGTACTCCGGACTTGGATTCGAAGTTACAAAACGTTGGATAAGTAGCTTAGAAACAAACGGCGCCATGTTTGGATGAGACATCAAAATATCGATCACTTTTGAAAGCTCTTCTTGCGCAGTTAAACCAGCAGGAATTGTGTTACCAAGCAATCGTTTCTCGCCATCATCGTGTCGGTGGCTGATGACTCGCATCGGTTCGACAAACGCTAAATCGGCATTTTTCCACCCAGTTAATGCTCGAGCGAGCTCTTGAATATCCGTTTGGGTATATGTGGGGATAGGCTTACCCGTTGTACGATCAAGCTTTTTACTGCCATCGATATTCAGTTCATACAAGCCTAGGGTGAACAACTGCATCAACTCTCGAGCGAAGTTCTCATCAGGTAATGCACCCGTCGTGTTGTTCTCTTTTGCGCTACCGAGCATGGACAAATAGCTGCCCATAACAGGATGAATGGAAACGTCATATAATAAATCTCGGTAGTTGCCAAAAGCGTTAGCAATCAATACATCATAGTAGTCGACTAGACCAGTGGGCTTACTGGAAAGAACACCGCCATAGCGAGAGACCACTAAGATCTGGCTTAATGCATACGCCATGCGTTGTCTGAGTTGATCATCAGCAGTAATAACAATTTGATACCAAGCGTTTTCGCGATTGGATTGTGCGCCTTTGGAAAAAGGTGTCCGATAGAGCGGTTGATGATAGGTGGCAGGAAGGTAGATTTGTTGAGATATCCAACTTTCCATCCCGACTTCTTCTACCTCATCAATTAATGTTGGTGTTGGCCCAAAAGTGCTCTGATAGAGGAAACGCGCAACGGTTTGATCGGAGGGCGTTAGTTCCATTTCTGCTGGTACTGAAGGGACGTAACTTAGTAATAAGATAATCAACCCTAGTACCCAACAAGAGATTTCATTCTGTTTCTGACGTCTCATAGTTAACTCGCTTACCCGAGGGAACGACTTAAATCCATTTAACGGGAGTGATTAAGCTCATTTGAGCTAAATAATAAATTTAGAAAAATCAAGCAGCTGCAGGAACGAGTATAGTCTCTATAAGTGACTAACAAAAAACTCAATCTATGAATTTGGTACTTTAGTGCTAGATGTTTTTGATATTTATTTAGGTAACGTACTGATATTTAATATCGTGTGAGAATAGGGTCAAACAGTGATATAGCGAGGAATGTGTGGTGATACTGCAATAATGCGGTCAACGTGAGAGTGGTGTAATCATTGAGTCTGCAATATAACTTAAACTAATTTATGAGCTAATAAATAAAGTTGCTTTATTGGCACAAGAGAAAACCGCATGGGTGTTCTCTTGTACAAAGTAAAAGGATTATTTTCTAGCAAGTTTATGGTGAGCCCGGGAGAAGTGATCGGCACAAAATGCGCCCACAATCGAGAGTTCGCCAGCCAGACAAAGCGCAGCTGCGACTTCGGCTAAGGCTTTCGCTTTGCCGTTGCCGTTGCCGTGCAAACCCAAAATATCCAAACATGCTTTTTGCGTTGGAAGGCCAGTACCCCCGCCAACCGTGCCAACCATGATGTTTGGCAAGGTCACGCACGCGTACAAGTTGCCTTGAGCGTCCACATCCATACGAGTGATACCAATGGCAGACTCTGCAACGCAAGCGGCATCTTGACCACAAGCAATGTACAGCGCGGCAAGGGCGTTTGCGTAATGCGCGTTGACGCCAATTGTCCCGCTGAGTAAACCGCCCACCGTTGTCATTTTGCCAAATTGAACCATAGACTCCGGCGTTGTATGCAGATATTTCTCCACCAACTCAGCAGGAATAGTCACTTCGGCGGATACTTTCTTACCGCGTACCGAGCGCAGTGTGTGCGCGTTTGGTTTTTTGTCGCCTGATAAGTTGCCATCCAAGAAGGCTTGAGTTGGTTTGATTGGGCTGGTCGCCAAAATATGATGGAACACTTCGTTTGTTGCGATGGTCACCATGTTTTGTCCGGAAGCGTCACCAGTCACGTATTCAAAGACCAAATAAACATGGTTTCCTTCGATATTTACATTGATGTCTTTGAGTTTGCCATGTGAGGTGGTGGATTCCGCAATTTGACGAAATACGTCAAACTGGGTCACAACCCAACTAACGAACTGGCCAGCGTCGGCAAGGTGATTAAAGGCGAACACTGGTGTTCGGCTCACCCCTTCACTCAGCAACAATGCGCTCGCGCCACCAGCGGCGGTAATAAGATTTGCGCCACGGTTGTAGGAAGCGACTAACGCGGCTTCTGTCGTTGCGAGCGGAACCAAAAAGTCATCGTTCGCATACAAACCGTTGACGCGTAAAGGGCCTGCGATGCCGACCGGCACATTGACAGTACCAACGAAGTGCTCGATGTTGTTGGAGTAAGCGTCGCAATGTGACTGCGTGAAAGGATCAAGAAGATGATCTTTATTGGTCACGTGTTCCAATACTTGCCAACGGCGCGCCAAATGCTTATCCGATAGGCCAGGGCTTAAGCAGAGACGTTTCTCTGGCTTGTGAAACTTCGGTTCTAATGCCGATTGAATCTTACTGCTGGTTTCGATATCGGAAAGGGCGGAGCTTTGAACAGGGTTATCTTGGTTTAACTTCGGCATACAAACGTTAACTGAAAAATCGAACCAGAGATTGTAGTGATTGGGGCTTTGATTACAACGTTGATTATACGTTTTGCAACAAATACCACTGTGTGAGCGCCTTTGTTATCCAAGTAATTTGATATTGGAGCGGAGGATTTACCGGAAATAAATGGGTTTTGACAATGAGTGCTGTAGTGAACAGAAGAATCGGGGGTAGAGAACTTAGATGGCTTAGGCCGCTGCGGATTTGAGTCGAAAAAGTGCAAGCATGAGTACCTTAAAAGCGGACTGGCTCAATCTATGAAAGGAATAAATTGTCTAACCCAGTCCCTTGGGTCAGACGCTAGTTTGAATCAGTTGTTCAAAAACTAGTTGAAGGCGCGAGCCACACGTCCCGCACTTTGAATGCGATAATGGCCAACGTAAGCAGGAACAAATACAGATTGTCCTTTCGCGGCGGTTAATGTCTCACCGTTATCACTGATGAGTGTCAGTTCGGCATCAATCGCCATCAAAATCTCTGCGCTGTTTGCCTCAACCACGTCGTGATTCGGTTGGTTAAGAATGCTGAAACTAAAGTCTGCGACTGGAACGGGGTAAAGGCTCTGGCAACCATTTGCATTGGGTTCAAGAACAAGGCTTTCAAACGGCTTAGGCACAAAATCTGTGCATTTAACCAGTTCTTCAACATCCATATGTTTCGGCGTGAGTCCTGCACGCAAAACGTTATCTGAGTTCGCCATGATCTCTAATCCCGTGCCTTTAATGTAAGCGTGTGGCGTTCTTGCGCTTAGGAACATCGCTTCGCCAGGTTGCAGCGTGATGACATTCAACAGTAATGGCGCAAACAAGCCGACATCGCCAGGGTATTGAGTGGATAGATCCAAGATGAGCTGGAAAACGTCGCTGTCAGTGCCTTGTTCCGATTGACTTGAAGCGTGGGCAAGAAGTTGTTTCAGTGCTCGCTCTTTTGTTTCGCCTTCCATGGTCAGAATGTGCACAAAGAAATCTCGTAAACCTTGTGAGTTGATTTCGCGTTTGAATGCATCTAGCGGTGCGCGTAGCTCATCGATATCGCAAAGGCCAAATGCCTCAATAATCTCGTCATACGAACGAAAACCGTTCATGGCTTGGTAACTTGTCAGCGCGTACACCAACTCAGGTTTATGGTTTGGATCTTTGTAGTTACGATGGCTCGCGTTTAGTGGGATGCCAGCACTTTGCTCTTTTTCGAAACCTATTTCGGCATCTTGTTTGCTTGGGTGAACTTGAATCGACAGTGCATGTTCGGCCGCTAAGATCTTAAACAGAAAGGGCAGGTCGCCAAATTTCGCTGCGGTTTCTGCTGATAAGTAAGCGGGTTGGTTTTGTTTGATCAGTTCAGACAAAGGCAGCGTGTTTTGCTCAATCTGAACTTCAGAGCAGCCGTTTGGGTGAGTACCCATCCATACTTCTGCTTGAGGCTCATTCGTTTCGTTAGAAAAGCCAAACAAATCGTGAATAGAAGAGGTGCTTCCCCAAGCGTAGTTTTGGATTTTGTTGTTCATTTGAAAGAAGCTATGCGATGAAATAGTGTTCAAATTCATGAATTTTTTCCATAGTTAACCCTCCGAACTGAATCGGAAGAAAAATTGAGCAGAGATACGTTAAATAAGGAGGGCGAGCGCGGTTAGGTCACTCGCCAATTTGCCCGAAGGGCGATAAGTTGATTTACAACCGAGGTTTTGGTTCGAGTGGTTTTCGTGATGGTTGCGCTTGCAAAAATGGCAGCAACAAAAGGCCAATGACGGCTGCACAAACTGAAATGGTGATGAAGAAACCCGTCCAATGATATTCTTCAAGAATTAACGCCAGTGGATAGCCAGACAATGCTGCGCCCATGTAGGCGAACAAGCCCACGAATCCTGTTGCCGCGCCGGCAGAATCTTTGTGAGAGCACTCCGCCGCCGCCATACCGATCAGCATTTGTGGCCCAAAGACAAAGAAGCCGATGGAGAACAATCCCGCCGCTTGGAATGCAAAGTTGGTCAGAGGCATCAGCCAAAGCGCAGAGACAGATAAGAAAATCCCAATCGCGAACAGCAAGTTCATTGGCCCACGGTTACCGCCAAAGAGTTTGTCTGAGCCCCAACCCGCAACCAATGAACCAACAAAACCTCCGATTTCAAACATCGACAGAGCAGCGTTGGCGTTAATCAGGCTATAGTGATGCTGCTCGGTTAAGTACAGGTTTCCCCAGTCATTGATTGCGGTTCGGACGATGTAAACCAACACATAACTGAACGCGAGCAGCCAGATGTATTTGTTGTTAAATACGTACGATTTCAGAATTTCGCGGTAGGTGAGGCCACGTCCGTAATTTTCTTGCGCAAGTTCTAGTGCGTCGTTGCGCCATTGTCCGACACTTGGTAAACCCATTGTTGTGGGTTTGTCGCGCAATCGCCAACAAACGAATAGACCGAGCAATACACCGATGATGCCGGGTAGAATAAAGCCTTCACGCCAGCTGTAGTGCAACGTTAAATAGCCCACCCAAATAGGGATCAGCGCGCCACCAACGTTGTGTGCGGTGTTCCAAATCGCCCATAAGAAGCCACGCTCAGAGCGTGAATACCAAGTGGTTAACAGCTTGGAGCATGAAGGCCAGCCCCAGCCTTGGAACCACGCGTTTAAGATCCACAGAGTAATGAAAGCCGCGAGTGAGCTAGAAAAGCCGAACGCGATGTTGACCAGACCTGTCGCAATCAAGCCTAGCCCCATGAAATAACGAGGGTTAGAGCGATCTGAAATCGTGCCAGAAATAAACTTCGAGCAGCCGTAGGTGATGTAGAAAAGCGTACCGATTAGACCCAAATCGCCCTTATCTAAGCCAAGGTCGGTAATCATCGCTGGTGCGGCGTAGTTAAAGGTCTTACGGGTAAAGTAGAAACCGGCGTAGCCGATGTACATCCCCAACATAATGTGCAAACGCCAATGGCGGTAACGCTGGTCGATTTGCTCGTTGCTTAGACTCGGTTGAGTAAATTTAGGTGAACGTAAAAATCCAAACATCTTGAGTTACACCTTAGGTAAAGTAATGCTGATTTGAGTGCCGATCACTTGATCGCTGGTGGAGTAGATAACCATTTTCCCACCCAATGCGTGCACACGCTCTTGCATGCCGCGAACGCCCATGCCTTTCATGCTGTCCTGAACTTTGAAACCGACACCATCATCGTGAATCCTCAGTGACACCGCCGTTTCTCCAATTGTCAGTTCAATATTGATCAACTGCGCTTCTGCGTACTTGGCTGCGTTATTTAATGACTCTTGGCATAAACGGAATAGGGTGACTTTGAGTGTGTCACTCAGGCTTGTGTAATCGCCCTGCCAGTTCAGTTGAACGTTGGTTCCGTGATTGGCGAACTCCATTTCTCGCGTTAGTTGCTCGACGGATTCTTTTAAGTCCAAATCATCCAGCATTTTTGGTCTTAGCTTGCTTAACAGTCGCTTAGTGGTGTCGTACACGTTGAGGGAAAGCCCTTCGATCATGTCGGCGCAACCCACGCTTGTTTCTGCGTTATTTACCCGCTTAATGATGTTGGCTTGTGTGCGGATCGCCGTGATGTTCTGGCCGATTTCGTCATGTAGCTCGCGCGCAATATCGCGTCTTACGGATTCTTCCGCTTTGATAAGCTGGCGAGACAAATTCTGATTGCGTGCAAGTTCGCCGCGCAGTTTGTGATTGAGGTCTTTTTGTTTCTGAACCCCTAAGCCGAGCATAATGCCGGTGATGGTTTGCGCCGAGAGAGATAATAACAAATCGGTGATTTCTAGATTCGATACGCCGCTACGAGCCGCAATCAGCGCAATGCTGTTGAGCATGGTGGCGAGTAGGGCACCTTGCCAGCCGTAACGCAGAGCAAGCACGATGATTGGAATCGCCATACAAAATGGCGCAAATCGTTTTAGCTCTTCAGGCAAACTGGTTTGCACCAAAATACTGCCGATCAAAAGCAGCGCATAAAGCACGATATGACGCACCTGAAATACAACGGCATTACTAAGTAGGAGAGAGCTAAGCGGAGACCAACGACTTTGGAACAAATAACTCCATAACAAGTAGCACATAGGCACCACGAGCAAGCCTCCAGAAATGCTAGCCAGCCATACCATGTAAACCGAAGGAACGTGAAAACCAACGGCCATCACATTAATAAACGCGCTAATGATAATGACAACGCTCATCACGGCTAAATGGCGGTTTTGGTCTCCGTAGTAGTATTTTTTCGCAATCAGAGTGACCGGGATACTGGCAATGCTCGCAATCAGCACGGTAAGCCACTGCGGTTGACCCAGTAAGATCGCAAGTGCGATGGAAAGCCCCCACTCTGAAAGATAAATCGTTGGCCAATAAGCGGTGCGAGTGTGCAGGGCGACACCTAATCGTAAAGCGAAAGGAAACAATAAGATCGCCAGCTCGGGATCATTGACGAAGTAATAGGCAATCACCCACAAGCAGAACCAGGCGCAAGCCATAACAAAAAGTCCGCAAATGGTGGTAACAGCATAAGCTCGCATTAAAAGGACTCTTGAGAAAATAGTTTGGCGAGCTCAACGTTGTTTTTCACGCCGAGTTTGTCGATGGCATTTGCACGATGAACATGCACGGTCTTGTGGCTCAAGCCAAGCTCTGCCGCGACTGACTTTACATCTAACCCGGTAGCAAGTAGCTGACATACCTCGTTTTCACGTTTTGTCAGTTGGCATAGAGAGGTGGTGTTGTCGCTAGGCGTTGCAAGTTTAAGTGCAATATCTGATGTGAGGTAACAGCCGCCAGAAGCACTGGTTCTCACGGCTTGAATAAGTTCGTCTGGGCTACAGCGTTTACTAAGATAGCCTTTTGCTCCTAGCTTTAGTGATTTTTCCACCATCGCAGGGGAGTCATGCACGCTAAGCATCACGCAGGCAATGCCAGTTGGTATTTCGCTAAGAAAGTTTAAGCCGCTTTCATCTGGCATGGAAATATCTAGGATGACGACGTGTGGGTGTACCGAAGGCAAGCCTGTGCGTGCTTCTGCGACAGAGCCGAACTCACCAACAACGGTAATATCACTTTCTAAATTTAATAATTGTGCGAAACCAGAACGCACGATGACGTGATCATCAACTAGAGCAACATGAATCATCATTACAACCAAATAGAGCAGACAACAAACAACAATAAGCCCCCAAACGGAGCTAATAGAAAAACCTTTAATGATACTGAATTGATCAACTCATTTTAATGATCTTGCGCGCTTTACCGAAGTAAAGCGCGCAGAGAAGTTAGGCTTGGTTTTGTGCAAGTTGAAGCTTCTTCGCGTGTCGAATCTTCTTCTCTTCCGCGATAGCGACGAAAGCAAGCAAAACAATACAAATCATGGCGGAGGTATCTAGGGCTGCGAAGGTACCTTTCCAACCTGTTAAGCCGAAGATAGGTGTACCGTCTGCAATCATACCCAAGCCTAGTTTTGCAAAGCTATCGCCGATTAGGTAAGCGAAAGTACCTTTTACGCCGTCAGCCACACTGATTGCTTTTTTAGGGACAAAACCAACCGCGGCAACACCGATAAGAAGTTGCGGACCAAACACCAAGAAGCCCAATACAAATAGAGAGGCTAAGTACATGAACTCGCTAGTGGCGTGTTGGTAGAACTCAAGCGATACGATGATCAAACCAAGAGACACACAAGCAACCAATGCGCGGCGACCGTTTGCTAAGTCAGATAAGTAACCCCACATCAAAGTACCCACAAGCGCACCGACTTCGAATAGAGTAAAGCCAGAGATTGCCGTTTCTTTTGACAGACCAAGCTCTTGGTACGCGTATACCGTTGACCATTGGTCGATACCGATACGAACGATGTAAAGGAAGATGTTGGCAAAGCAAAGTAGCCAGATAACTTTGTTTTTAAGAACGTATTCAACAAAGATTTCTTTTTTGGTCATCTGGTTTTCTTCAGCGGCGGTGTCTTCTTCACTCACTGCTTCATCGAAAAGTTCTTCTACTTTACCTAGACCGTAAGCTTCTGGAGAGTCGCTACCAAAGCGCATACCGATAAAGCCGACGATGATCGCGATGATAGAAGGGAAAACGAACATGCCGATTACGTGGCCGTCGAATAGGTAGTTAGCACCGAAAAGAGCAACACCCGCTGCGCCCGCACCACCAACGTTGTGTGACATGTTCCACAAACCTAGGTAAGAGCCGCGTTTGTTACGAGGTGTCCATTTTGTAATGGTTGAGTAACTAGAAGGGCCACCAGTACTTTGGAAGAAACCACTTAGAGCGTAGAAAGCCACCATCAAGAACAGGCTTGCACTACCGCCGCCCATGCTGAAGCTGAAACCAAGCATTGCAAGACCAGAAAGGATCAGCATAAAAGGGAGGAATTGCTTGGTGTTCTTACCGTCAGCGTAGTAAGACACAACGGTTTTACCGATGCCGTATGTGATGGAGAAGCCAAGGCCAATAAGACCTAGGTCTGTCATGCTCAAACCGTAAGTTGAGATCATGTCGTTTTGCGCGACATTGAAGTTCTTACGAATCAAGTACATGGTTAGGTAGCCGATGAATACGACCAAGTAAGATTGGATGAACGGTTTAAACCACATCTTTCTTCTAACTTCGACAGGAAGATCGAGGGTCGGCTTCCGCACCTGTTCGAGGAATTTTAACATGATGAACTCTCTTGTAATTGTTTTAGAAACACAACGGAGACCGTTATGCGCTCTTGTTACCTTTGACTGAGCGGAATTCTAGAGAGTGGTTTTGTGAGGCACATGAGATGGTTGCCTAGATCGGCTAGGAAAAATTCCTAGAAATGCCTAGGAAGGTGGAAAAGCGTGAAAAGAGTCACACAAAACCCTTACTAATTCATGGGTTTTTGACAGGGTTCTTACCGGACTGGAAAGCGTTCAAATGCAAGCAGGTTAATATACGCAAGCTTAGAGCTGACAAGGGGTGAGTACGTTTGTTTGGAGAGAATAGTGTCTCGTTGCTAGCTATCAATCGCGAGCGAGAAGCAAACAACAGAGACCCAGAGGTCTCTGTTAGAAATATTAGGAATTCGGCTAGGTTGACGTATTAAGGCGCAGGGCTGTATAGACGCGGCGAGCCGTGTTTTGGCAAGTGAATTAGGTTCAAATGGTTTCTTCTTGCCCATTCGACGGTTAACGCTGTCGGTGCAGATAAGCAAACCAGAGTGGGGATACGCGCGCGAACGGCTTTGTGGATCAACTCTAAGCTGCAACGGCTTGTCATGATTGCGAAGCCACTTTGAGGCTCGATGTGATTGTTGGCCAATGCGCCAATCAACTTATCTAGCGCGTTGTGACGGCCGATGTCCTCTCGGCACAACTTGATGTTGCCTTGTAAATCTGCAAATAAAGCGGCGTGTAACGCGCCAGATTCACGTGCGGCTTCTTGATGCAGTGTGACTTTGTCTCGCAGCTCTTCGAATACATCGGAGCGCGGAGGAAGAGACGGTGTCAGCGGCACCAAATCAGGCAAGGCTTGTTCAAGAGCCTCGACGCCACAAATGCCGCATCCGGTTGTGCCAGCAAGATTTCGGCGTTGTGTTTTTAACGCCCAGAAAGCGCGGTTGCTGATTTCCACTTCCGCATAGTGAGATTCGTGATCGCCACCAATTTCAATGTCTTTGATCTCTTTGAAGTCGTGGACGATGCCTGTGCTTAAGCTAAACCCTTTCACGAAGTCTTCCAGATGGCCTGGCGTCACCATCATGACCGCTTGGCTAATGCCGTTGTAGCTGATAGCTAAGGCGGATTCACTCGCCAGCGACATTTGTTGCACTGGGCGGCCATCAATTAATTCTCGGTAATTGAACGCACTTGGTTGAGGTGGTGCTTGATTGAAATCGGACAGTTCAAAATAAGATTGAGTAGTACATCTCATGAAATCACCTCATAAGCCGTTGTGTATGCCAAACATTGACGTGTGGATTCTTGTTATCGATTGAATATGTTTTTTGCTTCTGCGAAACACTGATCGGTTAGCGCGGAGAAGGGTTCTTGTTTTCGCTTTAACAAACCTAGCGGGGCGTGAACGGCGGCTTCTTCGATAGGAATAATGCGAAGCGTATCGTTCAACTCTTCCAATCCACAATTCAGCGGCATAATGGCGCAACAAAGGCCACTGGTTACTGCTTGGATCAAGTGAAAGGTGGAGTTACTTTCAATGACGGTTTGTGGAACTAGCCCTTTACTCACAAAGCTAAGATCAATCGAGTGGCGATAGTGCATGCCCTTCGAAAGCAGCCCTAGCGGAATGTTATTGAGTGACTCCCACAACACTTCAGATTCGGCAAAATCAAAATGACGCTCATCGAATAAAACGCCAAGTTTGGTCGAATCTAGCTCGATAACATCGAAGTAAGCGGTGTTGACTTGATCGACATAACACATCCCCAAATCAAGCTGATTGCGATTGAGTTGGTCTATGATCTGTTCGGTCGTCATGGAGAGTATTTGAAAGCGTAACTCAGGGAACTGTTGAGCTAATGGTTTGAGCAATTGCATCGGGTTTTGGCTGGCGAGTGGCACCATTCCAAGCCGAAGAGAGCCTACCAACTGACCACGGCAGTTGGCGGCTTCGGCTTGCAATCCATCATGAGCTGCTAAGACGGTTTTTGCCCAAGCTAAAATGCGTTCTCCGGCTTCAGTAAATCCTTCAAATCTTTGACTTCTTTGGATTAATTCGAGATCGAGTTCTTCCTCTAAGCTTCGGATTCTCATGGACAAAGTAGGCTGCGTAATGTGGCACAATGCGGCGGCTTGACCAAAGTGTTTGGTCTGTTCAAGTGCGATGAGATATTTAAGTTGTTTGATATCCATAATGGCTTGTTAACCTTGCGTTGTGAGTCACATGTACGGGGGAACTCCCTAAAAAGGGCACAGCACTACCGTACTTTTTAAGCGCTGGAGCGTTTTAACTGGGGAATGAAAAACCAAAACCAAGTCAAGAATAAAACCACACTCAAAATTGATCTGAATCAAGGCTATTCCTGATATTAATTAGGGTCAAATTTAAAGTATCTATAGTGTGATAGATATTATCTATTATCAAGAGTGGCGATTTTATTGAGTTCGTTAAGCGAACTAGGCGGAATCGAATAGAAAAACGATTAACCTCATAAATTGTATTGATTAAAAATGTGATGACCGTCAGTGGAAAAATTCGTCATAGATTTTGTTTATCACTCGGTCAGGATTATCAATTGGACGCATATTGAATATCGACTTAATCTTTGATTTAGATCAAGACGCAACAATGCAAATTGAATCTAACAGTCTTAGAAACAGTAGGCGGGTATCCGATATCAAGAATCTAGATAAGTAAACGCTCGGACAAGCGAGAGTATGTTGAGTGGTTACTTATTTGGATTAAAAAATACATGGATTAGAAACTAAGCCCTTCAATACTTCCGCATTATCTCAATAAATAACGCGCTTGTTTTCACGGGCCCCCTGCTTGCTGGTATATCTGCGAGGAGTAAAGTCGTGAGCCAAAAAGAACAAATAAAAACATACAAAGGTCCAGCTGGTGGTTGGGGTGCACTGAAAGCCGTAACCAGAAGTTGGTGGGGCAGTGAAAATGCAGTTAAAAACATTCGCACTATGCTCAAAACCAACCAAAATGGCGGTTTCGATTGCCCGGGATGTGCATGGGGCGAGTCGCCAGATAGTGGTAAAGTCAATTTTTGTGAGAATGGCGCGAAAGCGGTAAACTGGGAGGCGACCAATCGTCTGGTTGATCCTGAGTTTTTTGCCAATCACAGCGTTTCATCTCTCTCAACGCAAACCGATTACTGGTTGGAATACCAAGGCCGTATCACGCACCCAATGCGATACGATGCCGAGTCCGACCACTATGTACCTGTCTCTTGGGATGAGGCTTTTTCTCTTGTGGCTAAACATCTCAATCAATTGGATTCACCGCACCAAGCGGAGTTTTATACCTCTGGTCGTGCAAGCAACGAAGCGGCGTTTTTATATCAGCTATTTGTGCGCGCATTCGGTACCAACAACTTCCCAGATTGTTCCAACATGTGTCACGAAGCCAGTGCAATCGGGATGAAAGACACCATTGGCGTTGGTAAAGGCACAGTGATCTTTGATGATTTTGAAGAAGCCGACGCGATTTTTGTGATTGGTCAAAACCCGGGCACGAACCACCCACGAATGCTTGAACCTCTGCGCGAAGCGGTAAAACGTGGTGCGCAGGTTATCTGTCTAAACCCGCTGAAAGAGCGCGGATTAGAGCGTTTCCAAAACCCACAAATGCCGATTGAGATGTTGAGTAACGGCTCAGAGCCTACCAACACGGCGTACCTGCGTCCTGCTTTAGGTGGAGACATGGCAGTGTTTCGTGGCATCGCGAAATTCTTGTTGCAATGGGAACGCGAGGCATTGCAAAACGGTGGCAAAGCGGTATTTGACCGTGAATTCATCAAGCAACACACGATAGGTATTGATGAGTATTTGGCTGAAGTGGACGCAACCTCTTGGGAACACATCTCGGAACAATCGGGTCTTGATTTAAGTGAAATCGAGATGGTGGCGAGCATGTATCGACGTGCAGAACGTGTGATCATGTGTTGGGCAATGGGGTTGACTCAGCATCGTCACTCTGTGCCAACCATTAAAGAAGTCGCAAACGTGCAAATGTTACGAGGTAACGTTGGTAAGCCGGGCGCGGGTCTTTCACCAGTGCGTGGTCACAGTAACGTTCAGGGCGACCGTACGATGGGCATTGATGAAAAACCTTCAGATCTGTTGTTGGATCGCATTGAAAGTCGATTTAACTTTGCCGTCCCGCGTGGTGAAGGCCACAACACTGTGCAAGCCATTAAAGCGATGGAAGAAGGGCAAGCGAAAGTATTTATCGGTTTGGGCGGTAACTTTGCACAAGCAACGCCAGACACAGAACGTACGCACAACGCGATGCGAAACTGTAATTTAACCGTACACATTTCGACGAAGTTAAATCGTTCTCACCTTGTCACAGGTAAAGATGCGCTTATTCTTCCATGCTTAGGCCGTACTGAGATTGATCAGCAAGCGACGGGCCCACAAGGTGTGACGGTTGAAGATACTTTCAGCATGGTACATATCTCATTTGGTCAGCTAAAACCGCGTTCGGAGCATTTGCGTTCAGAACCAGCGATTATTGCCGGTATTGCCAATGCGACACTCGGGGCAAAACCAATTGATTGGTTGTGGGCGATTGAAGATTACGACCGTATTCGCGATTTGATTGCCGACACGATTCCGGGCTTTACCGACTTTAACCATAAGCTTAAACACCCGGGTGGATTCCACTTGGTAAACCCAGCTGCCGAGCGTCGATGGAATACACCAAGCGGCAAAGCACTGTTCAGCTCTAGTGAGTTGCCGAAACAGTTGATCAGCGAAGCGATACTCGAAAAAGGCCAAAAGCCAGATTTGATCTTGCAAACCATGCGCTCACACGACCAATACAATACGACACTTTACGGCTTAAATGATCGTTATCGTGGTGTATTTGGTATGCGCGAAGTACTGTTTATCAATGAAGCGGATATTCGTAAACTCGGATTTGAACCGGGCGATAAAGTGGACATGGTGTCATTATGGGAAGATGGCGTAGAGCGTCGCGTGAGCGGATTTACGCTTGTTGCCTATGATGTGCCAGCAGGTCAGGCGGCGGCTTACTATCCAGAAACGAACCCATTGGTTCCTTTAGATAGTTATGGGGATAGAACGTTTACGCCAACCTCTAAGTTTATTGCGATCAAATTGGAAAAATCGACATCCGATAAGATCGCTTTGGTGGAAGCAGAATAGTTCCCAAACCAGCACAACGACATTCCAGATAAGCAAACGGCTGATATCAATTATCAGCCGTTTTTAATTGCTCACTTTGCCTTTAGATCATTTCGTCGAAGGCATGTAGGGGGCTGAATTAAAATAGTTATTTTCGTTAGTAACGGGGTTATTGGATAGCACTCTAAAAGGCAGCAATTAAGGCGCATTGGTCCAGCTTGTGTATAATATTAATGAAATTAGGCTATTAGACGTATAACCTGACGGATGTCTGTATTTGAGCCTAAATCTAAGCTGATGAAACTAACAAGAAGATAGATGACCTTGAAAAATATAATTAAATTAACGTTAAGCCACTTAGTGGCTGTTGCGATTGGTATTGCGATAGGTATCTATACTTTACCGATTCTTATTGCACCGCCTGCGCCGACCGATGAGCAAGTTTCTGAGCGCATGCAAGGTGCAGAATACAGTGCAGTTGTCACGAGGGACCTCAAAGATAGCGACGCTTTTCATTGGGGAGAAGGTGAAATTCATTTGAGTTCCCAAGCTATTACGCTGGTAGGAAAACTCGCTCCCGGGCCTGACTATAAACTCTATTTATCTCCTAAATTTATCGAGACTGAACAAGCGTTTAATGACCTTAAATCTGAGATGAGCTTGGTTGGTGATGTCAAAACATTCAATAACTTCGTTGTTGAGGTTCCTCAAGGGATTTCCATTTCTGAATACAATACTGTTGTTGTTTGGTGTGAAACATTCGGTGAGTTCATTACTTCGGCAAAATACCAATAAATCCCATCAGGAGAAAAAGTGGTTTCTTCTTAGTTAATAAAGGTTTACTGCTCAAATAACTGGTGCAATACATTACGTGGTACAAATGCATTAAGCGCTGCTAATGGTTCTACAGTGGTTGATAGAACTTAAGGATATTTTGTGGAAGTTAAAATTTTTCAGGTCGACTCGTTTACATCAGATGTGTTCAAAGGCAATCCTGCAGGTGTGTGTATCACAGAATCAAGCCTTGATGAGGAAATGATGTTGGCCATAGCGGCAGAGATGTCACTATCTGAAACCGCGTTTCTGTCATTAAACACAATGCAACTTCGTTGGTCTACACCTGAAACTGAAGTCGCTTTGTGTGGACATGGCACATTGGCCACGGCGCACGTGCTGAGAGAGCAAGGGTTATATAGTACAGGTGATACCATTGAGTTTGCTACGCTATCCGGCGTTTTAACTGCACAACTTGATCATGACGACATTCATTTGGTGTTTCCTGCTCCTATTTTAGATATGCGAGCAAGTATTAACACAGACTTGCTTCACGGCTTAGGGCTCGATGTGGTTGATGTAATCGCTTATGGTCAGTTTAATAATAAGCAGTTGATCGTCATCAATGATGAGTCTTTGATAGAGCAACTCGAACCTGATTTTAGTGCGTTACTTAAACAAAAAGGTCGTGGAGTTGTTATCACTGCTCAATCAAGCACTGACGCTGATTTTGTCTCTCGCTATTTTGCCCCTTGGGTGGGTGTTGATGAGGATCCAGTGACAGGTTCTGCTCATTGCGCTTTATGTGTTTACTGGGCTAAAGAGCTCGGTAAAGCGCAATTAAAAGGCTTTCAAGCATCCAAGAGAAGTGGAGTTGTTTATACAGAATTATTGAGTCCGGAATGCGTTAAGCTTTCTGGAAGTGCGGTAACAATGTTGCGAGGAGATATGAGAATTGCGTAGTCGTCCTTTTTGGTTCTCGTTTTTCTGATTGCAGGTTTATCCAGTTCTCACTAGTGACAAAGCTAGAAGGCTGTCTATTCACGTGGTTGATTTTGTTTGTAAAAACACCCCTGCCATGGTGGTGTATAACGATTGGAGAGTTATATGAAAACTATCGGTCTTCTAGGCGGCATGAGTTGGGAGTCGACGCTTAGTTATTACAAATTGATCAACGAAGGAGTCAAAGAGGCGTTAGGCGGCCTAAATTCCGCAAAAATTGTATGTATAGCGTGAATTTTTCAGAGATAGAGAAACTTCAACACCAAGGTAAATGGGAAGAAACGGCAAGTATTCTATCTGATGCTGCATCTTCAATAGAAAAAGGGGGCGCTGATTTTATTCTTATTTGTACGAACACAATGCACAAAGTTGCTCCTCAAATTGAAGCCAGCATTAATATCCCCATACTACATATCGCAGACGCGACTGCTGAGTTACTTCGTGAGAAAGGGGTTCAAAAGGTCGGACTCCTTGGTACTCAATTCACAATGGAGCAAGACTTTTACAAAGGACGGCTTTCCGACCTCTATGGGCTGGATGTCATAACTCCTGCTCAAGATGATCGCTCTATAGTGCATAACATTATTTATAAAGAGTTATGCCAAGGTGAAATCAAAGAGGAATCGAGAACTATATACCTGCAAATTATTGAAAAACTAAAAGAGCAGGGAGCTGAAGCTGTGATTCTCGGGTGCACTGAAATTGCCTTACTTGTAAACCAAAGTCACACCGATGTTACGCTACTTGATACCACTTCTATCCATGCTCAAGCAGCAGTCCGTTTGGCGATAGAAGGTTAATGAGTTAGATTTGAGTCCATGTAAATAAACAAAAGAGAAAACCAATCCCTCGGTTTTCTCTGTTTTTATTATCCCGTTATAAGCGCGAGAATTTGAGTGTTCTGTATCCACCAATCAAGTTACGAGCTTTGTAACCATTGTTGACCAGTTGACGGTATGCCACGTTACCGCGTAAGCCTACTTGACAGTAAATCACAATCTCTTTGTCTTTTGGTAGTTCACCCATACGATGGCGCAGTTGATCAACCGGAATGTTGATTGCCCCTTCAAGATAACCAACAGACTCCAATTCACCCGGGTTACGGACGTCGAGGAGAATTTGATCTTCAGTCAGGTTGTCGATTTCATCGTAATGAATCGCCGTTGCGTCACCTTTGATGATGTTATTTGCCACAAACGCCGCTTGGTTGATCACATCTTTTGCACTGCCGTAAGGTGGCGCGTAAGTCAGTTCAAGATGCTGCAGTTGTTCAACCGTCATGCCAGCACGTTGTGCAACAGCCATAACGTCAATACGTTTGTCGATACCGTCTTTACCAACTGCTTGAGCACCTAAAATCTTGCCTGATTTTGGATCGAACAACATTTTGAACGACACCACTTCTGCACCAGGGTAGTAGCTCGCGTGGCTTGCGGTATGGACGTACACTTTTTCGTATTCAACGCCAGCGCGTTTTAGTTGCTTCTCGTTTTTACCGGTAGAAGCCACTGCAAGGTCAAAGATTTTACAAATCGCTGTCCCTTGTGTGCCTTGGTAGGTTTCTTTGCGGCCGAGCATATTGTCCGCTGCCATACGGCCTTGACGGTTTGCCGGGCCTGCAAGTGGCACTAGAGTTTGCTCGCCTGTCACGAAGTCTTTCTCTTCTATCGCGTCGCCGACAGCGTAGATAGATGGATCGCTGGTTTGCATGTATTCGTTTGTGTATATACCGCCTAGAGCACCAATTTGAAGGCCAGCTTCTTGCGCCAGTTTTGTCTCAGGACGAACACCAATTGCCATAATCAAAATATCGGTGGTGAGTTTTTCACCGTTGTTTAGCGTTAACTCCAATTCACCCTCTAGGTGTTGGTGTTTTTCACTCTCACCAGAGTCGAAACTTGCAACGTGCTCGTTAGGTACGAATTTCACAGATTCAAGCGCGACGCCAAGTTTGAGGTCTACACCTTTGTCACGAATTTCTGCATGAGCAAAGCCTGCCATTTCACGGTCTACTGGCGTCATGACTTGGTCTGCCATTTCAATCAGAGAGGTTTTAATGCCAAGTTGGTGGAAGGCTTCCATCATTTCTAAACCGATGAAACCGCCGCCAACAACTGTCGCATGCTCTGGTTTGTTCATTTGGATCGTTTCGATGATGCGATCCATATCAGGGATATTACGTAGTGAGTGAGTCAACGGATTATCCAGACCAGGAATTGGTGGAACGATAGGGCCTGCACCTGGGCTAAGTAATAGGAAGTCGTATGTTTCTTCATATTCTGAGCCATCAAGAAGATTTTTTACTGTCACTGTTTTGTCTTGACGGTTTATCGATATCACTTCATTCATTACACGAACATCAACGTTGAAACGCGCTAAAAAGCTTTCTGGTGTTTGTAGCAATAATTTACTGCGATCTTTGATGTCGCCACCGATGTGATAGGGAAGGCCACAGTTAGCAAATGAAACGAATGGGCCACGTTCAAACATGATGATTTCGGCATCTTCGCTTAGACGACGAGCACGCGCCGCCGCAGATGCACCACCTGCAACACCACCGACGATTAAGATCTTAGTCATTTTTAACTCCAAGTTTTAGGGCGAACTGACCTTTCACGAATAGCCTGTGTGAAAGGTCACTACGCTCTAGATTATCTAAAACCAAATTTCTTTAAAAAATAAGCAGCAGGGCAGATTCCCGTGTAAGCACTTTGAATAAGATTAACGCCGATAAACACGGTGAACCAAATGAAGTTACTGTGAACGAACACGGTTAGTATGACCGAGATCAATACCATCGTGCCTGCAAAAACTCGTACTGCATTTTCTAACGTCATAACTCTTCTCCTTCGCACTCTCAAACTGAGAACGCCATCCTTTGATGTTCATCACTATAATTAACTAAATTAGAAATGTCTAATGTTAATTTATCTAAATTCATATTTGCTAATTTAGTGTTGACTAAAGATGTTGTTTTAGTAATATCTAATTTAGTTTTTAATGTAGAGGTGAGTCATGAGCTATACAGATATGGATGTAGCAGCAATGAAAGGCAATGCCAATGAAGCTGCTGATCTTCTAAAAGTAATGGCACATCCGGAAAGGCTAATGGTGTTGTGCCAACTGACCCAAGGTGAAGTTGGTGTTGGGGAACTGCAAAAGAACTCGTTCCTTAGCCAATCCGCCTTTTCACAGCATTTAACGGTGCTTCGCAAACACAAATTGATCACGGCTCGTAAGGCATCACAGCAAGTGTTTTATTCGTTGTCAGAACCGAGAGTTGAGTCATTAATTAAAGTGCTTCATGGCGTTTTCTGTAACTAATTCGTAGCTAAGATTTTAGAGGTAAATAATGTTAAACGTTATTCCATGGGAATCCTTGTTTGGTGGCATTTTGTTAGGGATCTCCGCCACTATATTGTTGTTGGTTAACGGTAAAATTGCCGGAATCAGTGGAATTATGAATGGCATTATGTCACCGAAAAAAGGTGATTATTCGTGGCGATTGCTTTTTGCGGTTGGAATGATAGCTGGTGGCTTGATTAGCGTTCTGATGTTGGACGTTGCGGTTCCTAGTACCGCGAACCTTTCTTTAGGGATGGTGATTGCCGCTGGTTTATTGGTAGGAATCGGGACCAGACTGGGTAACGGATGTACTAGTGGACACGGCATTTGTGGCATGGGCCGTTTGTCTAAACGCTCTGTTGTGGCGACCTGTGTATTTATGGTTGTCGCTGGCTTAACGGTATTCGTTCGACTTCACCTAGTTTAAGAGAGATTCCATGAACAAGACTATTTTTCGTTTTTCTGCTCTTTTGAGCGGTGTGTTATTCGGTATGGGCATGGCGGTGTCCGGCATGATCGACCCAGCTAAAGTCATTGGATTTTTAGATATTTCTGGCAGTTGGGACCCAAGTTTGGCTTTTGTGATGGGCGGCGCACTCGCGGTATTCATGCCAAGCTATTTTTTAATCATCAAGCCGAGAAAACAATCAGTTAGCGGTGAAGCGTTTTGCACACCAACCAATAAGAACATCGACGGACGTTTGTTATCTGGTGCGGCGATCTTTGGTTTAGGTTGGGGGTTGGCAGGTATTTGCCCTGGCCCTGCGGTTGCGAGTCTGGCATTAGGCAACGTGAGCATTGTGGTGTTCTTCCTTGCGATGTTAGTTGGATCTCTGTTCGCGAAGGCGATCATTACTCACCGTAACGCGAAGAAGATGAAAACCGCGAACGCGTAAACAATCAATCTGATATGGAGGGGAAAGGATGCCCGACAAACTAAAGCGAAGTTTTGTTCAGTCCGTGATGAACAGCTTTTTCCCTCCGATCATGATTTTACTCGCGCTTATGGTCGGTGCCGCGGCTTTGTGGTTGACCCCGAAAGAGGAAGACCCGCAAATCGTTGTGCCGATCGCAGATGTATTGGTTTCGGCTCCCGGACTCAGCGCTTCTCAAGTCGAAAATCAAATCACTGAACCATTAGAAAAGCTTGTTAGCCAAATTGACGGTGTGGAATACGTTTATTCTTCGTCAATGGAAGGTGCTGCGCAAGTCATCGTTCGTTTCTATGTCGGCGAAAACCGCGAAGATGCTTTGGTTAAGCTTTACAACAAACTCTATTCCAACCAAGACAAAGTTCCTCCTTCTGTCACTAACTGGCTTGTAAAGCCTGTTGAAATCGATGATGTACCCATTGTTGTTGCCGCAATTTATTCCACCGATCCAGACCTTCTCGATCGCCATCAACTGAGACGTATTGCAGACCAAGCCACGTTAGGCATTAAATCATTGGATGCCACCAACAAGGTGGAAGTGATTGGCGGTGAGCCGAGAAAAATCCAGATAGAGCTTGATTCCGTTGCGATGGCAAACTTCAAAGTAACCATCGATGACCTCGAACAGGCCATTCAGCTCAGTAATAGTAAAACCCAAGGCAAGAACGTTCGCGTAAACGGGCAAAATTTCACATTGGAGTCGGGAAGGTTTCTGACTAACGCCGAAGAGGTTGGCGATCTTGTTATCGCGGTGCTCAATGGTAAACCCGTTTATTTGAAAGATGTCGCGCGTATTTACGACGGTGAAGGTGAGGCAACATCCGATACTTGGTATCGCGATAAAAACTACGATGAAGCATACCCAGCGGTGTTCATTTCTGTCGCTAAACAAAAAGGCTCGAACGCGGTTAACGTGGCTCAGTCTGTTCGGGATAAACTGGCGGCGCTTCAATCCGAGCAGTTTCCTCCACAAGTTCAAGTTGCAGTCATTCGTGACTATGGCGAAACGGCGAATGCGAAAGTAAACAACTTGGTATCAAGCCTTGGCATCTCTATTCTAACGGTCGTGGTGTTTGTCGGTTTGTTCTTGAACTGGCGAAGCGCATTGGTGGTTGGTATCGCGATTCCGATTAGCTATGGTGCCGCGCTCGGGATGGACTTGGCATTTGGCTATTCCATCAACCGAGTCACACTCTTTGCATTGATTTTGGCGCTAGGTTTGATCGTGGACGATCCGATCGCCAGTATCGACAATATTGAACGCTACCTCAAACGCAAAAATCTAACACGAACCAACGCGATTGTTCTCGCCATGGCAGAAATTCGTAGCGCCTTGTTAATGTCGACGGTCGCAATCGTGATCGTGTTTACGCCGATGTTTTTTATCACTGGGATGATGGGACCTTACATGGCGCCACTGGCGTTCAACGTTCCGATCAGCGTTATCTTTAGTACCGTTGTCGCGTTTATGATCACGCCTTGGCTTGCCAAGAAGCTACTCAAAGGTGCTGAGGAAAACGGCCACTATGATATCCAATCTTCGCCGATGTATCGTTTGTATCGTGGTGTGTTGATTCCGCTACTTGAAAGTCGCAAGAAAGCGTGGCTTTTCCTTGGTTTGGTTGCCTTGTTGTTCGTCTTGGCAGCATTGTTGCCAGCACTTCGCTTAGTTCCACTCAAGTTGCTGCCTTATGACAATAAAAATGAGTTCCAATTGGTATTAAACATGCCAGAGTCTTCAAGCTTTGTGGATACCTCCAACGCGCTGTCGAGCTTTACGGACTATTTAATGTCGGTGCCGGAAGTGACAAGTGTGTCGGGCTTTGCAGGCACCGCTTCCCCAATGGATTTCAACGGCATGGTGCGCCACTACTTTATGCGTAGCGAACCATACCAAGGCGAACTTCGAGTCGTTCTTGCAGAGAAGAATCGCCGCGCAATGCAATCACACGAACTGGTGACACGACTCAGGGCGGATTTAGAGCAGATTGCAGATAAGTTTGACGCTGACGTGCAGCTAGTCGAAGTGCCGCCAGGCCCGCCCGTTATCGCCACCATTACGGCAGAAGTTTACGGTGATGAAGCGACATCTTATGAAGAACTGATGATCCAAGCAGAGAAAGTCGCGGATAGGCTTCGCAAAGAACAGTTGGTTTCTGAGGTGGATACCAGCATCCAAGGTGATTTAGAAACGTGGCAATTCATCGTTGATCAAGAAAAAGCGGCGCTGTCTGGTGTTTCTGTTGCTGATATCAATAACACGCTTATTACCGCCGCGAACGCCAAAGTGCTCGGTTATATCGCCGATCCAAGAGAAGTGGACCCACTACCTATCGAAGTGCAGCTCCGACGCGAAGACAGAGATAACCTGAATCAACTAGAGCAGCTTTATGTGCGAGGCCGTCCGGGCATTGCAAAAGTAGAATCCAATGGGGCGGTTGTGGATGCTCCTCAGCCTATCGTGCAGTTGTCTGAAGTCGGTCATTTTGTGAAACGTGCAGCGGACAAACCGATTTTCCATAAAAACCTCAAGCCTGTTGTGTATGTCTACGCCGAGGTAGTTGGGCGTGTTCCGGGTGAAGTGATTGCCGATGTGATGGCTGACCAAGATACAACTCACGCGGAAGATGTGCATCGTCACTGGCAAGATCGCACGTACTTGAGCAATGGCGCTGGTGTCAATTGGAGCGTGCCAGACAACATCGAAGTGGTTTGGAGTGGTGAGGGGGAATGGAAAATCACAGTGGACGTATTCCGCGATTTAGGCATTGCTTATGGCGCTGCGCTGCTTGGCGTATTTGTGGTGATGTTGATTCAAACTGGTTTACCTGCGGTATCGGGCATCATCATGCTGGCGATACCTCTGACCGTGATTGGGATTATGCCGGGGTTCTGGATTTTGAATGTGTTAAGCAGTGACATCGGTAATTACCCCAACCCAGCTCTGTTCACGGCGACCGCGATGATCGGCATGATTGCGCTAGCAGGGATTGTGGTGCGTAACTCACTCGTTTTGATTGAATTTGTTCAGCAATCGTTGGCTGAAGGTCGTAGCTTACATGATGCGTTGATTGAATCTGGTGTTGTTCGTATGCGGCCAATATTGCTGACTGCGGGTACAACGTTACTGGGTAATGTCGTGATTACGTTAGACCCCATTTTTAACGGTTTGGCTTGGGCAATCATATTCGGAATTACCGCCTCGACCATCTTTACGCTGCTTGTGGTTCCGGTGGTTTACAACCTTGCATACCAAAACACCAAAGGACATGGATTACCTCAGATGGAGGAAGAGCAATGAAATTAGATACCAAATGGTTAGGCGTGATTCTGTTTGCCATACTCGCGCTTCTTTTTCTCTATATGGCTGGATTTTTTACAGAAAAGTTGCCGACAGAACATGACGCGAAAACCAACCAGATTGATGTAAATAACGCAGAGACACATCAACTGATGTTAACCAGCGAACCGGTTGTTCGAGAATTTCCGGGCGTCGTCGTTGCAGAGCAGCACGCCGATATCGCGGCACGGTTAACGGCATCGGTGATGGAGGTATTGGTGAAGGTTGGCGATAGAGTGAGGCAAGGAGACGTGTTGGCGCGGCTAGAAAGCGATGATCTCGACGCGCGAGTTCGTCAAAGTGAGCAGGCTTTATCCTCTGCACAAGCGCAGCTTAACGCGGCGAGAAAGGAGTTTTCTCGTGTCAGAGCGCTTTTAAACAAAAAACTGATCCCTCAATCGCAATTTGACCAAGCGGAAAGTGCGCTGCAAACCGCACAAGCCAACTTCAATAAAGCGCAAGCGGCGGTCTCCGAGGCGGAAACGACCTTTGGCTACAGCATCATTACTGCACCGTTTGATGGCTTGATCACGCAAAAGCCCATCAACAAAGGTGATACCGCGACGCCGGGGGCTTTGCTTTTATCAATGTACAATCCAAACTCGTTGGAAATAGAGGTGAACTTTGCTGAGTCTGTCATGCCTTATGTGACTTATGATAAAGAAGTGGACGTTGTTTTTCCGTCTTACAACCTCAACGCGCAAGCGGCTGTAAAAGAAGTGACGCCGTCGGCAGATGCCAACTCGCGCAGTTATACCGTAAAGCTTCAATTTGAGCCGCCAACGGCTATCTATCCAGGTACATACGCCAAAGTCGCGTTGACCTTGACCGACGATGTTGTACTTCGCGTGCCAAAAGAGGCGGTTTACCAAGTTGGCCAATTGGACTACGTAAAAGTGGTGCAAGACAGCGGTGAGGTAGAAACTCGGCTTATTCAGCTTGGAGAGTTGGGGAGAGTGCGAACTGGGTTAAAGCAGGGTGACATAGTGCTGCTGAATCCAAGAGCGCTTTGATAGAACGGTTTCTCTTGTTAACTAGTTAAACGTCTATCTAGCAAACAACATAAAATAGCCCAGCATGATGCTGGGCTATTTTGTTCGTTCAGTTAAGCGTTACCGTTGCGTTTACAGGGCAATGGTCACTCAGTTTGTAATCTAAAACATCTTGTGAGCTAAACAGCGTTTGATGCGCGTTTTTCGCTTTTATTTGCGGGCTAACAATAATGTGATCAATCAAAGAGCGGAATTGGTGTGTTTTGCTTGGGTTCTTATTTGAGCGAACCTTGCAATCGGCTTGGGTATCTCGCGTTACCAATTGTGCATCGTTACCGAGCGTCATGATCGCCCACAACCAATCACGTTGATACGACAAGTTGTGATTGAAATTGCCCATTACGGCATACTGCTCTTTTTTCTTTTCTCTCTCGCTCATCCATTTCGCAAGTGCTTCTCCTTGTTGACTCAGTGTCTGGCAATCACGACTGTTTTTGTACGCTCCGCTGCATCCTGCTTTTAGATGCACAGAGAGCAGGTGAAGCTCGTCCTTTTGGCTTGGGTTAACGACGATGTAACTGGCAAAGCGCAACTTGCTATTACCACGCGTGATTGAGAAGTCTGCTGGGTCAGACACTTCAATGTCTTTGCGCACAGCAAAACCGGTGTACTGATTGGTATCAGAAAACTGAAGGTGCTTATTGTTTGATTGAGCTCGATCAGAGAGATAAATCGCGTAGCCATCACCTACGGCTTTTTGAACCGCAGCTTTGGAGTCGACCTCCTGAAAGGCGATGATGTCGGCTTGAGTTTTATCCACATATTGGTTGAGTTTGACGAAATCGTCACTGGTTCTCGAAACCTTACCTCCATTTATAGACAGCCATTCTATATTCCAACTGGTTAAGTTGATGGAGTTTTGAGCAAGTGACGTTGAACTAAAAATTAATAAGGCAGTAACAAATAGTGATCGCATATTGGCTTGTTTCACTCCAGGTTTTTAGCGTATTCCTTTCCAACCTTTATTCTATAAGACATCCCAAAAAAGCAAGTAGATTTAGTTCCAATTTTGCAATTTTCACGGTTTTCTTCGCAACTGAGATCAGTACCAATAAGATCGATTTGTTCTTGTCCGCTAGCCGATCTTTATTGATCAAAATCAATGTTTTCAAGTGGTGCTTTTCGTTAAATACGCCACAATATATTGTGTTAGCAGAATAAAAAATAACCCCATATAGTGTGTTTGTGGATAACTCTGTGAGTATGCTGGGGTAAGGAGAAGAAAGTGAAACCAATCGTAATCAAGCGTGACGGCTCAAGAGCTCCGTTCAACAGGGATCGTATCCAAGCAGCAGTTGAAGCGGCAGCGGAAAACAAAGATAAAGATGTCGCCATTTATGCTCTTAATGTCGCTCTTGCTGTCGAGTTACAGCTAAAAGATCACGATGAAGTTCACATCCATGAGATTCAAGACTTAGTTGAGAATGAACTCATGCAAGGTCCTTACAAAGCCCTAGCACGTTCTTACATTGAATATCGCCATGACCGCGACATCGCGCGTGAAAAGCAAAGTGCACTAACTCGTGAAATCGAAGGCTTGATTGAAGAAAGTAACCTTGATTTGATCAACGAAAACGCGAACAAAGACGGCAAAGTTATCCCGACTCAGCGTGACCTTTTAGCGGGTATCGTGGCGAAGCACTACGCGAAAACGCACATCCTGCCTCGAGATGTGGTTCAAGCACACGAAGTGGGTGACATTCACTACCACGATCTGGATTACGCGCCATTCTTCCCGATGTTTAACTGTATGCTTATCGATTTGAAAGGCATGCTAACGCACGGCTTCAAAATGGGTAATGCAGAAATCGACACGCCTAAATCGATTTCAACTGCGACTGCCGTAACGGCGCAAATTATTGCTCAAGTAGCTAGCCATATTTATGGCGGTACGACAATCAACCGTATCGACGAAGTGCTCGCTCCGTACGTTATGACAAGCTATGAGAAACATCTAGAGATCGCGAAAGAGTGGAACATTGCCGAGCCAGAAGAGTTTGCTAAAGCGCGCACCGAGAAAGAGTGTTACGACGCATTCCAATCGCTAGAGTACGAAGTAAACACACTGCACACGGCAAATGGTCAAACGCCATTCGTTACGTTTGGTTTTGGTCTTGGTACAAGCTGGGCATCTCGTCTTATTCAGCAATCGATTTTGAAAAACCGTATTGCAGGTCTAGGTAAGAACCGTAAAACAGCGGTATTCCCTAAACTTGTATTCGGCATCAAAGATGGCTTAAACCACAAATCAGAAGATCCAAACTACGACATTAAGAAGCTTGCGCTTGAGTGTGCGTCTAAGCGTATGTACCCAGACATTCTTAACTACGACAAAGTAGTGGAAGTAACCGGTTCATTCAAAACACCTATGGGCTGTCGTAGCTTCCTAGGCACTTACGAAGAGGATGGCGAACTTATCCATGAAGGTCGTAACAACCTTGGTGTAGTTAGCTTGAACTTGCCACGTATCGCGCTTCGTGCAAAAGGCAGCGAAGCGAAGTTCTATGAACTGCTTGATGATCGTCTACGTCTTGCTCGTAAAGCACTAGAAACGCGTATTTCTCGTCTAGAGAACGTAAAAGCGCGCGTTGCCCCAATTCTATATATGGAAGGTGCATGTGGTGTGCGCTTGAAAGCGGACGATTCGATTGCAGAAATCTTCAAAAACGGCCGTGCATCAATTTCTCTAGGTTACATTGGCGTGCATGAAACTATCAACGCGTTGTTTGGTACTGAAGCGCACGTTTACGATGATGCCGTATTGCGTGAAAAAGCGGTCGCGATCATCAAACATCTAAAAGATGCGGTGAATCAATGGGCTGACGAAACTGGCTATGGCTTTAGCTTGTACGCAACGCCAAGTGAAAACCTATGTAGTCGTTTCTGCCGCATCGACACCAAAGAGTTTGGTTTGATTGAAGGCGTAACAGACAAAGGTTACTACACCAACAGCTTCCACTTGGATGTTGAGAAGAAGGTTAACCCTTACGACAAGATCGACTTCGAGATGCCTTACCCAGAAATCTCAAGCGGTGGCTTCATCTGTTACGGTGAATTCCCGAACATGCAACGTAACGTAGAAGCGCTAGAAAACGTGTGGGACTACAGTTACACCCGCGTTCCTTACTACGGAACCAACACTCCGATTGATGAGTGTTACGAATGTGGTTACACCGGCGAGTTTGAATGTACAAGCAAAGGCTTTACTTGCCCGAGTTGTGGCAACCACGATTCAACCAAAGTATCGGTGACACGTCGCGTATGTGGCTACTTGGGCAGCCCAGACGCACGTCCGTTTAACTTCGGCAAACAAGAAGAAGTGAAACGTCGAGTGAAACACCTATAAGGTTAATTACCACTCGATTCAACACTTTGAAAATCAACCTGCTTTAGGTTGATTTTCTTTTTCGCGATAACAAAGAGACGCATTATGAACTACCACCAATATTATCCAATTGACGTTGTTAACGGACCGGGTACGCGCTGCACATTGTTTGTGTCGGGGTGCGTACATCAGTGTCGTGGCTGTTATAACCAGTCGACGCAACGATTGGATTCGGGAGTGTTGTTCACGCAAGAAGCGGAAGACAAAATCATCAATGACTTGAATGACACGCGCATTAAACGTCGCGGTTTGTCGTTGTCGGGCGGAGATCCGCTTCATCCTGCTAATGTGCCTCATATTTTAAAGATCGTGAAAAGGGTGAGAGAAGAGTGTCCCGGTAAAGACATCTGGGTTTGGACAGGCTACACGCTGGCTGAACTGGATGACGCGCAAAGAGAAGTGGTGCAATACATCGATGTTTTGATTGATGGTAAGTTTGAACAAGACAAGAAAGATCTCAATCTCGAATGGCGTGGCAGTTCAAACCAAATCATTCATCGCTTTACGGATATTTAATCAAGCATTCTCCAAACATAAAAAGGGCTCACACGTGCATAACGTGTGAGCCCTTTTGGTGTGAGTTCGTCAGTGTATTTTCAGTTACGCTGTCACCGTTTGGTCATCTTCGACCATATTGTTTATCCAACGTTTAGATTGGATACGATAAGTCGTCAGTACGCCTTTCACAAATTCTTCAGCTAGCAGAGACATCAAGACAAAATGCAAAGGCAACCCGAGTACCATACCAGTGTAATAGGTAAGGGGAATACCAATAGCCCACTGACCAAACGTATCAATGAAAATGCTGTAGCGAATATCTGCGCCGCTCTTTAGTACGCCGCCAATCCCTACCATGTTAAACACTCTCAAAATCATACCCAGCGCCATGACTAAGCATACGTTAAGTGCCATTTCTGCATCGGTTAATGGGCTCAGTACCAATAGATGATGAATCAAAGGCGAGCTCAACCACACTAGGAAAAACAGTAAGGTGGCTAAGATTGCGCTGGTTAACACATACCACCATGCCGTTTTCTCGACCCGATCATAATGTTTTGCGCCAATATCATTACCAAGAAGAACGGATGCAGCGACCGCAAATCCCATAAAGGTTGAAATCAGTACACCTTCAATTGGCGATAAGAATGAGATGATCGCAAGTTCTGAAACGCCCAATTGACCATAGATGATGCTGTAAACGATCAGTCCACCAGTCCAGAGCGCATCGTGGACCAGCATGGGTAGAGAAACCTTAAAGTATTTTTGACGATACTGCTTTAAACGGCCTTGCGCCCAGTCGAATTTGGTCGGAATCAGGTATGCATAGCGTTTACAGAAAAAGTAAATCAACACTGCCGTTTGAAAAAGTCGAGAAACAAAGCTGCCAACGGCTGCACCAAATACGCCCCATTGAGGGAAGCCGAATAAACCGAAAATCAAAACATAATTAAGCACGATATTCACGACAATAGCCGAGACACTAACGTTGGTTGCCAGTTTGGTTTGGCCTACGGAGCGCAATACCGCTTCAATAGGTACCACTATGGCCGTTGCAATAAGACTAAAGCCCGTAATCACAAGATAATCACGTGCATAAGTGACGTATTCAGGATCGTCTGACATGAAAGAGACGATCTCTTTATCAAAAATCGCATAAAGAACAATAAACGGCAGCGTCACTAAAATGGAAATAAACCAAGATTGCGCCAATGTTCTGCGGATTCCTGCCAGGTTCCCTGAACCGTAATATTGAGAAGCCAGCACTGTTACTGCACCGCAAAGACCGAAAATGACTGCAAGGTTAAAGAAAAAAATGCGATTTCCGACTCCAACGGCTGCAGTGGCGGATTCACCGAGTTGGCTCACCATGAAAATATCCACGACGCCGAGTAACGCAAAAAGCATGGATTGAAGTGAAACAGGAAGGCCAATCGCAATCAGCTTTTGCCAAAATGCTTTATCGATGTATTCGCGTGTTAAGAGCATCGCATTTCTCCTTAAAGATTAATGCGAGTAGTTTATCCCTATGATTTGGCGGTGTATTTTTCAAAGGCATCCAAAACCTTTGTAAAACTCTCCACTAGTGTATATGTGAGCCAATAAATCATGGAAGATAAACAAGAACGCTACGCGATTTCAGAAAAAACCTATCAAGAGTTTATTGATCACAGTCGAGTACTGGCATTGGAGGAGAGAGGCATTGTGCAGTGCGGAATTGCAACCTGTCGTGACTTCTTCTCTGTTTATCGTAAAAACCAAAAAAAACACATGCTGCTTTACACCGTGCGCGGTAAAGGTTGGTTAGAAAGTGGGGCGTGTCGATATGATTTGGAGCCTGGCTCGTTGATCACGGTGCCTGCAGGTGTTGAAAACGGTTTTGGTATGGAAGAGGAACCCTGGCAGATCGCATGGCTTTTTCTTGCTCCTGATAGAGCATGGCCAATGATAGAGAGTAATATTAGTTACCAGCTCACATCTGCACCTGAGGTGATGTATGCGTGTATCCAAACGTTGTTACGCAGTATTAATCTTCCTATTGATTATGGTGGTGCGGTTGGTGCACATAGCGTGGCTCAGTTAGAGCTGATGTTAAACATGCCGCCCTCAGAGTCGATATCACGCAGCCAATTGAGGCTTCGGCGCGTATTCGATCTTGTCCAGCGTCAGCTGCATAAGGATTGGAGTGTCGAGCAAGTGGCAGCTTTATATCCATGTTCGGAGCCACATTTGCACCGTCTGACTCAAAAGCAGTTTGGTCGAAGCCCGATGGCACATTTAACACGTATGCGCATGGAATATGCTGCTAGGCTACTTCGTTCAACAGAATGGCCGATTCAACATATTGGAGAGATAGTCGGATATCCAACTAGTGCCAACTTTAGTACACGTTTTAAAGCGTGGTCGAGCATGACGCCAAGAGAATTTAGGAAAAACGGAAGAGTGGATTGGTATATTGAGGAGTGAATCGTTCTTTTTATAACCGATAGAGCGCACAAAACTTATCGTAACCCAGAATTTTGTTCTCTAATTGATGAAATAAGTGAAAAATCATTTCGCCATTTTTTGCGATGGTGTTAACGTGAGGTTCGGTACTTGAATTTCAAAGGGTTATGACTTTCATGTTTTCTAATCTCCCAACTCCCGTATTAGATCCTATTTTATCTCTATCCGTTGCATACCGTAACGATGACCGTCCAAACAAGGTTGACCTTGGTATTGGCGTCTATAAGAACAGCGCAGGCGAAACGCCGATCATGAAAGCCATTCAAATGGCGCAGGATGTCGTTGTTGAAACTCAAAAAACCAAATCTTATGTTGGTCTTGCGGGTTGCGAAGAATTTAATAAAAGCATGATCGATTTGCTACTGACGGGAACGTCAGCAATAGATCGTGTTGCTGCCATTCAAACACCAGGTGCAAGTGGTGCGCTGCGTATGTTAGGTGACCTAATGAAGGTCGCACAGCCAGATACGACGGTTTGGATTTCAAACCCTAGCTACGTAAACCATAAACCAGTGATGGAAGCGGCAGGTCTTAAAGTTAAGTTCTACCATTACTTTTCTCCAGAAACGAAACAAGTAGACACAGCAAAAATGATGGATGATCTTGCGAAAGCAGGGCCTTCCGATGTTGTATTGCTGCATGGTTGCTGTCACAACCCAACAGGCGCAGATATCGATTTTTCTGCTTGGCAAGCCATTACGGAATTGTCACAGAAGAACGGTTTCACGCCATTTGTTGATATTGCCTACCAAGGCTTTGGTGATGGCTTAGAGGAAGACGCAAAAGGGCTTCGCTTCATGGCAGATAACGTTGAAGAGATGTTAATTACGACATCATGTTCGAAGAACTTTGGCCTATATCGCGAGCGCACAGGTGCGGCGATTGTCGTTGGTAAGAACATGCAAGACGTGGCCAACGCAAAAGGCAAGTTACTTACGTTAGCGCGTTCTACTTACACGATGCCACCCGATCATGGAGCGGCTTTGGTTAAGACGATTCTTCAAGATGACAACCTGACTTCCGTTTGGAAGCAAGAGTTGAGTGAAATGCAACATCGTTTGGTTAGTCTTCGTCAAAGTTTGTGTAACGAATTGAGAAACAACCATAATACCGATCAATTTGACTTCATTGAGGGTCACAAAGGCATGTTTACTGTGCTAGGCTTTAGTGAAAACCAAATGGCGCAACTGCGTGAAGATTATGGCATTTATGGTGTTGGCGATGGTCGAATTAACATCGCTGGACTTACCGAAACTCATATTCCATACGTAGCGGACGCAATTAAGAAAGTATCTCAAGCTTAATTGGAGTGTGGATGAAAAACTGGAAACTGATTCTGCCGCTTATGATGAGCGGCAGTTTAATTGCTTGTACGTCAACTCAAACGACGCAGGAACCTGTTGAGCCTGAGTCGCCGAAGGTCGAAGAACCTGTCAAAGTAGAGCCAGAAGTGAAACCAGAGGTTGATCCAACGCCTGAGGTTGAGCCTAAGCCTGAAGTAAAACCTGAGAAAAAGCCCGAGCCAAAACCGACAAAACCAGCCAAAGTGACAAAGACACCAGACGGCATGTTGATTCTTGGTTCTGAAGAGTGGGTTTACGTTCCTGAAATTGATCAAACCTTCAAAGCTAGGGTTGATACAGGGGCGACAACATCATCAATTAGCGCGACAGACATTGTTCCGTTTGAGCGTGATGGTAAAGATTGGGTTCAGTTTAAGATCGACTTGGGCGATAAAGAAACTAAAGAGTTTAAAGTACCTGTAGAGCGCTGGGCTAAAATCAAGCAGTCATCGTCAGAAGAGGTGGATAAACGAGCGGTAGTAAAAGCGTATATTACCGTCGGTGACCACAAAGAAAAGACAGAGTTTACGTTAGCTGAGCGTGGGCATATGAAGTTTCCAATTTTACTTGGTCGAAGCTTTTTTAGAGATATCGCCGTTGTGGATGTATCGAAAAAGTATGTCCAAGATAAACCTAAAAAATCCGGCAAAAATTAATGCCTTGTTACTAGTTCCTGCTAACAATCGGTACTTAACAAAAATGGCCTCCGAAACCGGAGGCCATTTTTATTGAATCACACACTTATTAATGCAACTGCTTAGTTACTTAATTAAAATGCAAAACGAGCAGACATCACAATTTGTTGGCCATAGACACCATTATTTTTGAAATCCGCGCCAAGTGATAGTTGCTGAGTAGAGTGGAATCTTGCGCCAAAATTATAAACGGTATTGGAATCGTCGTTATCCATTATTTGACCGATACGGGCATGTAGCTCAACATTTTGCATGAACCAAATACGAGTACCAATATTCACCTCAGTGCGCCACTCGTCACCCACTTTATCACTGCCGTTTTCTTTAATGTTGTGTACCAACATTTGGCCATAAATATCCGCAAATTGACCCGCAGGGCCATTAAAGCCAATACCACCAGCAATGTCCCAGTCTCCGCTGAATTCACTGTCTGCGCGAGCAATGAAGTGGGTGTTTTCCGTAAAGTAGGTATTGAACTCGCCACCAAATGTACCAGGGCTAGTGCCCATGCGAAATTCCATCGTGTTGTAGTTGAAATTATTTGCATGTGCGGAAAGTGGCAAAACAGCGCACAAACCAAAGGCTGCAACCTTTAGAGCTTTACCTAGCATGGTGTCTCCGGGCAAGATGATTAAAATGAACAAAAAAATGGTCTGCAAAAAGCAGACCAAGATTGATAAAGCTATCATTTTAAGTGCTTGCCGTCACCATTTAGCTGTAATCGTCACAACATCATGTCGATGTGCACAGCAATCGGGGTTTGTTTTACATGACCACGAGTTGTTCGACTTCAATCTCTGGTTTGTTTCCGCCTTCAAATTCGCCAAACAGACGGACTTTAGTGGTGTGATCAATCGGAGTATTTAGCTGAATATCGTCATCGAGTTCGACCATCACTTCACCGGAACCATCGCTAAAGACAAACTTATCCGCGCGAACTTGACGCAATAAGTTACCTTCAACGACCACATCTTTTTCAGTAAACATATTGGAGTCGTTTAGCAAGGCATCCAATTTTTCCACAGTAACAGGACCGTTAAACTGCAAGTTTGATTGGTTTTGAGCGTGATCTTTCGCGAACGCGATAGAAGGAGCAATAACTAAGGCGGCGATTGGTGCGATAATTGTATTCTTTTTCATGTTACATCCTCATCGGTTTGTTTTGATGGGTTCATTAAAACAGAGCTTGTTTGAACCAATGATGATTTCAACATTCATATTCTATTCATTTGCTTGAGTAAGTGGGGACGATGACGTTATGATTGTTCATCTTCCTCTATTCCTTACAAATGTTCATGAAGTCAGCGATCCCATCTTTAATGGTTCAAGGCACCACTTCTGATGCCGGAAAAAGTGTCCTTGTGGCAGGTTTATGCCGTGTATTAGCGAGAAGAGGGATAAATGTTGCCCCATTTAAGCCACAAAACATGGCACTAAATAGTGCGGTAACCAGAGATGGCGGTGAAATAGGTCGAGCTCAGGCAGTTCAGGCACAGGCGTGTAATATTGAGCCAACCGTGCATATGAATCCGGTTTTGATTAAACCTAACAGTGATACAGGTGCTCAGATCATTTTGCAGGGCAAGGCGCTTTCCAATATGGATGCGGCTGGCTTTCATGATTACAAGAAAGTTGCGATGGATACGGTGTTAGATTCCTTCTCCCGTCTGACTCAAGAATTTGATTCGATCATGATCGAGGGCGCAGGGAGTCCTGCTGAAATCAATTTAAGAGAAGGCGATATTGCGAATATGGGTTTTGCGGAGGCCGCTGATGTTCCGGTGCTCATTGTTGCTGATATTGATCGTGGTGGTGTGTTTGCACATTTGTACGGAACACTCGCGTTACTTTCTGAATCTGAACAAGCGCGAGTAAAAGGATTTGTTATCAACCGTTTTCGAGGTGATATTCGTTTATTGCAATCGGGCCTCGACTGGCTAGAAGAAAAAACAGGCAAACCTGTACTCGGCGTGCTTCCTTTTCTTCATGGTTTGAATTTAGAAGCAGAAGATGCGATCACCGCGCAGCAAGAGTTGCACTCTGAGGTAAAACTGAATGTCGTTGTGCCTGTTTTAACCCGGATTAGTAATCATACTGATTTTGATGTGTTGCGATTGAATCCCGACATCAATCTACGTTATGTAGGCAAAGGCGAGAAAATAGATAAAGCCGATCTTGTTATTTTACCTGGGACCAAATCAGTTAGAGACGACTTAGAGTATCTAAGAAGCCAAGGGTGGGATAAAGATATCTTACGTCATATTCGTCTTGGTGGAAAAGTGATTGGTATCTGCGGTGGCTACCAGATGCTTGGAAGCTTGATTGATGATCCAAATGGCGTCGAAGGCCAGCCGGGTCAAAGCGAAGGGCTTGGCTTACTAGACATCACCACGACGCTAACTAACAGCAAACAGCTTACAAATACGCAAGCACAGCTTTCTCTTAATGGCAAAACAGCCAATGTAAAGGGTTATGAAATCCACGTAGGACAGAGTGAAGTGCAGGGCGTTCAACCTCTTATATTGAGTACCGGTGAAGCAGAGGGGGCTATCAGCAAGTGTGGCCAAATCATGGGAACCTACCTTCACGGGTTCTTTGATGAGGCAGATGTCTTAAGCCTGGTGTCAGAGTGGGTAAACGGCACTCAAATCAAACAACAAGACTTTGAAGAGTTAAAGGAGCAAGGAATTAATCGTATTGCAGATGCGATAGAACAACATATAAACCTTGATTTTTTGTTTAAATAGCACATTAACTGATTGAACTTTCTACCCAAATAACCAGTTCTTTCGCTTGCCTTGTATTGGAGTTTCTCTATGAAAGCATGGAAAACGCATGCTTGCCTCGCGGCAATATTAAGCATTTCATTTTCAGCTAACGCAGCTAACGCAGCTACGAACCTCAAAGTGTATGCGGCGTCTTCGATGACGAATGCGATCGACGAAATCGCACAAAACTTTGAAGAAAAGTATGACGTTTCTATCACTCCCGTTTATGGTGGTTCTTCTTCTATCGCTCGGCAAATTATCAACGGCGCACCAGCGGATATATTCATTTCTGCGAATACTAAATGGATGGATTATTTGGTCGATAAAGACGTTATTTCTCGTGACAATGTCACAAGCTTGGTGCGCAATAGCTTAGTGTTGATTGCTCCTCAGTCTTCAGAATTAACCTCATTTAACTTCTCTGATGCAACAGCATGGGAAAAGGCATTGTATGGAAATCGCCTTGCGTTAGGCAATCCGACGTCAGTGCCTGCTGGTATGTATGCGAAAGAATCACTGACTACACTGGGTGTATGGAAAGAGATTCAAACTCAAATCGCACCAGCAAAGAATGTGCGCCTAGCTTTGGCGTTGGTTGAACGTGGAGAAGCACCTTTAGGCGTGGTCTACAAAACCGATGCGCAGTTAACCGACAAAGTCAAAATTGTCGGTGAATTTTCGAGTGATACGCATGCGGCTATTGTTTATCCGGCTGCAGTTGTGAATGATTCTACTGAGTCCGAGCGGTTCTTCCAGTACCTAAAATCGGACGAAGCCGCACGCGTTTTTGCTCAATATGGCTTTCAGCAATAAACCGGCTTTCAATAATAGGAACGAAGCGTGACAGAACTGGAATACCAAGCCTTAATGTTAAGCCTCAAAGTGGGCGCGTACGCAGTACTTTGGCTCATTCCTCTCGGCGTTTTTCTTGCTTGGCTACTTTCTCGAAAAACGTTCTTCGGTAAATCGATCCTCGATAGCTTAATTCATTTACCACTGGTATTGCCGCCAGTGGTTATCGGCTATTTGTTGTTGATTTCTCTTGGGCGGCAAGGGTTTCTTGGAAAGTGGCTCTATGAACATGTAGGGGTAGTCTTTAGCTTTAATTGGAAAGGAGCAGTAGTCGCTTGTATTGTAGTGGCCTTGCCTTTGATGGTTCGGTCTGTGCGGTTAAGTTTAGAGAACGTCGACCCAAAACTGGAACATGCCGCTTCAACGTTAGGCGCTTCTCCTTTAAAAGTTTTTCTCACCATTACGTTACCACTGACCATTCCCGGAATTATTACTGGGACGATGCTGTCCTTTGCTCGTAGTCTTGGTGAGTTCGGGGCGACGATCAGTTTCGTCTCTAACATTCCGGGAGAGACCCAAACGATTCCACTGGCAATGTACAACTTTATTGAAACGCCAGGCGCGGAAATGCAGGCGGCTCGCCTATGTATCATTTCTATCGCGTTAGCTTTGTCTACATTAATGATCTCTGAATGGTTAAATCGTAAAGCGGCAAGTCGATTGGGTGCGAAGTAATGACGATTAAAGTTCAATTTAAACAAATGCTTGGTGATACTGATTTCGATATTAAACTTGAGTTACCTTGTAACGGAATTAGCGCTTTGTTTGGGCGATCTGGTGCGGGAAAAACCACGTTAATTAATATCATCAGCGGATTAGTTGCACCAAAGCAGGGACATGTTGCGATTGGTGATCACGTTTTGTTTGATAGTGAACAGGGGGTCAACTTACCAACACACAAGCGCGGCATTGGTTACGTGTTTCAGGATTCGCGGTTATTTCCTCACTATTCGGTTCAAGGCAATTTGTTGTATGGCGTTAAAGAAAAAGATGACAAGTACTTTGATGCAGTCACCGAACTCTTGTCTATCAAACCGTTACTAAAGCGCTTCCCGATCTCACTGTCTGGTGGTGAAAAGCAACGTGTTGCGATTGCGCGCGCATTACTATCAAAACCCAACTTGCTTTTGATGGATGAACCACTTGCGTCGCTTGATATGCCGAGAAAACGTGAGGTGATGCCATTTCTGGAGGAATTGTCGGATAAGGTTAATATTCCGATTATCTATGTCACGCATAGCCTGCAGGAGATCTTAAGACTCGCTCAACACCTCGCTATTATCGATCAAGGTAAAATTACGAGTTCAGGTAAGCTTGAAGAGGTGTGGGCTTCTCATGCTATGCGTCCATGGCAGTCTTTCTCGGATCAAAGCAGCTTATTTGAAGGCCGAATCGCTGAACATCATGAGCGTTATGCGCTGACTTGTGTCAGCCTTGCACCTAATGCATCACTATGGGTGCAAAAGATTGATGGTGAGCCAGAGACGCCAATTCGCTTACAAGTGCGTGCCAACGACGTTTCTATTACGCTAGAGCAACCTAAGGCGACTTCTATTCGAAATATCCTGCCTGCGACGGTCGATTCAATCGAGGTGTTTAACGCGGCTGATGATAAACAGAGTATTAATGTATCGCTAAAGCTAGATGAGGGATGTTATTTGTGGGCAACGATAACACCTTGGGCGCTTGATGATCTCGACTTAAAGGCAGGTGATAGTGTATTCGCACAAATTAAAGGTGTCAGTGTCACGCAAAAAGACATGGCATTAGCGCCGCATTAATCATTTAAAGCTACGCACGCTTAATGATCAAAAAAGGCCGCAAACGCGGCCTTTATTTTGTCGGAAAAACGTTATTTTGCGAACACTTCTTTGAATTCGCGTTTAAGAAGTGGGTCGCGACGTGCTTTCTTAAGTTGCTTAACCATGTCTTTCACGCAGTTGTGAAGCACATTATCAAGTAATTGAGCGCGGTATTCTTCTTTATCTTCATCTGTCATGTTTTCTGGCAGATTAAGAGTAGGGAATTCTTCCATCACGTTGATACCAGCAAATGCTTGGCCAACAGAAACTAGAGCATGAAATTGCTCGAAGTTATCTAGAATGTTCTGAGCACTTGCAGGCATTTCGTCCCAAGACTCACGCACTGCTTCTTCAGACACTTCATGGATAGAGGTAACCATTTCGAACATTTGCTCTGGAACTTCGTCAAACTCAATAACTTTACGTAGTTCAGGAGAAATGGTTGCTAGATCGATTTTTTTGCTTTCGCTGTTAGTTGCTTCTGACATGGTGTGTCTCTCATTACAAAAAGGCGGGAATATTAATACCAAATGCATCAAATAGCTATACCCATGTGTCCGCAAGATGACCAGAACACGTGAGTTTGTTGAACTAACGTTCGTTGGTCATGTTTTGGTAGGGCAATTCTCAGTGTAATCGTTATAGACAATTGATTCCGTGATATTTAAACAAAAATATAGCACTTAATTATGAGTCGAATGCAACAACTCTATGAGTATGGTATATGTTTAATAAAGACAAAATAAGAAATGGAACGCGTTATGCAACCGACAGGGACATCAATGCGAATCCTCCTGGTTGACGATGTTCAGCTAGATAGGATGCAGTTGGCTATTCGTCTTAAGCAACTTGGACATATTGTAAAAGCGGTGGGTAGTGGGCTAGAAGCACTAAACACCTACGAGAGTTTTGATCCTGAACTGGTATTACTCGATATATCGATGCCAGATATGAACGGTTTTGAAGTCTCTCTTCATATCAGAGAAACCTTTCCCGACTGGATCCCAATAATTTTCCTGAGCAGTCACGAAGAGCCAGAAATGATTGCAAAAGCCATAGAGGCCGGCGGTGATGATTATTTAATTAAACCCGTAGATAAACTCGTACTGAACTCTAAGCTTATCGCAATGCAGCGTATTGCCCATATGAGACGAGAGCTTAAACAAGCGACAGCTCAGTTGGAGAAAGTGAATCAACTTTTGACCCAGCAAGCGAATGAAGATGGCTTAACCAAACTCTATAACCGTCGTTATATCGATCATAAGTTAGAATCGATGGTTGCATGGCATGGCCGTCACAACATGCCAATGGCTTTGATTTTATTGGACGTCGATTTTTTCAAACCGTTTAATGATAATTACGGTCATATAGAAGGAGATCGTTGCTTGCAAGCCATTGCGAACCAACTTAAAGCAACATTTTGTCGCTCTGGCGAATACGTAGGGCGTTATGGCGGAGAAGAGTTTGTGGTGTTACTGGGTTGCACAGACGCCCAAACCGCAGAGAGAGAAGCAGAACGTATACAAGAGGCCATGTATTTTCTGGATTACCCACATGAGTATTCTAGTGTGTCTAGTAGGGTGACAGTGTCACAAGGTGTTTTTGTTTTTCAACCGACGGGAAAAGAGCAGCAGTCTGATTTGTATGCGACGGTGGATAGAGCGCTGTATACCTCAAAGTCTTTAGGAAGAAATACACATACGGTGGTAAATGCAAGTTGAAACAAGCTGTTATCAATAGTTACGCCTTAGCTACACTGTCACTTTTTTCATTATGTTCTAAGGCTAATTCGATTCAAGATCAGATACAAAAAGAGTATGAAAGGAACTTTGCTATTGGGATCGTTCTGTCAGATAGCGATGTCTTTACGGTAGGATTTCATGATTTCGATCCGAACGAATACTTCAACATAGATAATGAAGACATTGGTACTCAAGATTCGGTTGATCTCAGAAAGAAGATCGCTGTATCAACGCTACCATTTAGTTTTGATTTGTTTGAACAAGAGGGAATACAAACTCACTATCTATTAAATGGCCGAGTTTATGCCTTAAGTACAGAGCAAGATGTGTATGTAGACCAAAAAGGACAGATTCCAGATAAAAGTAAAGAGTTAGTCATGGGCGGGTATATTGAGTTTGCTGGAGAAAAACACCTCACTGATAAGCTAACGCTTAGTGGCGCAATTGGCTCACACTTAATGTACTATCAAAACGATTATAGTTATCGTAGTAATGCACTGAATGACCTAAAACCATTTCTAGAAGGTGTATACCTAAACACCAGTGCTTGGGCCGTTGTCGGAGAAGTCAACACAAAGCTCAAATACCTAGAGCATGAATCGTGGGGGAAATGGTACCTCTGGTCGTCTCCTCACTATTTTTATGGCACTGGCTGGGGTAAAGCAAATAATGGTGATATTGGCAATCCGGAAGGCTGGTATTGGGTCAATGGAATAAAGGTGTTTTATGATTTTACCCACATTGGAGATACTGTGCAGTCAGTGTATTCGAGCTTCAATCGAGTTGATATTGGTGGTGATACAAGAAAACCCATGAATACTGTGCACTACTACGAAGCCAGTGTTGGATGGTTAATGACACCACCATTTGACTCCGATTGGATAGATAATATCGGGATCGGATTAACGATCAATTATGGCAGTGCGTTAAAAGGAGGAAGCTTAGTCTTGTTCTTTAATCAAGATTAGTCAGCTAACTTTCGCTCTGGGGTATTAATGAAGCCTCACGCAATTGCGTCCAGCTTTTTTCGCTTTGTAAAGCGCTTCGTCCGCTAACTTAATCACGTCCTGAGGTGCTTGCCCATTTCTGCTGTCGGCCGCTCCGAAACTTGCGGTAACAAAGACCGACTTTCTCCTCGAACTGTCGTTACCACGCTTTTTTTGGCCTTGTTTATGGTTATCTGGGCGGGATTCTTCATCACGCAAAATCATCTCATACTCGGCGATGGATTTACGTGCTTCTTCTAAAAACTCTTTACACTCATCTGCGTACTTGCCTTTAAAGACGATGGTAAATTCTTCTCCGCCAAATCGATATACTTTTGCGCCACCGGGAGTTTTAGTTAGACGCGAAGCGACCATTTTTAATACGTCATCACCCGTATCGTGACCGTAGGTATCGTTAAACTTTTTAAAGTGGTCAACATCAAGCATTGCGATCGTGAACTTTTTGCCCATGTGTTTTAAGTCAAGGTCGAGTGCGCGTCTACTCGGGATACGCGTTAAGCTATCTGTGAAAGCCAACTGATGGCTCGCAGAGGCAGCATAAATAATGATAAGCAATCCCGTTAGGGTAAACATGGTGCTAGATATGTATTGCACATCAAAGAAAATGAACGTCGCGGACGCCAGCACCATTGCAGAGTAGGTCATCGCATGGATGATTTCATTCTTCTTTAAAACAAGAATTCCGAGGAAGCAGACAATACCCACACAATATAAAACTAGAATAAAAGGCAGTTTAGAAACCGTAGGTACGATAAATAAAATGCCGCTTGTCCATTGTTCAAACCCACCTTCAACGTAATACGCTAACGTAAGGTAAGACCAAAGAACGAACATCGTTAACATCAAGAGGTAAGTAAACATGGCTCTTGAGTCGAAACCGTCTTTACTAAACAAAAATACCGCAAGAAAAGAAACAGGAAGTAGCGTGGCTAAAATGGTCAACTCAAGTAAGGCTGTACCACTTTGAAGTGGGACTTGTAGCCTGTGCTGTATCACGAAATAGGCCAGTAACATCGCTAAGCACACCATTGACTCCCTACCTTGCTTAAATGAATAGCAAAGGAGCAGTGCACAGCCTAACAGTATGTACGGCAAATTTGCGGCAATACCCCAGTTTGACTGAGTCATCTGAATGATGTTGTTCATGCTCGAACTCACTAATCCCAGCAACATAAATGGGAAAAGGAATCGAAAGCCTGATGAAGTCATTGATGATGAGGACATCTATTACAAATTGCCTGAAAATAGTTGATTATATAATTGGTTAGGTTAAGCGTTTCATCAATATAGATATTAATCTGCTATCGATTTTCATGCTTCGAGAACTAGCAAGAATACGTCTATTTGCTCATTTTCCCAAGTATTTTGGGAGACATTACGACAAAAAGAGAGAGATTGATTAAATTAAGAGCAATCAATAAGTTGTTATAAACAAGTCGTTGCTATACTTGTTTTCATAGAACAAGGGAGATTTGCCAATGCAGATAAGTTCAGATGTGCATAACTACATGGAAACACTTGTTGGACAAGTGCTCAGTTTGCCTCAGTTTGTAGAGCAGTATAACAACGAGCAGCTCGCAGATATTGCGTGCCTTGCACTTATTCAGCTTAAACCTGTCTATATTCGTCATGATATTGATTTTCTATCTTCGCTTCCGGAACAAAAGCTCACCCAATTTAAGCAAAGTGCAGATATCGCGGTGAAAAACGCGGCAGAAATGGTGAAAGAAGACCGGCGTAAAAACCGAGATCATGATGTACCTGTAATTTTTACCCATACCAGTTATGATGAAGACAAAGAATTGGACTGGTATGAAAAACCAATCCTCAATGTCAATATTAAGTGATACAAGCTTAATCTATCGATGAGCTTACCCAAGGAGGAACCGTGGGATTTTTTTCGCGTTTGTTTGGTGGTAGTGAAAAAACTGCTGAAGTAAAAACTGTGGAACCAGTTGAGTACAAAGGTTTCCTTATTTACCAAGAGAGCCTTTCAGAGGGTGGGCAATACCGCATTGCCGGTCGAATAGAAAAGCAATACGACGATGAAGTGAAAACTCATCGATTTATTCGTTCAGATTTGCTCGGCTCGGAACAAGATGCCAATGAACTTATGTTGAAGAAATCTCAAATGTTTATCGATCAAATGGGCGATAAAATCTTCGATTAACAATTCACCGCAACTTGATTCCAATCATCTTAAAAAGAGCCATTAGTGTATATGCTGATGGCTCTTTCTTTTTTAGAGCTTAAATGTTTGTTAAGTCGCCATTTAATTATGATCTGGTTAGACCTCAGTCTAGTAAGGCATGGCGTTGTTATTTTTCGTGCTCAGAGCGACAATCATTCATTACTTAGCGTTATATGTAATGAAATTTAGTATTTAAATTACAAAACACTTGAAGTAATGAGACGCGTTCGATACAAACAGAATAATAACAGGGCTGTTAGTCAAGGTGTTATTGTGCAAATGGGTGGCCCCAAACACCATCTTTCGTTTGCAATTGTCTTGCGTGGTAAACAGATAGAAATAAAAAAGAGTTAGAGTAGAGCGACGCTCTGTTTTGGGACTAATTTATTGATATGTATACAAGGAGTATGCGTTTTGCAAATCGGTGTACCTAAAGAGATACTTGCGGGTGAATCGCGAGTAGCTGCATCGCCGAAGTCGGTTGAGCAGTTAATAAAGTTGGGATTCGATATCGCGATTGAATCCCAAGCGGGGGTGCTTGCGAGTTTCGATGATGCTGCTTATGAAGCTGCTGGTGCGAAAATCGTTTCTAGTGAAGAAGTTTGGGCATCTGGTCTTATTCTAAAAGTTAATGCGCCAATCGTAGATGAAGAACAAGGCATTGACGAAATCGCACTACTACAAGATGGTGCAACACTTGTTAGCTTTATTTGGCCTGCTCAAAACGCAGAGTTGATGGAACAACTTTCAAGTAAGAACATTAACGTTCTTGCCATGGATTCTGTTCCTCGTATCTCTCGTGCACAAGCCTTAGACGCGCTCTCTTCGATGGCTAACATCGCTGGGTATCGTGCGGTTGTTGAAGCAGCTCATGAGTTTGGTCGTTTCTTTACAGGTCAAATCACGGCTGCCGGTAAAGTACCACCAGCGAAAGTATTGGTCGCTGGTGCGGGTGTGGCTGGTTTGGCTGCAATCGGTGCTGCGGGTAGCCTAGGGGCTATTGTTCGTGCATTTGACGTTCGCCCAGAAGTAAAAGAACAAGTTGAGTCCATGGGAGCAGAGTTCCTGACCGTGGATTTCCAAGAAGACTCTGGTTCTGGTGACGGCTACGCAAAAGAAATGTCCGATGACTTCAACAAAAAAGCGGCAGAGTTATACGCAGAGCAAGCTAAAGATGTTGATATCATTATTACAACGGCACTAATCCCTGGCAAACCTGCTCCGAAGCTGATCACCAAGGAAATGGTCGACAGCATGAAAGCGGGCAGTGTCATTGTTGACTTGGCAGCTGCTAATGGCGGTAACTGTGAATACACAGTTAAAGACCAAGTTATCATGACAGATAATGGCGTAAAAATTGTTGGTTACACTGACATGGTCGGCCGTTTGCCAACGCAATCTTCTCAACTTTACGCGACAAACCTTGTTAACCTTCTAAAACTGCTGTGTAAAGAAAAAGACGGTAACATCAATATTGATTTCGAAGATGTTGTTATCCGTGGTGTCACCGTGGTTAAAGAAGGTGAAATTACATGGCCTGCGCCACCAATCCAGGTTTCAGCGCAGCCGCAAGTGAAACAAGAGCAACCTGCGAAACCAGAGCCTAAAGTAGAAGAACCTACCTCTCCAGCGAAGAAGATTATTGGTGTAGCCGCTGCAGTAGGTGCTTTTGCTTGGATTGCATCGGTTGCGCCGGCAGCGTTCCTTTCTCACTTTACTGTATTTGTTTTAGCTTGTGTTGTCGGCTACTACGTGGTTTGGAATGTTACCCATGCACTTCATACTCCGCTTATGTCGGTAACGAATGCTATCTCCGGCATTATTGTGGTTGGTGCATTACTGCAAATTGGGCAAGGTAATGGGGTCGTTTCATTCCTATCCTTTATTGCTGTATTGATCGCCAGCATCAATATCTTCGGTGGTTTCACCGTCACCAAGCGTATGCTTGAAATGTTCCGCAAAGATAAATAGGAGTTACAATGTCTGCAGGATTAGTACAAGCAGCTTACATTGTTGCTGCATTATTTTTCATCATGAGTTTGGCGGGGCTTTCAAAGCAAGAGTCCGCTCGTAATGGTAACTACTATGGTATCGCAGGTATGACGATCGCGCTGATCGCGACGATCTTCAGCCCTGATGCTCAAGGCTTTGGGTGGATCATTATTGCGATGGCGATCGGTGGGGCGATCGGTATTTTCTATGCGAAGAAAGTAGAAATGACCGAAATGCCAGAACTGGTTGCGATACTGCACAGCTTTGTAGGTTTAGCTGCGGTTTTAGTTGGCTACAACAGTTACCTAGATGCGCCAGAAGCGGCGACACATGCTGAACATGTTATCCACCTTGTAGAAGTATTCTTGGGTGTCTTCATTGGTGCCGTAACATTCACGGGTTCAATTGTTGCATTTGGTAAGTTACGTGGTGTGATTTCTTCTTCGCCGCTTAACCTTCCTCACAAGCACAAAATGAACCTTGCAGCGGTTGTGATTTCTACGCTTCTTATGATCTACTTCGTAAAAGCAGATGGCAGCATGTTCGCTCTGATTGTGATGACACTGATTGCGTTCGCGTTCGGTTACCACTTAGTTGCTTCAATTGGTGGTGCTGATATGCCAGTTGTCGTTTCAATGCTGAACTCATATTCAGGTTGGGCAGCAGCAGCAGCAGGTTTCATGCTCGCAAATGACCTATTAATCGTAACAGGTGCGTTGGTTGGTTCTTCAGGTGCGATTCTTTCTTACATCATGTGTAAAGCCATGAACCGTTCGTTTATCAGTGTTATTGCTGGTGGCTTTGGTCAAGAGATTGTAATTTCAGGTGACGAAGAGCAGGGCGAACACCGCGAAACAACGGCAGAAGAAGTCGCTGAAATGCTGAAGAACTCAAAATCAGTAATCATCACTCCAGGATATGGCATGGCTGTAGCGCAAGCGCAGTATCCAGTGCATGAAATTACTGACGTACTTCGTTCAAAAGGTATTGAGGTTCGCTTTGGTATTCACCCAGTAGCAGGTCGTCTTCCGGGACATATGAACGTGTTACTTGCTGAAGCGAAAGTACCGTATGATATCGTTCTTGAAATGGATGAAATCAATGATGACTTCGATGAAACAGATACCGTACTGGTTATCGGCGCTAACGATACGGTAAACCCAGCAGCTCTGGAAGATCCGAACAGCCCGATTGCTGGTATGCCTGTACTGGAGGTTTGGAACGCGAAAAATGTAGTGGTATTCAAGCGTTCAATGAATACTGGTTACGCAGGTGTACAGAACCCACTGTTCTTCAAAGAAAATACATCAATGCTATTTGGTGATGCGAAGGAAAGTGTTGAGTCTATTTTTAAAGCACTCTAACCATTCTTGATTTAAAACTATACAGGGTCAGCAATCGCTGGCCCTTTTTTGTTCCGTTTCAATGTTATAGTAATGCAAATCCTTCTGTTAGCAGATGTCAATTGCTTGTAGATTGATGTATAGTTTTGGCTAATGTAACAAGTGACGGTAACAGTTTGATTAAAAAGTTTTTGCTCGGTTTTGCAACTGTATTGCCGCTTTTTTCGGCACCTGCATTTTCCGATTCACTACCAGAAAGAATAGATACGTTTACAGAGCTATTTAATTATGAAGTAGCTCTTAAATCGTATGATATTCGTATTCTGCAATCAAATTATCCTACCAAGTTACTTGCGCCAGATTCGCTTCTGCCGCAAACGTCTGACTATCCGTTAAAAGATATACAACAGCTTTACAGCTTAGCGAATACTTGTCGTGGTAAATTGCCACTGAGTCCTTTAATTACTGAGCCGTTAGTATTTACAAGAGCTATCTGTAAAGGGACGCAACTGACACCACGTTGGTTTTCGCGTAGTGGCCTCATTCACCCTGGTGGTGGGACTTATGCTGCACGCTATGTGGATAAGTATCCAGAACTCAAACCCAAGCTTGCTCAATACATGCATATTAAAGAGCGTGACAATGAGGAAGGGGATGAGTTGTTAGAAAGCTTGAAAAACATGGACGACGACGCCATTAATGCTTTGATTGCAGGCGCGAGCATGTTTATCGAAGGTAACGAACTTTGGTTACGACGTGGTGACCGTTACTTTGTCTTCGAGAAAGATATCTGGGAAGAAAACGTCGCTAATGCGGGTTTGTCATACGCTCTAGCGTCTCAAAGCAAAAGTTGCTTTGTTAAACGAGGCAATATTTGTTGGGATGTAGAAGATCACTCACAAGTTTTGCGGATCAGTATGATCATACTGGTAATCGCAAATATTCTTCTAGTGATTGGTTGGGCTGTATACCGCTGGAATAGTAAGCGAGAAGAGCTCCGTAGTAGAATGCTTGTGTTGCAAATTTTAACGCATGAGCTCAGAACACCGATTGCATCTCTATCACTGACGGTTGAGGGCTTTCGCCGAGAATTCGAGCATCTACCTGAAAGCGTATATGACGAGTTCCGCAGATTGTGTGAAGATACACGTCGTTTGCGTCAATTGGCAGAAGCGAGTAAAGATTATTTGCAATCTGATAACCAAATGCTTGCAACAGATTGGGTTCCGTCTGTCGCAGACTGGTTAGAATTTAAGATCGAAGAAGAATTTGATAGTGCCGTGCTTTTCAACATCAATGAAGATGTGGCTGCTAAAGTTAATGTGTACTGGTTAGGAACTTGTATCGATAACTTGCTTCGTAATGCGCTTAAGTACGGTATTGCACCAGTTGAATTGGATGTTTCAACTAGTGAAGAAAAAATAGTATTCCAAGTCCGAGATGCTGGTGGCCTAACGGCTAAAGATTGGGCAAATTTGAAGAAACCGTTCGTCAGTAAGAGCGGGTTAGGACTTGGGTTAACAATCGTTGAATCTATGGTAGGCCGCATGGGCGGAAAAATGTCCCTGATGGGACCACCTACAACCTTTATATTGGAGATACCTTGTGAAACAGACACTGCTTCTCGTTGAGGACGATAAAAACTTGGCTGATGGCCTGTTAGTAAGCCTGGAACAAGCAGGATATGAGTGTTTACATGTGGAACGTATTGCAGACGTAGAACCACAATGGAAAAAAGCTGACTTGGTTATTCTCGATCGCCAACTCCCAGATGGTGACTCTGTACAATGTCTCCCAGAATGGAAACAGATTAAAGACGTACCAGTTATCTTGCTAACGGCACTTGTTACCGTAAAAGATAAAGTTGCAGGCCTTGATTCCGGCGCGAACGACTACTTAACGAAGCCTTTTGCTGAAGCGGAACTCTTTGCGAGAATCCGTGCACAGCTACGAGCACCGGATTCAGCAGAGCAAAGCAGCGCTGATAAAGTGATCACAAAAGACTTAGAAATTGATCGTTCAACTCGTGAAGTTACCTATAAAGATGAGCTAATTACGTTAACTCGTACAGAGTTTGATCTACTGCTATTTTTAGCGTCGAACTTAGGTCGCGTGTTTACTCGTGATGAGCTACTTGACCACGTTTGGGGTTATAATCACTTCCCAACAACACGTACTGTGGATACGCACGTATTGCAGCTTCGTCAAAAACTGCCAGGACTGGAAATTGAAACACTTCGCGGTGTTGGCTACAAGATGAAAGCATAAGTCATAATGAAAACACTACTCCCCGTAGTTCTCTCATTAGCGTTAGTGAAACCAGTCCATGCAATGGACTGGTTTCAAACCAACACGCCTTTAACGCAGGCACATCAACACTTACTTGAAGATGATCTTGCCGGTATGTTCAACTCTCTTGTTGAACTGTGGCAAACGGAACCAAGTAAAGATTTGACTCCTCATCTCAATGACCTTCTTGGTCAGTCACTATCTAAAAACTGTGGCAAGTCTCTCACTGGTGTAACGCTGCCTGAATGGATAAGTGGCGTGAACGTTATTCGTCAGACCATCCAAAGCCCTGGGCGAGATACATTTAGGTTAGTGATCAAGCTAAGAGCTACAACTGACATCGAAAATATTTCATTTAATCGATGGGTGGATGATTCTATATCCGCAGACAGTTCATTCAGTTATGAAGAACAGCCGAGCGGTACGGAATTAGCCAATGAGCGTAGTTATTCGAAACGCTATAACCTCACGGGTAAGCTTGAAGCAGGCTTGTATCACTTAACTATTGTTTCTAAAGATAAACAAGAGTATCGAACTTGGGTAATATTAGGAGATTCCAATTCTTCGCAATATGTTCGTTGGACATCTAAAGAGAATTGGAAAGTAGAAAAGAGCGCACTTCGTAATCCCCATTGTCCATTACCGCAACTTGAAGTTGGTTTATATGACTACATTGATGGTCAATACGAGCAAATGTGGAAAAAGACTTACGAGTCTAACTATCCTAATTCACTAGAGCTTGCGGGTGTCCCAAATGATAGATACGTGCTAGCAGTGAGTATCAACAGTCGTCGTTGGCAGGGCGATATAATTGTTGAGCAAGCTCAAACTATTAGCCGAACCTATGATCTTTCCCAAGAAGAATAGTTAAAGAAATACCATTTGTGCCGATAAAGGTTCAGGAAGAACCAAAATCACAAGTGTAGTATGAAAACCAAATATAAAATTCTAGCCACCTCTGTTGCCACCACACTTTTCGCAAACGTTGCTTCGGCTGCCACTTATGCGATAGAAGCTCGTAGCGATGCGATGGGTGGCGTTGGTACGGTATCAGCAACTTATCTGACTGCTCCTTTTTTCAACCCCGCACTTACTGCAATTTATCGCCGAAACGACGACGCAGGAATGATCGTGCCAAGTTTTGGTGGTAATTACGATGATCAATATGATCTTGTCGATGAAATCGAACGCATCAGCAAATTGACCGATGTCGATGAAATCAAAAAATCGATGAATGCCATAGATGGAAAAAAAACTGACTTTGATCTTGGTGGCGTTGTCGCTATAGGTATTCCTAATAAATTTTTATCTGCAACTGCATACGGTAAGTTATACACTGAATCATTCGTACAACCAAAAGTAGATACGTCAGGTACTAATCCGTTAGACGATAGCTACGTACAAGGTGTTTCTATTGGTGTTGCTGAAGCAGGTGTATCACTTGCTAAATACACCAACTTTATGAATCAACACCTTTCATTTGGTGTTACGCCTAAACTTCAGCGTATTTATACGTACTCTTACGCCACGAGTTTTCAGAATTTCGATACCAAAGACTTACGTGAACATGAGACAGCGGAAACGATGTTTAACTTGGATGCGGGCGCGCTTTGGTTCTTTGGCCCATATCGTGTCGGTATTTCAGCAAAAAACTTGATCGGAAGAGACGTTAAAACAAAATCGTTCATGTATGGCAGTGATACGATAAAATCATACGAATACAGCATGCGTCCCGTATATACGGTCGGGGCAGGGGTTGTTGCCGATTACTTTACTATGAGTGTCGACTACGATCTTAATGAAGAAAAACGTTTTTCATCCTTCGATGATAATACACAAATGATTCGAGCTGGTATTGAATTTGATATCTTGCGTCAAATGGCATTGCGAGCGGGTTATATGAAAAACTTAGCTCGAAGTAGCGACGAAGGTACCATTACTGCAGGTATTGGACTGTCTCCACTTAAGTTGATCGAATTAGATATTGCTGCTCAGTACACGAACGAGAACGCAATGGGGGCATCCATTAATTTCCTTGCGACCTATTAATTGAATCGTTATAGTCTGCTCCTCAAAATGAGGAGCTTTTTTATGTTTGACGATTTACCCCCTCTATCTCACCAAGAGCAACAACAAGCTGTAGAGAGAATTCAAGAATTGATGGCGAAGGGCACAAGTACAGCAGAAGCCATCAAAATTGTTGCCGAACAGATTCGATCTGAGTACGCAGAAAAACAACAGCAACAAAACTAATTAATTCATATCAGGGCTTTGGCCCTGTTTTTTTGGTCTCATATTATCCTCAAATATTTTCACACCTTAACGTAGTTACGTCGTAACGTTATTTCTATACCTTTCAATTTATTCAACTTCCTCTATTCTGTACTAAGCAATTGGTAAAATTTTACTTATTTAAGTTAACCCTGATGCGTTCTGGCTTGAACGAATATGGGGTGAAATGCTATTTTTTAAATTAAAATTAATAAATTCAGTAACTTGTGTTGGTTTTTTGTCTTGTGGTTATGTTTCGAACATCTTTTTGTGTAATTAAATTACAAGATGATGATTGGATATACTTTCAAGTAGAGGATTGTGCTGTAAAGATAAAAAAGACACGTTGTAACAGAGAAATAAAATCTGAATATAGTTATATAGTTGACGTTATATAGACAGTAAGTGCTCGCAGACGTATGTCGGTCTTAGGTTGAACATAGGAGTGTTGGACTCTGTTTTAACTCTAAATCTTGTCTTTAATTCAGTGTTGTCTATGAAAATAATTCTTAATCTTGATCGATGGATTACACGAAGAAATTACTTATTGCCAAGTGGTTTTACTAAACTAGGCGACGTTGTAATTAGGAATATAAAACAAGCTGCAATAGAAATTGACAGGGTTTAGAAGCGTAGTGACGGCGTAACGTGGGTTTGTTTGCGTTAGTTACATAGTTATGTACATCTTAAGGAGGGAGAACAAAATGGGCCACATATCAATAACCGGTTCCTAAGTCACTAGTTGACTTCACGAGCCTTCAAGGCTATTAGATAGCTGATCGCTCGGCTGTTTCCACATTCTTATATCAAACTCCAATATTTTCATGAAATATGAGTTTAGACATTGCATTCGCTCTTAGTGAACTAGACTTACTATAAGCACATGAAAACTAACTAGGAGAGAAAGAATGAGTTACAAGCACGTTTTAGTCGCTGTTGATTTATCTCAATCTAGCCAAGTCGTTATCGAAAAAGCAATAACTCAAGCAAAGAACTCGAACGCCAAACTTTCATTCGTTTATGTGGATGTTGATCGTGTGATCATGGAGCCGAAAGAAGAACAAAAGTTGCAAAAGGAGCTACAAGAACTCGCTGATAAATGCCTATATCCAGTACACGAGACGATGGCAGTTATCGGTGACCTTCATATCAAATTGTCGGGAATCGTAAAAAAAGAGGGAATAGACCTAGTTGTCTGCGGTCATCATCATAATTTATTGAGCCGTTTCTTTTCATCGGTACCAAGGGTAGCGAATGAGGTTGAAGCGGATTTATTGATTGTTTACTTGGATGAGTGACAGTAACGCAGGTTTGTGCCACATCTTTTGTAATCCCGTTTTTCGCATATTAAAAAGCCGAACGTTTGCGTTCGGCTTTGCGTATGATTGACAACAAAATAACTAACCAGGAATGGCAGATGCCTCTTGGGATAAAATAGATGCAGACTCTGCGTTTGACTGCAAATCAAAATGCACGTTAACTTGCACACCTTCTCGCTCAAAAGTGACATCATCAAAATCGGTCATAGCAATTTTGAATCCATTTCTAGCAAAAAAGCCAGTCACCATAGTTCGCTGCTTAATTTCTAGTGCAGACGCGAGTAGCTTATCCATGGCATTCTCCTTGGTTATTGTGGGGATATGGGTAGAAGATACACGCAGAACGGTATGAAATCAATTTAATATAAAGCTGCTTTCGATTAAATTTTTAATGTAAGTCAATCTATCGTTTAACCCACGTGATTTATTCCACGCAAAGCCTTGATAATGAAACGGTATAGCATCTCATGTTGTGATAACAAGCATAAAGTTGGGGATTTTCATAAATGCCTAACGAGGCTCTTTGAAACAATACGTTACAAAGCTTCTCGCTAGATCTCATGAGTTATCAAAGGAAAATTATAAACCTGAAAAGCCATCCTAAAGTGATTCATTTTTCAATATTTTTGATAACTCAGACCTAATAAAAGTAGATATTTCAGCTAGCTTTCTTGGTAAAGGGTTTTGATAAGGGGAGGCGATATACATGGAGCGTTCTATATCAAAATTTTGTGAAATTTGGATATTGTTGTCTATATGGTTACTTTTTACAAGGTAATTTGGAATGACGCCAACCCCAACCCCCTCAGAGACAAAGTTTATTAAAATAGAGGTGTTATCAACTTCGATAACGTCAGTGTACTGCTTTTTAATTGATTCCTTATTCGAGTGATTCTTGTAGATTAATAGCGTGTTGTTATTGGCATTGTTAACTGTAGATATTAAAACATCGTTATAATCACCGATTTTATGTGCAATCAGAGTGTCATCAATAATATTATTAAGCCTAATCGCTAAATCTACATTGCTTTCTAATAAATTCTCAACATTGTTACTTGATGATATTTCAAAGTTCACTGCTGGATATCGTTCTTGTAAGCCTTTAAGAACAGAACCAAAAATAGAAGAGGCTATAGAGTTGGGCATTGTAATTTTAAACTTTCCATTAATGCACTCACTCAACGAGCTAGCTCTGTAATTCAACTCCTGCAAGCTCTCTAACGTTTTGATGGCAAGCTCTCTAATGCTTTCACCATGATCAGTTAAAACGAGTTTTCTTGTTGTCCTGTGGACGAGTGTTACACCAAGTTGTTTTTCTAATGCCGCTAACTGCCTGCTGACTTGAGCTTTCGACTTTCCAAGTTCTTTTGATGCCTCTGTAAGAGAGAGGTGTTTACAAATGGCTGCAAAGCAGACCAGCTCATTGTTCATCAATTCCATGATTGTTACCTTTTTGCAACTCTGAGTCACGTTGTCTTTTAACGGGAGGGAAAGTATAACTTGCATCAACGGAGGGGGACAATGATATTTAAAAGCCGTCATGAAATAATGGCAGACTACTATCTTAATAAAACCATATTGGATATTAAGTTAAACAAATATCCTGAAGAAATTAACTCAATCGACTTAAATAACGAAACGGAAAATTTAAAAATAAAAGTTCTCTCTCGTGAAATTACTAAGTTGGATTCAGGTAATTTAATTGTCGACTGTGCATCATTGATAATGACTCATTCAATATCGACAAAAGTAATAATAAAGATCGAGATTGAAAATGATTCTTTAAATTATAAAGTTAAAAATGTGAGAATATTTAAATATGAAGACTGCAATACAAAATTCGAAAAGATCTGTTTATCAGAAAGGTACATTGTATAGAATAATAAATAATATTAGTGCTTTGTATACAAAATCGTTAGTAAAATTATTTGGTGAAGAGTTGAGAATCCATCATTGCAAACATAAAATTAATGTAAGAACCACTAGTGAGTTGAGTGAACATATGAAGAAAGATCTAGGTATAGATTGAAAAGTAGAGAGTTTACATCTAATGGATGCCTTGTTCCTATAAAGCTAATGTAATACTTACACTTTTGGGATGAACAATATGTGGCCATAAGTGAGAACATTGAATTTTCTCGTCCTTTCGATAACTTAAAACATAAGTTATCGAAAGGATATAATGAGATTTGAAGACAAAGGCTTTAAGCAATCGTTAGGTTGCTTATCTGATATAACTTAAACACTAGCTCATGCCCAGCAGAGTTAGTATCAGAACTTCAAGAACGCCAGCAAAAGATCTTGTTAACTCAGAAAGTTGGAGAGAAATAATGGAATATCCGATCCAGTTGTTCGGTTACTTGAATGAGCAAGATGCAGAGCCAACGTGCATGGTGTCGAACGTAACCTAAGACACAGTGCAGGAACTTAATCAGCTACACGGTTTTAAAGTTGATGACTGGTTCTTATCAAGTGGCCGCTGCGGTGAAATAGAAGTTCATGGCCCATACAAGACAGCCGATAGGCCGCAAAAGCCAAATACGGTGAAACTAAGCTGACATCGCCACTGCTAATCTTCTAACTCTAATGTCAATCCCATTTTAAAATGTCCTGTCCTCAGCAAAGTAGAAATGTCCTGTTTGTCTGCTGATCTATACTTATAAGCACTTAGCATCATACAGGTGTTTGGAGAAAGTTATGGGGAGCATCAACAC
>NZ_VHSY01000049.1:0-1095 GCF_013048625.1 Vibrio sp. 11-4(1) | reverse complement strand
TAGTTTATAACAAACTGTTTAAGAGTGATTCGCAACGCGTGGCATTTTTACTATGCGTTGGTTTAGTTGATTAAGGTGGTATGCGGCGGCATCGGTATTGCGTTGCTCACACCTTAACAGGGCGTTATGCGATATGAGGAAGTTGATAGTATGGAAAGCAATGTAGTTAAAGAAATAATTGAAGTAGAGGAGAAGTTAAAAACTTCAATGCTCAATTCAGATACGATTGCCTTGCAAGACTTATTGTCTGATGACTTGGTATTTGTTAATCACCTTGGTCATCGAACTTCCAAACAAGACGATATAGCACTGCATGGCTCAGGCTTACTAGTTATTAAGTCGATTCAATTCCATGATCTTCACGTAGTACCTCAGAAGGATGTCGTTTTGGTTTACGTAAACGCGGAAATCAAAGGCAGTTATAATGGGGCTGTAGCAAACGGTGAGTTTGCATTTTCTCGTGTTTGGACAAAGCAAAAGGGTAACTGGCAGGTTATCTCTGCGCACTCTACAGTTATCGCATAACAAACTGTTCAAGAGGGATTCGCAACGCGTGGCATTTTCACTATGCGTTGTTTTTAGTGTTTAAGGTGTTATGCGGCGGCATCGGTATTGCGTTGCTCACCCCTTAACAGGGCGTTATAAGGCTTGGAGAAATATGGAACTAAATTGTCTAATTGATTCAGAGTTACTCTCGCTTAATCAAAGTTTTGATGATACCTATATTGAAATACTATTCCTTTTAGAGTCTGATCAGAAGGTCAAACTCTTTGTCAGTAATAAGCAAGGTAAAGCGATAACTGTTCGTTTTAAGGGAATGCAGCTATCTGCTAGAAAGACGACTTTAAGTGACATTCCAACATTAGGTGAAGTTGAAGGAGTCTCTTATTTACAAGGCTCCCTTTCGTTAGAAGGTGACTTCGGGCTAATTGAAGTTGATGGTCAGGATATTGTCCTTGAGCCCGCCTCTTAGTATCAAGTTTGAAGTGCGACACTTTTTACAGATGCGCATGAATATACTCCGTTGGTGTCCTATACCCAAGTCTTTTGCGTGGGCGCGTATTTAATTTGTGTGCAATTTCATTGCAGAGCTTC
>NZ_VHSY01000048.1:0-1113 GCF_013048625.1 Vibrio sp. 11-4(1) | reverse complement strand
TAACGCCCTGTTAAGGTGTGAGCAACGCAATACCGATGCCGCCGCATACCACCTTAATCAACTAAACCAACGCATAGTAAAAATGCCACGCGTTGCGAATCACTCTTAAACAGTTTGTTATAAACTAGCACTCGATGAAGTGATCTTTGTTATCTATGTACATCTCTATGTTCTCAAATACCCATTGCGTCTTTGAGTTCTCATTGCGACCACTACGTTTTCTTTCACGAGGCTTCCAGCGTCCGAAAAATATATATTCTTTTGATGGATCTATGTACTTAAGCAATGAACTATTTTTTAAAATAATTTGTGGAATTGGCTTCTTAATTACTCCATTTTTATCAGGTTCCACAAATGGAGAATTTAGCTCTACTACATGAAAAGGGAACTTCTCATTCGTTGGTTTTCTTAGTTCATGAATATGCCCAGAAATGGCAAGAGGCATAGTGTATTCACCAACTTTATAGTGCTTTAAAAAGTTATGAAGGTTCTCATGATCAAAGTAGAAACGTTCCCAACTAACTTTCTTGCCCCGATAGTTAAGCGTTACTAAACTTTTCAACTCTTTGTTATCTTCACATAGTGCTCTCAACTGAAGTATTTGCTTCAATGTTTTCAGATAGTTGGTTAGTTTACCTTTGTTGGAGTATTTCTTATCAGACTCTCCCAAAGAACCCCAAGCCTTTCCTTTGTTTTCTATCTCTGGTTTAGACAACTCCCAGAGTGCTTTAAGAAGAATATGAAGTCGAAACTCATATTTTGATTTCTCAATTGCGGAAAAGACAGCAGAGTCAGATGATTTAGCTATGATGTTGAGCTGACCACCAATGTTATACTTACATTTTGCACCATGTTCTTCATTTCTTTTTAATCGAAAACATGGTGCTATTTCTACAGTTTTAGTGGCGTATTTTCGATCATGCCTTTTCACAAATGATAACTGTGCACTACAACTAGGAGATGCACAAAATGGAGCCCCATAGGGCTTATTCTCATAATCAGTTGCAGCTACACGATTGCCAGATCCTAGCCTAGCTTCAGGGATCTTACTTCCCATCGAAAATCTCCTCTTGTTTATAACGCCCTGTTAAGGGGTGAGCAACGCAATACCGA
>NZ_VHSY01000047.1:0-1125 GCF_013048625.1 Vibrio sp. 11-4(1) | reverse complement strand
GCGTGCCTCACACCTTAACAAGGCGTTATGTTCACAAGCAGGAAATACGGATGGCAATATTAGATTTTAAAGAGATTCCCATGCCACATAAGGGTGGCGGTGAACAAGACAAATTCGAGCTTTTTGCACGGGATTTCTTCCACAACTTAGGCTATAAAATTGAATCAGCTCCCGGAAGAGGTGCTGATGGTGGAAAAGATCTACTTCTGATTGAAACACGAAAAGGTATAGCAAATGATACCGAAGTGCGTTGGCTTGTTAGTTGTAAGCATAAAGCTCATTCAGGTTCATCTGTGTCTAAAGCTGACGAGCCAGAAATCCTAGACTCGCTACGTGCTCATGGTTGCGACGGGTTCATCGGTTTTTATTCAACATTGCCCTCATCTGGTTTAGTAGCTAAAGTTGAAAGTATTACTGAAATTGAGCACCAGTTTTTCGATTCATCAAAGATTGAGCAAACATTGCTCAAAAATAGTAGTTGTCTCGAATTAGCAAAACGATACTTCCCTATTTCATATAAGTCTTGGGCTGATGAGAATCCGAAACCAGCTCAAATCTTCTCAGACTTTGAACCTTTTAAATGTCATTGTTGCGGAGAAGAACTTGGCTATGAAAGTATTGGTAGGGTAGTTTCTTGGAGTAAATATGAAACTGTTAATGACGTAGCAATCAAGAAAATCAGAAATCAGTACGTTTGTTGTGGTGGCGATTGCGACTATAAGCTCTCTCACTCTGCTCGATACTTCACTGATGGTTATGTAGATGCATGGGCAGATCTAAAAGATTATTTCACGCCAACTCTTTATTTGAGAGCTGTAATGGGATTTTGCAACGAATTGAACGACCCTACTATTGAATACAGCGCCGAAGCATTTGACCAAGAGAAAGAAATCTTGTTAAAGGCATTTCCATATGTCTGCCGTAACTTGACCAAATCTGAAGTCGATCAAATCCGAGATCTAGCAATGTTGCCTAAGTTTCTCGGTGGTTTAGGGAAGTGAACATAACAAAGCGTTTAAGACGGATTCCCAACGCTTGGCATTTTCGGTTTGATTCAGCTTTAGTGTTTACGGCACAATGGTTTAGGTAGGGTGGCCGCGTTGCTCACCACTTAACGCGGCGTTA
>NZ_VHSY01000046.1:0-1147 GCF_013048625.1 Vibrio sp. 11-4(1) | reverse complement strand
ACTTTCAGTCGTGAGGAAGGCGGCGTCGTTAATAGCGGCGTTGTTTGACGTTAGCGACAGAAGAAGCACCGGCTAACTCCGTGCCAGCAGCCGCGGTAATACGGAGGGTGCGAGCGTTAATCGGAATTACTGGGCGTAAAGCGCATGCAGGTGGTTTGTTAAGTCAGATGTGAAAGCCCGGGGCTCAACCTCGGAATAGCATTTGAAACTGGCAGACTAGAGTACTGTAGAGGGGGGTAGAATTTCAGGTGTAGCGGTGAAATGCGTAGAGATCTGAAGGAATACCGGTGGCGAAGGCGGCCCCCTGGACAGATACTGACACTCAGATGCGAAAGCGTGGGGAGCAAACAGGATTAGATACCCTGGTAGTCCACGCCGTAAACGATGTCTACTTGGAGGTTGTGGCCTTGAGCCGTGGCTTTCGGAGCTAACGCGTTAAGTAGACCGCCTGGGGAGTACGGTCGCAAGATTAAAACTCAAATGAATTGACGGGGGCCCGCACAAGCGGTGGAGCATGTGGTTTAATTCGATGCAACGCGAAGAACCTTACCTACTCTTGACATCCAGAGAACTTTCCAGAGATGGATTGGTGCCTTCGGGAACTCTGAGACAGGTGCTGCATGGCTGTCGTCAGCTCGTGTTGTGAAATGTTGGGTTAAGTCCCGCAACGAGCGCAACCCTTATCCTTGTTTGCCAGCGAGTAATGTCGGGAACTCCAGGGAGACTGCCGGTGATAAACCGGAGGAAGGTGGGGACGACGTCAAGTCATCATGGCCCTTACGAGTAGGGCTACACACGTGCTACAATGGCGCATACAGAGGGCGGCCAACTTGCGAGAGTGAGCGAATCCCAAAAAGTGCGTCGTAGTCCGGATTGGAGTCTGCAACTCGACTCCATGAAGTCGGAATCGCTAGTAATCGTGGATCAGAATGCCACGGTGAATACGTTCCCGGGCCTTGTACACACCGCCCGTCACACCATGGGAGTGGGCTGCAAAAGAAGTAGGTAGTTTAACCTTCGGGGGGACGCTTACCACTTTGTGGTTCATGACTGGGGTGAAGTCGTAACAAGGTAGCGCTAGGGGAACCTGGCGCTGGATCACCTCCTTATACGATGATTATTGCGATGAGTGTTCACACAGATTGAT
>NZ_VHSY01000045.1:0-1173 GCF_013048625.1 Vibrio sp. 11-4(1) | reverse complement strand
TGTAGGCGCAAAGTTGTAATGTCACTTTTTAGCAAAGTTAAAATGTCTCTTTATTTAGGTTCAGCAGCTAGCCTCATTCTTATGTGAACTTATTTAAGGGACATTGGGATGTTGGTAACTATGAGTGACAAAGACCTTTCACGTTACAAAGTGATCAATGATGTTTGTGAACATCGTTTACGCCGTGCGGATGCGGCAGAGATCCTCAACTTAAGTGAGCGCCAAGTTCAACGCCTAATGAACCGACTACGAGAGTCCGGTGCGGCCAGTTTGGTGCATGGTGCTCGTGGTAAGCCAAGTAATAATCGTATCTCCAGTGATTATCGTCAGACTATCTTAGCCATTGTACGAAAGCATTATGCGGATTTTGCTCCAACATTAGCACAAGAAAAATTGTTAGAGCTCCATAACTTGCCTGTTTCCAATGAGACCTTACGCCAGTGGATGATCGCTGATGGTCTCTGGGTGCCACACTCACAACGTCAGCCTCGTGTTTACCAACCCCGTTATCGTCGTGACTGTTTAGGTGAACTGGTTCAGATTGATGGCTCACACCACGATTGGTTTGAAGGGCGCAGCCCTAAGTGCTGTCTCTTGGTCTACATCGATGATGCGACGGGTCGTTTGATGAACCTACGCTTCAGTGATACTGAATCTGCCTTTGATTACATGGTGGCCACACGGGAATATCTGGATCAACATGGCAAGCCTGTCGCTTTTTACAGCGATAAGCACTCGATATTTCGAGTCAACCAAGAGCATCTTAAGAAAGTGGGATTAACCCAATTTGGTCGTATTCTCGATGAGCTTGGGATTGAACTGATTTGTGCGAACAGCTCTCAAGCCAAGGGACGTGTTGAGCGTGCAAATAAGACATTACAAGACCGATTAATCAAAGAGATGCGTCTACAAGGCATTAATACTATAGAAGAAGCCAACGCATGGCTGCCCTACTTTATCGAGGATTTTAACCGCCGCTTTGCGAAGCCCGCCAATTACCCTAAAGATCTTCATCGTCCTATTCGAGAAAGTCAAGCTGAGCTTGATGATATTTTGGCTTGGCAGACCACGCGTAAACTCTCGAAGTCATTGACATTCCAATATGATAAAGTGCTTTATCTGATTGAAGATACGGAGAAAAACAGCCGTCTTGTCAATGAAGTGGTCAAAATA
>NZ_VHSY01000044.1:0-1207 GCF_013048625.1 Vibrio sp. 11-4(1) | reverse complement strand
AGAAGAGCCGGATTTACCTAACTCTTCAGCCTACGCACTTGAACCTGGACAACCGTCGCCAGGCCCACCTAGCCTTCTCCGTCCCCCCATCGCAATTGTAAGAAGTACGGGAATATTAACCCGTTTCCCATCGACTACGCCTTTCGGCCTCGCCTTAGGGGTCGACTTACCCTGCCCCGATTAACGTTGGACAGGAACCCTTGGTCTTCCGGCGAGGAGGTTTTTCACCCCCTTTATCGTTACTCATGTCAGCATTCGCACTTCTGATACGTCCAGCATGCGTTACCACACACCTTCAACCGCTTACAGAACGCTCCCCTACCCAATACTCAAAGAGTATTGCCGCAGCTTCGGTTTACTACTTAGCCCCGTTACATCTTCCGCGCAGGCCGACTCGACCAGTGAGCTATTACGCTTTCTTTAAATGATGGCTGCTTCTAAGCCAACATCCTGGCTGTCTGAGCCTTCCCACATCGTTTCCCACTTAGTAGTAATTTGGGACCTTAGCTGGCGGTCTGGGTTGTTTCCCTCTCCACGACGGACGTTAGCACCCGCCGTGTGTCTCCCGGATAGTACTTACTGGTATTCGGAGTTTGCAAAGGGTTGGTAAGTCGGGATGACCCCCTAGCCTTAACAGTGCTCTACCCCCAGTAGTATTCGTCCGAGGCGCTACCTAAATAGCTTTCGGGGAGAACCAGCTATCTCCAGGTTTGATTGGCCTTTCACCCCTAGCCACAAGTCATCCGCTAATTTTTCAACATTAGTCGGTTCGGTCCTCCAGTTGATGTTACTCAACCTTCAACCTGCCCATGGCTAGATCACCTGGTTTCGGGTCTATATCCAGAGACTGAACGCCCAGTTAAGACTCGGTTTCCCTACGGCTCCCCTAGATGGTTAACCTTGCCACTGAATATAAGTCGCTGACCCATTATACAAAAGGTACGCAGTCACAGGACAAAGCCTGCTCCTACTGCTTGTACGTACACGGTTTCAGGTTCTATTTCACTCCCCTCACAGGGGTTCTTTTCGCCTTTCCCTCACGGTACTGGTTCACTATCGGTCAGTCAGTAGTATTTAGCCTTGGAGGATGGTCCCCCCATATTCAGACAGGATATCACGTGTCCCGCCCTACTCGATTTCACTGAATATGCGTCGTCAGTTACGGGGCTATCACCCTGTATCGCCAAGCTTTCCAGCTTGTTCACCT
>NZ_VHSY01000043.1:0-1223 GCF_013048625.1 Vibrio sp. 11-4(1) | reverse complement strand
AACTCTAACAAAGCGTTTAAGACGGATTCCCAACGCTTGGCATTTTCGGTTTGAATTCAGCTTTAGTGTTTACGGCACCATGTTTTAGGTCAGGTGGTAGCGTTGCTCACCACTTAACGCGGCGTTAGCAGCCATACTGGTAGTTATGTATAAGGGTATCAGATGCAAGAAAGAGAAAAATATGAAAATGGGCTCTTTACCATTCGTTTTATTGGTGATGATCTAGATAAACGCGGAGTCAGTATTTATGATCTTGGCGAATCTTTAATTGCTTTTCAACGAATTATAAATAAAGCGTATTTAGCTCAGGAAGACCGTTTGGTTAAAGGTGCATTCCCTTCAAATGAAGAGAGGCAACATTTATCTCTTCAAATTGGCCAGCGAAAAAGAGCCTCCGATGGTTTCTCCCTAATTCCAATATTGGCTGACCCACATACTCAACAAGCTATGTTAAAAGTAGCAGATTGGGTTATATCGGGAGTTATTGGCTATTACGTAGGTGACGTAATCCAACAGCTAAAAAATGAAAACGACCCCAACAAACGCATATTCATTAGTTCCATTTTTAAAGAAATTTCAACGATTGTTAACCGTATTGGTACAAGTGGAGGTGTTAGCCAAATATCCATCGGCTCACCGGCTAAAGGTCAAGAGACTGTAGTCGCATTTGATAGAGAAACTAAAAACTATTTAGTTGAACTTTCGAATGAAACTTACTTAGGCGCATACCAAGAAATATACGGCAAGGTGTATAAGATGTATCCGGCGAGCAAAATAGTTGCGATTCGTCGTGTGGGAGGGTCGACAGTCAATGTATTTTTAAACGAAAGTGACTTTGACGAGATTCGCTATTGCAAAGATACTAATCCTTTTTATACGTTCAAAGGACATCCAGTCTATAAAATGGGTGTTGAAACTAAATCAGTTACAGATTTTGACGCAGAGTCAATCGAGTACAGAGAACCAGATGCATAAACTGGCTGCTAACAAACGCTTCAAGAGGGACAGCCAACGCGTGGCATTTTTACTATGCGTTGGTTTTTGTGATTACGGTGTTATGCGGTAAGTTGGCAGTAGCGTTGTCTGCCCCTTAAGCGGGCGTTATGCCTAAGGTGAAATTGATGATCAAGCAGCTTGATTCAAACGAAAAATCAGTGGTTGAACTGTCAGAGTGTTGCTTAGATGAACTTCGTCAAGTTTACAGGCCAACTGAGCTCGCAGTT
>NZ_VHSY01000042.1:0-1261 GCF_013048625.1 Vibrio sp. 11-4(1) | reverse complement strand
TAACGCCGCGTTAAGTGGTGAGCAACGCTACCACCTGACCTAAAACATGGTGCCGTAAACACTAAAGCTGAATTCAAACCGAAAATGCCAAGCGTTGGGAATCCGTCTTAAACGCTTTGTTAGAGTTCAGTCACCGTTAGATATCAATAACTTCCCATCAATGAGATAAACGTCAAACTCATCTCTGTCCATTAGGTGAGACAATATATTAAAGCCATCTAACTTCTCGTCTAACAACGTTGATAAATCCTGCTGAATACCATTAACAAACTTTAAGTGATTATTTAGCTCATTTTGCAGTTTTTCACGTTCATAACCTGTTAAATTTAAATCTGTTTCGATCGTATCTTTATGATTTTCAGTAAAATTATCAAAAGCACTCAATCGATAACTCATGAGGCTCATTAACTCATTTTTAATGCGATCGATGAAGTCTTTATGTCTCTGAATATTACTCTGAGAATAGTTCCCACTAATTACTATTTCACAGATCCTACCTGCAACTAATCTTTCAAATACGGAAAATATTGAGTGTTTCATCACTTTTCCAGTAAAGAAACGGTCGGGGTAAAATGTTTTTCCATCATAGGTTGTAAAGTAATAGTTATAACCTGTAGAGAATTCTTGCGGCTCTGAATCCAATAACTCAGCAAACTTATACCTCTGAGAAACATATAACTCATAACAGTCTTCATTGTTTTTAACTATTCTCGATAGATATACACTCCGCATTGCTTTATCTACGGAAATGTCAGGAATGCTCCTAAAACTATCCGAAATAGTTTCAGAGACCCTCTCAAATTTTGCCTGCTCTTCAATAATTTGGTGATTTCTAATGTCAGCACTTAACTGTGATATATAAGACAAACTGGCTTTAATTGAGCTATATAGGCTTATGCCTAAAAGAGCAGGCATAGCTTCATGTTCATTACCTATATCAACTTGTTCTAAGCCAGCAACATCACTTATTTTTCCTTTTTCTATACAAGTAGAAGTAAGCAAACCTTTTAGTTCACCATTATTGATCGTCATCAATTCTCTAGACGAGCCCTTTTTAAAAACGATTCTGTAAAACTCGTCATTGTTGCTAGAACTAGTCTGACGGCATAATTGATTGCTGAATGCAGATATGAATGAAGTATTTGCAACAACAATAGGGTTTGGGACTAACTCAGCTAATTTAGGATTATTACTAAATAAAACCTGAATACTTTTTGGTAAATCTAACATTGTTTACTCCTTTCATCATGAACTCTAACGC
>NZ_VHSY01000041.1:0-1542 GCF_013048625.1 Vibrio sp. 11-4(1) | reverse complement strand
CCCCACACTACCATCGGCGCTATTTCGTTTCACTTCTGAGTTCGGCATGGAAATCAGGTGGGTCCAAAACGCTATGGTCGCCAAGCAAATTCTTTAATCCGGAAAGCTGTTTCTTAATTCTCGTTCTTACACATTCAATGTTCTTTCATTGAGTCCATCAAAACCCCTTGGGTGTTGTATGGTTAAGCCTCACGGGCAATTAGTACAGGTTAGCTCAACGCCTCACAACGCTTACACACCCTGCCTATCAACGTCGTAGTCTACGACAACCCTTTAGGATACTTAAAGTATCAGGGAGAACTCATCTCAAGGCTCGCTTCCCGCTTAGATGCTTTCAGCGGTTATCGATCCCGAACTTAGCTACCGGGCAATGCGTCTGGCGACACAACCCGAACACCAGAGGTTCGTCCACTCCGGTCCTCTCGTACTAGGAGCAGCCCCTTTCAATTCTCCAACGCCCACGGCAGATAGGGACCGAACTGTCTCACGACGTTCTAAACCCAGCTCGCGTACCACTTTAAATGGCGAACAGCCATACCCTTGGGACCGACTTCAGCCCCAGGATGTGATGAGCCGACATCGAGGTGCCAAACACCGCCGTCGATATGAACTCTTGGGCGGTATCAGCCTGTTATCCCCGGAGTACCTTTTATCCGTTGAGCGATGGCCCTTCCATTCAGAACCACCGGATCACTATGACCTGCTTTCGCACCTGCTCGAATTGTCATTCTCGCAGTCAAGCGGGCTTATGCCATTGCACTAACCTCACGATGTCCAACCGTGATTAGCCCACCTTCGTGCTCCTCCGTTACGCTTTGGGAGGAGACCGCCCCAGTCAAACTACCCACCAGGCACTGTCCGCAACCCCGATAAGGGGTCGACGTTAGAACATCAACACTACAAGGGTGGTATTTCAAGGACGGCTCCACACAATCTAGCGACTGCGCTTCAAAGCCTCCCACCTATCCTACACATGTAGGGTCAATGTTCAGTGCCAAGCTGTAGTAAAGGTTCACGGGGTCTTTCCGTCTAGCCGCGGGTACACTGCATCTTCACAGCGATTTCAATTTCACTGAGTCTCGGGTGGAGACAGCGTGGCCATCATTACGCCATTCGTGCAGGTCGGAACTTACCCGACAAGGAATTTCGCTACCTTAGGACCGTTATAGTTACGGCCGCCGTTTACCGGGGCTTCGATCAAGAGCTTCGACCGAAGTCTAACCCCATCAATTAACCTTCCGGCACCGGGCAGGCGTCACACCGTATACGTCATCTTGCGATTTTGCACAGTGCTGTGTTTTTAATAAACAGTTGCAGCCACCTGGTATCTGCGACTCTCAATAGCTCCATCCGCGAGGGACTTCACCGTCGAGAGCGTACCTTCTCCCGAAGTTACGGTACCATTTTGCCTAGTTCCTTCACCCGAGTTCTCTCAAGCGCCTTGGTATTCTCTACCCGACCACCTGTGTCGGTTTGGGGTACGATTCCTTACAATCTGAAGCTTAGAGGCTTTTCCTGGAAGCATGGCATCAATGACTTCAC
>NZ_VHSY01000040.1:0-1740 GCF_013048625.1 Vibrio sp. 11-4(1) | reverse complement strand
AGCTCTGCAATGAAATTGCACACAAATTAAATACGCGCCCACGCAAAAGACTTGGGTATAGGACACCAACGGAGTATATTCATGCGCATCTGTAAAAAGTGTCGCACTTCAAACTTGATACTAAGCCTAGTTTGCCCAACTTATGTCAGTTATCACCATGTAAGTAAAACCCGTCTCTCCCGTGGTTCGGTAGGCACCTTTAGCTTCCAAAAGATAAGAGGTCACGGAAGTCATTTCCCACCCATCAATCTCATCCGCTTCCCACTTGTCTATGATAAGCGCTTCATAGCCTTTTGACTCGCCAAACTCTCGAACGATGTGCATCTGATCTTTTACATTGTCATAAATGTAAGAGTTTGCCCAAGACCAAAGCCATGTATTTGACGTGGTAGAAATAGAACCGACGAACTGTACCTTTGCAATAACAGCAACCTTTCCATCGTTTGAAAATATAAGAGTACCGCTTTCCTGATCCCAGTCGAAACGCTCATGTTCACCAAGTTTAAACTCGCTCATCAGCTTGCTCTGCTTTTCTGTCAGAGCAGTATGCGCTTCGGTAACAAAATCTTCCCAGCTAATATTTGCGTTGGCATTTGAAACGAATAATCCCATGGCTGCTGTTAGTAATTTCTTCATAATTCTCCTACGAGGTATAACGCCCTGTTAAGGTGTGAGCAACGAAATACCGATGCCACCGCATACCACCTTAAACAATAAACGCAACGCATAGTAAAAATGCCACACGTTGCGAATCACTCTTAAACAGTTTGTTAGGTAAATTAGTATCGATTGACCTCAAGGTGTAAATTACAATAATCTGAAGCCCCACCAAGATCAGGGAAAAGGGTTGAGTGATTAATGTTCATACGATTTAAATATCGTAAGCAATCAAATACATCTTTTTGATTTTTTATAGGTATAAATACTTTCATTAGCTCAATAAAATTTTCGTTTCCTTTTACTCTATGAGTTTTAACCCAGGTTTCTAAGTCGACATTATTAGGTCCCCTAGTGAACAGCCCTCTTTGACTAACTAATCGACTGTTTTCATCACTCAAAGGGCGAACAATTTTTACTGTTGGCTTCTGGTCGTTTATTAATTTTATTGAGTCTGTACTTTTGATTAGTTTATTTTTATCATTTATTGAAGACTGGGATATTGAATATACAATAATCTCGCTGCTTTTTTCTCTAACAGCATTACTCATCGCGAAGAACAACGCTACAAATGGAGACTCTGTCCAATCTAGAAGTGGTGTCGCTAAACCATGGTGTTGACCCAAAGCCCACCAATCGTCATCCGAACTGAGTGATGCGGGGTGCGCCCCTCGCCGACCTCTTGTCTCATATTTAAACTTCTCTAAGTGCTGTTTTCGTTTGGGTGACTTAGGATGCCGAATTAACCTATCTAAGGTAGGTTCAAGCTTCCACTCTGATCTTGCATGCCCTCTATAAACATAAGTGGTGTAATCCAACATCTCTTGGTTAATAAAATCAGAAAAGTACTTCCATGAGCTCAACCGAAACTCTTTAACCCCATCATTGAAAGAACCATCTAGCCATCTAGCAGGTCTTGCCACAATCAAACCTCCGTTTTCTATTTATAAATTTACCTAACGCCGCGTTAAGGGGTGAATGCCGCATAAACCAACTTTCCGCAGACCACTTTCACCACCAAAACTCACTGCATACCAAAAATGCCACGCGGCATGAATCCCTCTTGAACGCTTTGTTATGCCG